>JBBQFU010000119.1:0-25037 GCA_038322185.1 Haliangiales bacterium
ACGCCATGGGTCCGAGGTGGACGTTCGCACTGTTGATCGCGCTCGCGGCCTGTACGCCCGCGAAGGTGCAGAACCCGTACAAGAACACGGACAAGTCGCGCATCGATCGGGACGTCACAGCGAGCGCTGCGCCCGATAGCCAGGTGCGCCAGCGCGATGGTTCCGCGATGCCGATGTCGAAGCTGTGGGAGAAGCAGCGCGTCGTTGTGGTGTTCTACATGGGCGGCTGGTGCCCGCACTGCCAGAAGCAGCTCGGCGATCTCAACGCACGCCAGCGCGAGTTCGCGGATGCGGGCGCGATCATCGTCGGCGTGAGCTCGGACAGCACCGAGGACGCGACAGCGCTCCAGGACAAGCTCGGCCTCAACTTCAACCTCTACGGCGATCCGCAGCTCACCGTGATCCAGGAGTGGGGCGTCGCCGATGCAGCCGCGGGTGTCGCGAAGCCGTCGACGTTTATCGTCGAGGCGGGCGGCGCGATCAGCTTCCGCAAGGTCGGCGCGACCATGAACGATCGCCCGACAACGGACGAGGTTCTGGCTGCCGCCGCGAACAGCCAGTAACGGCTACTCGCACTCGAAGAACTTGATCGTCGCGTCCTGCTCGATGCAGCACCCGTCGGTGCCCGAGAACGTGAACGCAGCGCAGCCGAGCCCACCGACCGTGTCGCACTGCTCGCCGGTGCTGGCCGGTGGCGACGCACAGGCGGCCTCGCACGAGCCAGCGAACGCGTTGCCCTGATTGTCGACCCAGCCCGAGCACGTCGTGATGCCGTGCGGATCGGCATCGTCGCCGCCGCAGGCAGTAGCGAAACCGAGGAGGAGGGTGGGCAAAAGCAGGGCAGTGCGCATCAGCGAAGCTCTCGACGTACGATGCTCGCACCCTCCGCCAGCGCGCGCAATTTCTGAATGGCGACGACCCGCGGCAGCTGCTTGAGGCCGCAATCCGTGGTGAGCGTCACGCGCTCGGGCTCGATGTGGGCGAGCACCTTGCGGACGCGCGCGGCGACCTGCTCGGGATGCTCGATCTCGAGGGTGCGCACATCGATCACGCCGGCGTGGACCTTCTTGTCGGCGGGCATCTTGCGCAGCAGGTCGGCGTCTTCCATCTCGCGGCACGCGAAGTCGAGCACGTACGCGTCGACCTTGACGTCGTGATAGTGCGGCAGGATCTCGCGGTAGCCGCCGGCGGTCATGCCCTCGAGCTTGTTGCCCCAGGCGTTGCCCATGCAGAAGTGCCACGAGCGTTCGACGCCCGTGGGAATCTCGGCCATCGTGCGATCGATCGTCTCGCTCACCCACGACCAGTCCTTGTCGCCCGACAGGTGCGGCATCCACGCGCCGAGGTCCTCGAGCTGGATGTGCTTGCAGCCAGCCTCGACGAGCTCGGCGATCTCGGCACGGAACACATCTGCGAGCCCCTTGGCCAGGTCGTAGCGGTTCTTCACCGGGCCCGACCGGAAGTGCGCGAGCGTCGACAGCTGCACCGGACCCGCACCGACGCACGCTTTGATCGGCTTCTGCGTATGGCGCTGCGCCCACTGATAGATCAGCGACATGCGCACGGGGCCGCGCTCGATCGCGCCCTCGACCGCAACACCACCAGCCTCGTCGAGCGCCCACACATCGCGGCCCTTCGCCTTGTCGCGCGCGGGATGCGGCAGCTTCTCCGCCGAGAAACCGCGCGTGCGCTCGAGCCAGTACCAAAGGAACGAGCCGATTCCCATGCTGTAGTCGTCGAACCACATCTGGCCATCGCTGAGGATGTCGAGGCCGGCTTCTTCCTGGTCCTTGATCACGCAGCGCGTGGCGTCGTGAAACGCCTCGGCGTGCGATGCGACCTTGAACGCCTCGAGGACATCACGACCCGCCAGCTGCTGCGTGAACCACGCCGGGCGCGGATAGGAACCCACCATCGTCGTCGGGAGGAGCTGCATGCAGGCGAGATACTACGCCAGGCGCTCGGTGCGGAGACGATCGTCCGCTGTCACCGACCTGTTACGCCGCTACTGGGTCACCATCGTGCCCGCGGCATACTCGGTCACGGTCATCGAGTTTCGGAACCCGCCCGCATTGAGGTCGACCTCCGTCCCGGGGGCCTCCGTCCAGACCCACGCGGTGACCGTGTGCTCGCCCGCCGCCAGCGAGCTGAACATCGTCCGCAGATGGATCGGCAGGTACAGACCATCCGCGCCGCTCGTGAAGACGGCCATCTCGGGAAGCGGAGTGCCGCCGCTGTACACACCGGAGCCCGTATTGCCGACGCTATCGGTGTCGTCGACGCGCAATGCGAGTGTCGCAGCACCGTTTTCGGTGTAGGCGTGGCCCGTAAATTCGACCATGACGGGGGCTCCGTCGCGCATCACCGTGAAGGTGCCGACATCCTCGGTGAGCTTGAGCCAGTTGGTGTTGTTCGGCGAGTTGACGATGTACGGGATCGATGTGACGAGCTTGTGCGTGATCCTCGTGATCGCAGGCGCACCAGCGGCCCCCGGATCGCCGGCCGGCCCGGCTGGACCGGTCTCGCCCGGTTCGCCCTTCTCACCGCTGTCACACGCCGTGATGCTGGTGATCGCGAGGACCAGGAGTGCTCGAATGCTGCAGGTGTTCATAGGGCGGATTCTATAGGGTCGCCGGACGTGAGGAGCGCGGCAGCACCACGAACTGACGCCGTCGGGCCGGCGACGGGCTGAAGATGTGGTGCATGCGGAGCGTCTCGGCGAGCCAGCGGAGCGGCCCGTCTGCGGTCACGGGCACGTCGCCGTGGTACCGGCCATCGTCGCGCGGCCGGCGAGGCCACAGCTCACGACGCACTCGCTGCCGATGCAGTTGGTGACGGTGCAGCCGCTCGCGGGACACGACACGTGGCACTCGGCCGTGCCAGCGCAGTCGACGTTCACCGCCGAGCTGGAGAGCGCTTCGACGTGGCACTCCTCGCTCGCCTCGCAGGTCACGTCGCATGCCTGGCCTGTGGCGCACTGCACGTGACAGGGCGGGCCGCCCGGATCGCACGCGTACTCGCAGCTCTCTGACGCAGGACACAGACACGAGTCCGACTCGCAGGTGGTGCCCGTGCTCGAGCAGGCAGCGAGGGCAAACGCGAAGATCGCGATGACGATCTTCACAGGCACCTCGCCGTCGTGCCGGTGATCGTGGCGTCGGCGCCGTAGCCGCAGCTGACAACGCAGTCGCTGCCGACACAGTTCTCGACGGTGCAGCCGCTCGCAGGGCAGGTCACGTGACACTCGGTGGCGCCCGCGCAATCGACGGTCACCGTCGCGCTCGTCAGCGCCTCGACATGGCACTCCTCGGTCGCCTCGCATGTGACGTCGCAGTCCTTGCCGGGCTGGCACTGCACGTGACACGGGTTGCCGCCCGGCTCACACGCGTGCGCGCAGCCCGTGGTCGTCGGGCACACGCACGAGTCCGCCAGGCAGTCGGCGGTCGTGGTGGTTTCCGAGCCCGAGCCCGATCCGGTCTCCGAGCCCGAGCCCGAGCCGGTTTCCGGTCCGGTATCTCCACCGGGGTCCATGGTGTTCTCGCTACAGGCCACGGCCAGCGACAGGGTGCAAAGGACGGTGAGTAAGTTCGTCATGTACCTGTTGTTACGCCTGCCCCCGGCGGAACCCGACATCACACCGACATCAAGCCGCCGAGACTTGGCGGTCTTCAGCCAGTAGTCGGTGCCGGCGGTAGCCGATATGCTCGCGCCATGTCGGGTGTCCGCTGCGTGCTGGTGCTGCCGGAGGGCCCGTCGAGGCGGGTCGGCCCCAGCGGCATCCTGATCGGCCGCCAGGGCGACTGCGACATCGTTGTCGCCGATCCGAGCATCAGCCGGCGCCACGCCCACGTGCGGCTCACCGCCGATGGCGTCGAGGTCGTGCCGCTCGGCCGCGCACCGGTCGACGTCAACGGCACGCAGCATCAGCGTCCCTGTGTGCTCGTCGACGGCGACGAGCTGCGCTTGCCGGGATTGACGCTGAAGGTCCTCGTCGCGCGCGCGCCGGCGAGCGGGGAGGCCGCGACCGGCTTCGTGCTCGCGCGCACGGGCGGCGGCAGCTTCGGCATCGTTCGCTCACCATTCGTCGTCGGTGGCGGGATGAACGCAGACCTGATCATCGCGCGCTGGCCCGAGCAGACACTCGTGCTCAGCGTCGCGCAGGGCGAGCTGTTCGTGCAGGCGTGCGTCGAGGGGACCACGCTCAATGCGAGCGAGCTCGAGGTCGACGAGCCAACGCCGGTGACCGCAGGCGATCTGCTCGCGTTCCTCGACGAGACATTCGAGGTCGGCTATTTCGCGGGCGGGCAGGTGACGACGGCGGTGCGCCGCGCGGATCTTCCGATGCGCGTCGTGATCGAGATGCTGCCGCGCGGCGGTCGCATCGTGTTCGGCGGTAGCGACGGTGACCTCGAGGTGAACCTCGCCGATCGCCGCCTCGATCTCATGGTCGCGCTGCTGCGGCCGCCCGAGGGCTACAAGGTCGGCGACTTCATCCCCGACGACGTCGTGCGCACGATCGTGTGGCCTCGTAATCCGGGCGTGTCGCGCAACGAGATCAACACGCTGATCAGCCGCTGCCGCCGCGACTTCGTGCAGGCCGGGCTCGCGGGACCGCGCCTCATCGAGCGCGCGCCGAACGGCGGAGGAACGCGCATCTCGCTCGCACCCGGCGCGACCATCGAGCTACGGTAGCCGCCATGCGCACGCCCTCCTTGCTCGCCGCGGCCCTGCTGGCCGGCGCTTGCTTCAGCGGCTCGTCGCCCACTTCGACCGAGCCACCGCCGCCGCCGAAGGGCAGGCCCGACGACAAGTCCGCGATCATCACGGCCAAGCAGTTCGTCCGCGCGATCAGCCGCAACAAGCAATCGGAGGTGCGCGTCATGCTCGCCTCGAGCGTGCGGGTCGCCGGGCTGGAGCTGTTCGATGATCCGTGCCGTGGGAAGTTCGACGGTGAACAGACCGTCACTGGCGACGGACTCGATGTGCTCGCAGGGTGTCTCCTCGAGCTCGGCGAGGACAGCGTCAACCCGGGATCAGGAACGGTCATGTCCGATCGCGGACGCTGGGTTGTCGAGCTCGAGCCCACGTGCGCGAGCTACAAGCTGGAGCTCATGGAGCGAGCCAGTGGTGGACTGGCGGTCGCTGCGATCAGCGCGCGATCCAAGTGTGGCGGGGTCGAAGGCGGCGAGGTTGGCGGCGAGGTTGGCGTTGCCGGCGATATGGGGCCACCACCACCGCCACCGCCGCCATCACTGCCGAAGAACGTTCCGCCGACCTCGCTCGAGTCATACCGGATCGCGGGCACGAAGATGATCACGCCCGACGATGCAGACAAGACCCGCATCCTCGACTCAGGTAATCAGCGCGTCATCGGATCGTTCAAGCTGTGTCTCGACGTCACCGGAAACGTCACCCAGATCCGCCTGCTGAAATCGACGGGGGTACCCGGCTACGACGCGAAGCTCGCGCGCGAAATGGCGAAGTGGCGCTACCGACCGTACATGCTCGACGGCAGGGCCGTTCCGGTGTGCACGGCCATCACGTTCGTGTACTCGCAGAGCGTCGCGCCACCACCGCCTTAGGTCTTCGCGATCGTCATCGGCGCGCCATCGATGTGGATGGTGCCGGACGTCGTGCGGCCCACGATCGAGCGTGCGACGACGCGATGGGACACACCTTCGTGCACGAGCGTGGCGGTCAGCGTGATGTCGTGCTGAAGCGTCCGCGGCTCGCTTGCGACCTCCACGCCATCGATAAGGAGCGCGAGCTTCTTCCGGAGGTTGTCGCGGATGAGCTCGACCTTGTGGCCCTGGTACGTTCCGCGGAAGCCTTCGCCCATCAATCCCATACGGGCATCGTACTGTTAGTAGAGCTTGTGGACGTGCGTGCCGCGGTAGTAGTGGCCGAGGATTTCCTTGTACGGCTTGCCGGCGTCAGCCATGCCGATCGCACCGAGCTGGCACATGCCGACGCCGTGGCCGAAGCCCGCGCCGCGGAACGTGAACTTGTTCCCCTCGCGCTTCACTTCGAACAGCGTCGACTTGAGGCCGCCGAGCGTGCGGCGGATCTTGAGATCACCGGTGATGTCGACCGAGCCTTTCTCGCCGACGATCGTGAGCACCTGGATGCGGCCCGACACACCGCGTGACTTCGGGGTGAGGGCTTTTACGCGACCGATCTCGGCGTAGTCCGCCGTGATGCGCGCGGTGAGATCCTCGATGGTGATCGTTTCGGTCCAGCGGACGCGGTTCTTCGACTTCTCGACGCGACCGCACCAGAACTTCTTGGGATCCTCGTCGAGGAAGGCCCCTACATCGGTCACCTTGGAGACGTTGGACTTCGGATCATCGCGACGGCCGCGCAGCGATGGATCGGGATCGCCGCCCCAGATCCAGTCGTTGTCCTCGCTGTGGCCACCGCACGTGGCGCTGTAACGGATATCGACGAGCCCGCCGCCATCGCGTAGCAGAACCACGCCCCGCGTCTTCTCGACGGCCTTCGTGGTGCGCGGGTCTTCCTTGCCTGCACCGCCGTAGACCTGGCACTGCTGCGTCGAGCACAGCAGGAACGGATCGGTCATGTTGCGGCGGCCGATCTTCTGCAACAGCTCGGTGCGTGCGGCGATCGCCTGCGCCTCGAGCGCGGCCTGCGGTGCATCGGGATACATCTCGGCGGGGACGAGTCCCGCGAGCAGCTTGTCCTCGGACACCGCGTTCGCCGCGAGCAGCGTGCCGTCGTGGCCGAGCGTGATGTAGACGGCGCCCCAGTAGCGGCGGTCCTCGAGGCCGGTCTGCATCTGCGAGCCACCGGTTCCAGTCGGCACATCGGCGACGGTCAGCGTCTCGCTCGGCTTCTTCGGCATGAACCACAGCACGCCCGGGTTGCGGATCGTCGTCGCACCGCTCTTCGCGACGATCGTGCCGGCCGGGCGGCGCACGAGCTCCTCGTGCACGAGCGTCTTCACGTTGTACTTCTTCGCGTGCTCGGCGGCGCGTGCGGCGCCCTTGCCCGCGGCGACGGAGTCGATCGCGATGCGAACCTCGCGCGTATCGATCACTTCGCCGCCGGTCCCGAACACGGTACCGATCTCGAACGAGCGCGGATCGAAGCCGCGATCCTTCCAGCGCGTGAGCGCGGCGGTGATGCCAGTTGCATCGTCGGGCCCGAGCGTCTCGACCACGGTCCACTCGATGATCTGCGCCGGCTTGACGTTCTCGGCCGTGATCGTCCACGAGTCGCCGGATTCGGACTCGACCGTGCTGCCACCGATACCATCGGGCCGCACCACGATACCGCTCCGGGCCTTGAGCTTGACGTCCTTGCGTCCGCCCATGATCTCGACGGTGATGAGCGGCAGCCCGTCGTCGGTGAACGTGAAGCGCGTCGAGTAGAGCGTGCGGAGCTTGTCGCTTGCCGACGTCTCATCGGCGTTCGCGATGCCCTGCATCACGAAAAACGCGATGAGGAAGCTGGCGAAGTACGCGACGGCGGACAGAATCCCGGCTCGGACCATGTTCGAGGATGGTCATCCGGGGATCCGGGGAGCAAGAAATCGGCGGTTTTCCCGGCCTTGGGCGAGCTCCGCGAGCCGCTATGAGTCCGCCGTGAGGTCGACCATCAGCTCGGTTCCCAGGCCCTCGAGCGAGGCGCGCAGGGTGTGGAGGTCGACGGCGGCGGGGACCATCAGGCGGGCGCGCGCGACGAACAGGGCCTCGCCCGACATCGGGGCGCTCCCCATCGAGGACTCGAGCTCCTCGACGTTGACGCCGCGCTCGGCGAGGATCCGCGACACGTCGCGCACGATGCCGGGGCGATCGCCGCCGGTCACGGTCAGGCGGACCTTGGTGCCGGTGGAGCTGGCGGCGGGCGCGGCGACCTGGCGGGCGGTGACCTGAAGGCCGCTGGCCTCGAGCTCACGCAGGGCCCCGATGAGCTGATCGCTGCGCTCCGAGTCGATGGTGACCAGCACGATGCCGGCGAACTGGCCGCCCAGCCGCGCGAGCCGGCTCTCCTCCCAGTTGCCACCAGAGGCGGCGATCTTCTTCGCGAGTGACTCGACAAGCCCCGTGCGGTCGGCGCCGATTGCGGTCAGCAGGAGGGTGGTGCGCATGCCCAAAGCTTCACACGAACCTGATGGTTCGGCGACCGGGAGCGGGCTACTTGATCAGGCCGCGCTCGGCGAGGATCTCGCCGTACGACTCGCGCAGCTTGCTCTTCATGAACTTGCCGGTGCTGTTGCGCGGTATCTGCTCGACGGTCACGTAGGCGTCGGGCAGCGCGATCGAGTTGAAGCTCGGTGCGAGGTGCGCGCGCAGCTCGGCATCGGTTGCCTGCTGGCCGGCCTTGAACACGACCGCGGCGACCGGGCGCTCGGTCCACTTCGGATGGCGCGCCGCGAACACGGCCGCCTCGGCGATCGCGGGATGCGCCATCAGCGCGTTCTCGAGCGCGACGCTGCTGATCCACTCGCCGCCGCTCTTGATCACGTCCTTCGCGCGATCGGTGATCGACACGTAGCCTTCAGGATCGATCTTCACGACGTCGCCGGTGCGGAACCAGCCGTCCTTGGTGTAGCGGTCGGCACCCTCGTCGTTGAAGTAGATGCTCGTGACCCACGGGCCACGGCACTCGAGCTCGCCGATCGTCTTGCCGTCCCATGGCAACACGTTGCCGGTGTCGTCGACGTGGCGCGTCTCGACAAACGGTAGCGCCATCCCCTGTGTCGAGCGCACTTCGAGCTCGCGCTTGGCGTCGCCACGCAGGTGCGGCTTCACGCGCGCGACGGTGCCAACCGGGTTGGTCTCGGTCATGCCCCACGCGTGGGTGACCTCGAGCTTGTGCCGGGTTCGGAATCCTTCGATCAGCGATGCCGGCGCAGCGGAGCCGCCGATCGCCATGGTGCGGATCGACGTCAGGTCGTGCTTGGTCGGGTTCGCATCGAGGAGCTGCAGGATGCCGAGCCAGATCGTGGGGACCCCGCCCGCCACGGTCACGCGCTCGCGCTCCATCAGATCGATCAGCGACTGCGGATCGAGGTGCGGCCCCGGCAGCACGATCTTCGCGCCGACGAGCACCGCGGCGTAGGGCAGGCCCCAACCCGATGCATGGAACATGGGGACGACGGGCAGCACGACATCGGTGACCGCGAAGCCGATCACGTCGGGCAGCGAGACCGTCAGTGCGTGCAGCACCGTCGAGCGGTGGCTGTACAGCGCGCCCTTGGGGTTACCGGTGGTGCCCGACGTGTAGCAGAGCATCGCGGCGGTGTTCTCGTCGAGCACGGGCCACTTGATCTCGGGCGAGGCCTCGGCGAGCAGCGCCTCGTAGTCGAGCGTGCCTTCCGGCAGCGGCTCACCTTTGTCGCGCACGACGATCACGTGCTTGAGGCTCTTCACCGCGCCGCGGAACTTGTCGAACAGCGCCCACAGCGATTGATCGACGACGATCGCGACATCCTCGGCGTGGTTCGCGATGTAGCCAATCTCCGTCGGGTGCAGGCGCAGGTTGAGCGTGTGCACGACAGCGCCCATCGCGGGGATGCCGTAGTAGCACTCGAGGTGCTGGTGGTGGTTCCACGCCAGCGTGCCGACGCGATCGCCGGACTTGATGCCCAGCTTGGTGAGCGCGTTCGCGAGGCGCGCGCTGCGCGACGCGAGGTCACCGTAGGTCGTGCGCGTCACCGATCTGTCGGGGCGTACGCTGACCACCTCGGTGCGTGTGTGATAGGTCGCAGCACGATCCAGCAGATGCGTGATCGTCAGCGGGTAGTTCATCATCCGTCCGAGCATCAGGGCCTCCGACGCGGAGCTTCGCACGTCCGTGCGCTACGATCACGCGACCGTCGTGATCAGCAGCGCGCGCGTCACGCCGCCCGCGACCAGCTCGCACTCGTCATCGGCGTTCTTGCCCAGGAGCGCGCGGCCCATCGGCGAGGTGGGCGTGACCACGGTGATGGAGCCGGCGAGTACGAGGCCACCACCATGCGCAGCGATGTAGAGCATGCGCTCGGCGTCGTTCTCCTCGATCGTCACGAGTGCACCGATCGCGACGCGCGGTGACTTCGCGACCGTCATCGCGCCGACGGAGGTCAACGCGGACTCGAGCTCGGCCACCCGCTGTGCGTAGCCGCGCGCGAGATACGACTGCTCGAGACCGCGCGTGTCCTTGTCATTCTCGGGCCGCGCTTCATCGCTGATCGCGCCTTCGGTCGCAGCGGCGTGAGATGCGCGCGCGGCGACCAGCTGGGCCTCGAGCTGTTCGAGGAGCTCGCGTTTCAAGTCTGCCTTCGCGGTAGTCACAGCTGCCGCTTCAGTGTCGCACTTGATCGACCTGTCGTCGCCCGCAGTGCGCACGCGGCAGCGAGGGCAGCGATGATGTGCTTGATGCTGTGACCGGACAGGCCGATCGCCTCGAGGAGCTCGCGGTCGTAGGCCGCAGCCGCGCGAGCGAGCGCGAAGCACGCCACGCCGGCGAGCAGCCACGGCGCGCGGACGCGCGACGGTGCGATCAAGGCGATCAGCGGCGGGACGAACACGCCGCTGGCCTGCATCACGACATACGGCGCCATGTTGCCGCCGTGCTCGGTGCCACCGGTCGCGAGCCAGAACGCGACCGAGCCGAGCGCGAGGGCGGGGGCGAGCACGAACGCGATGCGCAGATCGACGACAGTCGCCGCGAGCAGCATGAGTGTCAGCGCGATCGGCGCCCAGTCGAGCGCGAGCAGCGTGTCGCCCGGACTTGCGTGATAGGCGCCCGAGCCGATCGCGATCGCGGCGACCGCGATGCGCAGGAACCACGGCGCTCCACGAGCGAGTGCAGCGACGAGGAGGAACGGCGCGTTCGACAGGACGAGCGCGATGCGCGAGTCGGGATAGTGGTGAAACCCGGGCGTGCGGACGATCGACAGCACGAACGGCGACGCGACGATCGCGATCACCGCGAGCAGCGCGAGACCGAGCGCTAGCCTTCGACGATCGAGCACAGCCCCGGCATCGCGTCGGGTTTGAATAGCGAGCGTCCCAACAGCAGGCGCGCAGCTTCGAGCACGCCTTCGGTGACCGCGGGGTGCGGGTGCACGCAGCGCTCGACGGCCTCGAGCGTGTCGCCCTGACCGATCAGCAGCGCGACGCCCTGGATGCAGGTGCCGGCCTGCGGCCCGACGACGCGCAGGCCAAGCAAGTGGCCGTCGCGGCGAACGAGGAGCTTCACGAAACCGGTCGGTGCGCGCATCGCGATGTTGCGGCGGTTGAGCGCGTTCGACACGATCGCGGCGCGGTAGCGGATGCCCTTCTCCTTGGCCATCTGCTCGTTGAGGCCAACCGCAGCGACCTCGGGGCTGAGGAAGTAGATCGCCGACTGCGCCTCGCGAATGATCGCGGGCGGATCGAAGCCGTACATGTCCTCGACGGAGTGGCGCGCCTCGACCTCGGCGAGGTTCGCGAGCATGAGATCGGGCGTGATGTCACCGGCGGCCCACACGTGATGCGCCGACGTGCGCGTGTCGTCGACGATCACGCCGCACGAGCCTGGATCGACCTGGACGCCGGCGTGCTCGAGGCCCAGGCCCTGCGTCTGCGGGATGCGGCCCGTCGCGACCAGCACGCGGTCGTAGCGCTTGCCCTGCACCGTGCCGTTCTCGTCGACCCACGCGACCTCGACCTCGTCGCCGATCGTGGTGACGCGCTCGATGCGCGCCTTGCGGTGGACGTGGATGCCGATCGAGGCGAAGCGGGTCGCGACGACATTGGAGACGTCAGCATCCTCGAACGGCAGGATGCGCTCCTGGCGATCGAAGACGTCGACCGCGGTCTGGCCGAGCAGCGCGAACACGGTGGCGTACTCGCAGCCGACGACGCCGGCGCCGATCACCGCGAGCCGGCGGGGCAGCTCGGGGACACGCTCGATGTGATCGCTGGTGACGATGCGAACGCCATCGACGGCGATGTTCTGCGGGACGCGAGGGCGCGAACCGACCGCGAGCACGAAGCGATCGGCGCTGATCGTACGATCACCAACAGTGACGTCGTGCTTGGCGACGAACGCGCCACGACCGGTGATGCGCTCGACGGTGCCACGGCCCGGTGCGGGCGAGGCGAGGGCGGCGAGCTGCGTGGCGATCAGGGTCTGCGCCTCGCCACATGCCTCGCTGACCTCGGCACACACGGCGGGCCAGCTCACGCGAAGGCCGCTGCCGTCGTAGCCGCGGTCGGTGCGGGCCGCGCGCGCGTAATCCATCGCGAGGTGCCAGAACGTCTTCGAGGACAGCGCACCGTCGAAGATGCCCGCGCCGCCGAGCGGGCCGCCGTCGACGAGCGCGACGCGCTTGCCGAGGTCGCAGGCACGGATCGCCGCCGCGATACCAGCCGGTCCGCCGCCGAGCACGCACAGATCAAAACGACTCACCCGCCGACAGTACCCGTTTGTCCACCTCGAAGAGCTGAGGGGATACCTGCTGATTTTGGTGCTAGTTGTCTTCCCCATCGTCGCCGTGATGTAATGGGCAGATGCTGAAAGCCTGCTTCTTGGTGGTCGCTCTGGCGCCCGCGATCGCGCACGCGGACAAGGAGCTCGCCGAGCCAACCGACGGTACGACCTGGGATTGCGCGAGCGATCCAAAGGTGAACGTGAGCTACAGCGGCGGCACGTTCACGTTCACCGGCACCTGCGAAGAGGTCAACGTCAGCGGCAGCAACGTGAAGGTGAAGGCCGAGAACGTAGATACGCTCAACGTCAACGGCGACAAGAACAGCGTCGCGACCAACGTGCTCGGTGCTGTGAACATCAACGGCACCTCGAACAAGGTCACTTACAAGAAGCCCAAGACCGGCAAGAAGCCGGCGGTGGCATCGAACGGCACCCGCAATGGCGTCACCAAGGTGAAGAAGTAGCGCTCACTGCAGCTGCGCTTCGAGCCCGGCGATCAGCATGCCCAGCGCATGGGTGTGGGAGCCGGGCAGGTTGTCGTTGCGATCAGGGCTTGGTGATGTCGATGGTCTGATCGTGATCGGGGACGATCTTCCACGTCGACCCCGCCGCGCCGATCACCATCGCGCGCTTGCTCGCGCCGCGCTTGAGCGAGACCGGTGTTTTGCCAGCCTTCGCACCATCGATCGTGATCGGTGTGCCGTTCGCGCCGATGATACGAATCGACACACCGGTGCTGGGCACGCTGTTGTCGCGCGCGGGCGTCACCACCGGCGGTGGCCCAGGGGTGGGCGTCTTGGGCTTCGTGGGTGCAGGCTCGACGACAGCGGCGCCCTTGTCGGACTCCTTCTTCGCGAGGACGTAGAGATACGCGCCGGCACCGGCGATCGCGAGGAACAGCACGACGGCGAAGTACAGGCCCTTGTTGTGGCGCCGTACGGCGCGATCCTCGGCGACGATGCGCGCAGCCGTCGGGCTCAGCGGCGCCTTACCCGCGATGCGCGCGTCCTTCTCTTGCTTCCACGATCCATCGAGCTCGAGCGGCTGATGCGACGGCGCGACGTTGACGATGTCGACGTGGACCTGCTCCGTCTTCGCGACCGCGGCTACGCGTGGCTCGAGTGCCGGTGCACCCGCGCGCTCGCCGAGGTCGACGAGGTCGAGGTCTCCCATCGGTGGCAGACCCAGATCGATCGGATCGGGCGGCACGCTCATCAGAGTCGCGCCGCAGCTCTCACACGACGAGCCCGTCGTCGCGTCTGTGCCAGGCACGTGATCACAGCTGGGGCAGACCAAGGACACCGCGAACAGCTTATCGTGATCGTGTAGGTCGCCAAACGCGACCGCGATCTAGCGATGGTTCAGGCGGGCGGCGGCGGCGGCGAGCTGGGCGCGGCGGAGCTCGAGCTCGTCGCACCAACGCTTGTCGCAAGCGCGGGAGTTCGCACGGTGCTCGTCAGCGACGCGCTGAGCCATGGCGTGGAGCTCATCAAGGGGGCGCATACCATCCGTAGACTGCATCAGGCGCGCCGACCCTAACTCATCGGAACGAAAAGGTGTCGCACCTGGCAGGCCAATTAGCCCTGGCGGGCAGTAGAGCCTGGGTGGCACACGCGCGGACAACGGTTTGCATGACGCGCAGCTCCTGCGTGGGGTCACGATCACCCTACAGCGTCTCGTAAAGGGGCCGACTTCCACTGGTGATGTTGCGCCGACAAGCCGTGGAGGCCCCACCCGCCGTGACAGACCCCATCAAGATCCTGCTCGTCGACGACGACGCGACGGACTACCAGTCCATCGCGGACGTCATGGTTTCCATGCCCGGCCCGAACAGCTACGTGGTCGAGTGGGCCGGCACGTACGACGCTGGGCTGACCCAGCTCTTGACCGGCGATTACGCGGTCGCGCTGCTCGACTACGGTCTGGGGACTCGCGACGGGTTGAGTCTCATGAAGGAGGCGTTCGCTCAGGGGGTGAGCACACCGGTCATCTTGCTGACCGGACATTCAGACGCTGCGCTGGAGCGCGCGGCACTCGCAGCCGGCGCCTCGGATTACCTGATCAAGGCGCAGTTCACGCTCGCCGCGTTGGAACGCACCATTCGGCATTCTATCGAGCGCGGCCGCACCATCGCAGAGCTCCGCGCGAGCGAGCGGCGGTATCGAGCGCTATTCGACCAGAACATGGATGCCATCCTGGTCGCAGCAGGCGATGGCCGCTACGTCGATGCGAATCCGGCCGCGCTACGTCTGCTCGGCTACACCCGCGATGAGCTGCTAAGCCGTTCGATCACGGACATCACGCCCGTGGCCTCGGCATTCGTGCTCGGCGCCTCCCAGGCCTTCCTCGATGCCCGCACGGCCGCGGGTGAGCATGCGGTCGTAACGGCATCGGGTGATCGGCGCTTGATCGAATACTCCGCGGTGGCGAACGTCATGCCGGGTCAGCATATCGTTGTCCTCCGTGATCTGACCGACCGCCGGCGCGCAGAGGGGCAGCGTGTGCGTCTCGAGGCGATCATCGAGGCTGCCGACGATGCGATCGATGGCACCGACGAGCACGGGCGCATCAACTACTGGAGCCTCGGTGCCGAGCGTTTGTACGGTCACACAGCCGACGAAGTTCTCGGCCTCACGCCGGAGATGCTCGTGCCGGCCGAGCAGCGCGACGAGCTCGCCTCGAATCTCCAGCGGGTGCGCGCGGGCGAGACCCTCCGCAACCTCGAGAGTATGCGTCGTCGCAAGGATGGCTCGTTATTTCAAGCGTCGATCTCGATGGCGCCGATCACGGTGCAGGGGCAGGTCGTCGGAGTCTCGGCCGTGACGCGCGACATCTCACACAAGAAAGACCTCGAACGCCAGCTGGCGATCAGCGATCGGATGGTGAGTATCGGAACGCTGGCAGCAGGCGTCGCGCACGAGATCAACAACCCACTCGCTGCGGTGGTCGCTAACCTGGAGCTGCTCGAAGAGGAGATCGACAAGGCGCCCTCTGTCGAGTCCGCGTCCGTTGACGAGCTGCTTGGCGAAGCGCGCAATGGCGCGGAGCGGATCCGGACGATCGTGCGAGACCTCAAGGTGCTGTCGCGCCCCGATGACGAGCGTCGTACAGAGATCGTCGTCGGCAAGGTGCTTGATTCAGCAGTTCGTATGGCGTGGAACGAGATCCGCCACCGGGCCCGGCTGGTACGTGACTTCCGTGAGGTGCCAAGGGTGTGGGGCAACGACGCACGTCTGGGCCAGGTCATCCTGAACCTGCTCGTCAACGCGGCCCACTCGATTCGCGAGGGCGATGCCGCAGGGAATCGAATTACCCTGCTGACCGAGACAGATGACAGCGGGCGCGCTGTCATCGAGGTCCACGACACCGGCTGCGGCATTCTGCCCGAGCACCTGACCGATCTCTTCCAACCGTTCTTCACGACGAAGCCAATCGGCATGGGGACCGGCCTCGGCTTACCGATCTGCCAGCGCATCGTTCACGAGATGGGCGGAACCATCGACGTCGAGAGTACCGTCGGTCGTGGCAGCAGGTTTCGCCTCACGTTGCCGGCAGCGAAGTCCTCCCCACCAGAGATCGAGCCTCCGCCCTCGCCGATGCCAAGCGCGACGAAACGGGCGAATCTCGGACGCCTCCTGGTCGTCGACGACGATCCGATGATCTTGAAGGTCGTCCAGCGCATCCTGGGTCGCGACCACGACGTGTGCACCGTTCAGGGAGGCGACGAAGCCGAGCGACTGATCGCTCAGGGCTCGCGCTTCGACGTGATCCTTTGCGACCTCATGATGCCGCAGATGACTGGTATGGAGCTCCACGCCAGGCTGACCGAGATCGCCCCCTCCCAGGCCGAAGTGATGATCTTCTTGACGGGTGGCGCATTCAGCGAGGCCGCCGCTGCGTTCCTCGATCGCATCCCGAAGATCCGGATCGACAAACCGTTCGCATCGCCCCACCTGCGTGCAGTCGTGCGCGACCGCATTGCGTATCAGCAGCTCCGACAGTCTTCGACGTGACTGGATCCAGGTCACGATCTTCAAACCGAGCTCGCACGCGCGCCGAAAATAAAACAACCACTGTTTCCAGTGGTTGAGTCGTGCGCGAAGGGGGACTCGAACCCCCACACGGTTAAGTACTAGCACCTCAAGCTAGCGCGTCTACCAATTCCGCCATCCGCGCGATTCAGTTGTGAACGGTTGTTTGAGTACCGCCCGACCTGCGCGCTGTCAAGCCACCTGCCACCGTCACTTGAGCCCATACCGCAGCACCGCATCGAACCGCATGTAGTCCGTCCCCTGCTTCAGGTCATCACTGAAGACAAACCCCACATCGATCGTCTTGAGCGAGTAGAAGCCGCCGAGAACGAACGGGATGAAGTCCGAGAAGATCAGTGCCGTCTGCGTGTTGGCCAGCCGGATATGGGCGAAGTTGAACGAGGTGAACGCGTAGATCGCGGGGGTCGCCTGGAAGCCCAGGCCGACCGGTAGCTCGAGCGCGATGGTCCCCGAGTTGTTCAGGCCGACCTGCAGCTGGTAGTTGAACGGCGGCAGCGGCAGCGCGAGCTTGCTGATCGGAATGCTCGAAGAGGGCAGGGCCGGCTGCCCGCTGAACAGCGTGACCTTCGGCGTCAGGTGGTAGCGCACCCACGCACCGAGCTGAAGGCTCGCGAACGTGGTCGTGGTCGTCACCATCGTGACCGCGTTGGCCTGCTCGAAGAAGTCGACCGCGAGTCCGCCTGCGAGCGCGAAGTCGAGCTTGCCGGCCTTCAGCTGATACGCGCCGCGTAGAAGCAGCGGGCCTTTGATCGATCCAGGACTCAACGAGATGGTGTAGTCGGCACCGATCTCGGCCTTGTCGTTGACGCCGTAGGTTCCGCCGAGCATCAGCCCGGTCGAGGAGTTGCTGACGTCCGCCATCATGGCGGAGCCCGGGAACGTGATCACGCCGACGCGCAGACCGCCGTGAAACTCGATGCGGCCCTTGCCGAGCGTGAGCGGCCGATCCGACATCGGGACGATCGGAGATTTCGTCGCGCCGTCCTCGGGGCCGGTGTCCGACGGCTCGCCATCGACGCCGGGGATCGCGACCGCAGCCACGCGCTTCGTTGCGAGCGGATCGTCGTCGGCTTCGATCTTGTCGAAGTCGATCGGCTCGGATTCTTCTTCCTCTTCCTCCTCGGGCTCGGCCTTCGACATGTCGATCTCGACCTCGTCGTCGACCGCGGGCTTCTTCTTGGTGCTCGCCGGCACCGGCTTCTTCTTGGGCGGCTCGGCCTTGGCGACTTCCTCGTCGTCCTCGTCCTCGTCCTCGGCCGCCGCCTTCTTCTTCCTGGCGTCCTCGTCGGCCTTCTTCTTCTTGGCGATCGCCTCGTCCTCGACGCCTTTCTTCTTGGGCGCAGGCTCGTCGGCTTCTTCGTCCTCGTCCTCGTCCTCGTCCTCGTCCTCGTCGGCGGCTGCCTTCTTCTTCTTCGCGGCGAGCGCGTCGGCGGCCTTCTTCTTCTTCGCCTCGGCCTCTTCCTTCTTGCGTGCGAGCTGCTCGGCTTTCTTGCGCGCAGCTTCCTCGCGCTTGGCCGCAGCCTCTTCCTTCTTGCGCGCCGCTTCGGCCCTCTTCTTCTCGGCCGCCTCGGCCTTCTTCTGCGCGGCTTCCTCGCGCTTGGCCGCGGCCTCTTCCTTCTTGCGCTCGGCTTCCTCGGCCTTCTTGCGCGCGGCGGCCTGCTTCGGAGTCTCCTCGTCCTCCTCTTCCTCGTCGTCGCCGTTGTCGGCGTTGTCGGCGTTCCTGCCGATCGTCGAACGGTTGATCTTCTTTTTCTTCTTCTTGCCCTCTTCGCGGTCGAGCTGCGCCTTCAGCTTCGCGCGATCGCGGTCGCGACGCTCCTGACGCTCGCGCTCCTTGGCGCTGACCCGAACCTCGGTGACCCCGCCGCCCTCATCCTCGTCTTCGTCTTCCTCTTCCTCGTCGTCGGCGGGCTTCTTCTTCTTCGCGGGCCGCTCGTCGGCCTCCTCGTCGTCCTCGTCTTCTTCTCCATCGGCGACGCGCTTCTTCTTCGACCTTGTCGAGCCGTCGTCGTCCTCGGACATCTCGTCGTCGGATGGAGCCTTGCCGCGCTTCTTGTCGGCGCCGCCGCACGCCACGAGGGCGAGGCACGCGGCCAGCAACGCAAAACGCTTCAGCGCAGTGGGTCCGGACACCTGTCTACCAAGTGAAACATTGCATAGTATGAGGGCGCCATGTCGTACGAGGGGAGTCCGCCACCGCCGTTGTCGCGGGCGACCCTTGTCATCGGGCTGTACGCGGCCATGGGAATTGTAGCGTTCCTCATCGCCGCAGGCCGGGGCGATCCTGATCTCTATCGGCTGGGCGGGCAACCGGCAGCCTGGCAGCTCATGGCTGGACCCGCGATCGGGGCCCTGGTGGGGCTCGGTGTGGTGGGGCTTACCCGGGTCGCGACGCGGCATTTGCAGTGGGCCCGTGATCTACACACCAGCTTTCACGACCTGCTCGGGCCGCTGACCGGTCGTGAGATCGTGATCCTGGCACTGGCCAGCTCGATCGGCGAGGAGCTTCTGTTTCGTGGTGCGCTGCTCCCATGGGTGGGCGTGTGGGTGCAAGGCATCGTGTTCGCCCTCCTCCACATCGGGCCGGGCCGCCGGTTCCTGCCGTGGACGATCTCGGCGCTCGTGCTCGGTCTCGGGTTCGGGTTCCTCGCGCGGTGGACCGGCAATCTCGGTGGGCCCATCGCGGCCCACTTCATGATCAACTTCCTCAATCTGAAGTTCATCGTCGCGTCGCGGGGTCCCCACACGGCGCGCACTGCGGCGGCGTAAGACAACGATGCGGCCGGGCGACGTGGTGGATAACCGGTTCGAGCTCCACGATGTGGCGGGCTCCGGTGGAATGGGCACGGTCTATCGCGCCACTGATCGCAGCACCAACTCGCTCGTCGCATTCAAGGTCCTGCGCAGTGCCTCGCAAGACGCGTCGGAGCGGTTCGCGCGCGAGGTCCGCGTGCTCAGTGGTCTGCGCCACCCCGGCATCGTGCGGTACATCGCCGACGGTCGCACCGGGGACGGCGAGATGTGGCTCGCGATGGAGTGGCTCGACGGGGAGAGCCTTCACCTGCGCATCGGTCGCAGCGGTCTCACGCCCGCAGAGTCGGTCGAGCTGGTGCGCCGGATCGCCGAGGCGCTTGGTGCCGCGCACGAGCGTGGCGTGATCCATCGCGACCTCAAGCCATCGAACCTCTTCCTCCCCGGCGGTGATCTCGAGCGCGTGAAGGTCCTCGACTTCGGTGTCGCGCGGGTCGCCGATGCCTCCTCGACGCGGACCGGTGTGATGGTCGGAACGCCGGGCTACATGGCGCCCGAGCAGGCGCGCGGTGATCGCAACGTGGGGCCGCGCTCCGACGTGTTCGCGCTCGGCTGCCTGCTGTTCGAGTGCCTGACCGGCAAGCCGCCGTTCGTGGGCGAGAACATCATGGCGGTGCTCGCGAAGATTCTCCTCGAGGACGCGCCGCGGGTCGGTGTCGCGCGGCCCGACGTGCCCGAGGCGCTCGACGATCTCGTGGCGCGCACGCTGTCCAAGCAGCCCGAGCAGCGGCCGCGGGATGGTGCGCAGCTCGCGGCCGAGCTCGCGGGCCTCGGTGCGATTCACACCGCCGACCGGCAGCCCAGCGCGCAGGAAGCCGCCGCACTCACGACCACCGAGCGGCGGCTGCTGTGTGTCGTGCTGATCGATGTCGGCCCACGCGAGGAGGTCGACATCGGATCGACGCGACCCAGTGTGCCGCTGCTGCAGCTGGAGTCATTACCGCCGGACTCGCAGCCCTACGATGCGACGATCGTCGACGGTGGAGCGCCGGAGCTCAAGGCGTTGCGCGAAGCTGCCGAGGCCCACGGCGCGCGGCTGCAGAAGCTCGTCGATGGATCCCTCGTCGTCACGCTGCTCGGGACCGGTGGTACTGCCGATCAAGCGATGCAGGCAGCGCGCTGCGCGCTCGCGCTGAAGACCCTGTTGCCCGAAACGCCGATGGCGCTCGCGACGGGGCGCGGTGTGATGGCGGGGCGGTGGCCCGTCGGGGATGCGATCGATCGCGCGGCATCGCTGATGGCCGTCGCGCGTAGCGCGGCAAAGCATCTCGTGCGTCTCGACGAAGTCACGGCGGGTCTCCTCGATACGCGCTTCGATGTCGGTGGCGACGAGGCCGGATTGTATCTGGTAGGCGAGCGCGACTTCGTGCAGGTCTCGCGCACGCTGCTCGGCAAGCCCACGCCGTGTGTCGGTCGTGATCGCGAGCTGGGCGTGCTCACGGGCCTGTTCGACGAGTGCCTGTCCGAGCCGATGGCGCGTGCGGTCGTGATCACCGGTGCCGCGGGTGTCGGCAAGTCGCGCGTGCGCTACGAGCTGGTGAAGCGAATCCGCGGCCGAGACGAGCCCGTCGAGATCCTGATCGGCCGTGGCGATCCGCTGCGTACCGGTTCTCCGTTCGGCATGATCGCGCCGGCGCTGCGTCGCATGGCGGGCATCACCGATAGCGAGTCGATTGAAGTGCGGCGGCAGAAGCTGCGCGCTCGCATCAAGCGCAACGCGAGTGCTGACGTCTCGCGCACCACGCACTTCCTCGGTGAGCTGGTCGGTATCCCGTTCCCCGACGAGGAATCTGTGGAGCTGCGTGCCGCGCGCCAGGACGCTCAGCTCATGGCGGATCAGGTGCGCCGAGCCTTCGAGCACTTCCTCGCGATCGAGACCGCGGCGCAGCCGGTGGTGATCATCCTCGAAGATCTACACTGGGGTGATCTCCCGACCACCAAGCTGATCGACTCGGCGCTGCGCTCGCTTCCCGATCGGCCGTGGTTCGTGGTCGCTCTCGCACGTGACGAGGTCCGCGAGTTGTTCCCGCGGCTGTGGGTCGATCGTGGTGTGCAAGAGCTCCGCCTCGACGAGCTGACCAAGAAGGGGAGCGAGAAGCTCATCCGCCAGGTGCTCGGTGCAGAGGCGAGTGACGCGCTGATCAATCGCCTCGTCGAGCAATCCGGTGGAAACGCCTTTTATCTCGAGGAGCTGATCCGTGCTGTCGCCGAGGGCAAGGGTGATGTGATGCCCGAGACCGTGCTCGCGGTCGTGCAGGGTCGTCTCGAGCGGCTCGAGGTCGATGCGCGTCGCGTGCTGCGTGCCTCGAGTGTCTTTGGTCAGGTGTTCTGGCGTGGTGGTGTCACGAAGCTCCTCGGTGGCGAGGCGCGCGACTCCACCGTCCGTGCGTGGCTCGACGAGCTGGTCGAGCGCGAGCTGATCGCCAAGACGCCGGTCTCGCGCTTCGAGGGCGAGGACGAATACCAATATCGCCACGCCACCGTGCGCGAGGCTGCCTACGGGATGCTCACCGATGCCGATCGGCGCCTGGGTCACCGGCTCGCCGGCGAGTGGCTCCAGTACACCGGCGAGACCGAGGCGATGGTGCTCGCCGAGCACTTCGAGCGGGGCGGTGAAGCCGCGCGTGCTGCTGCCTGGTATCGGCCTGCGGTCGATCAAGCTCTCGCGGCCGGTGACTTCCGTGGTGCCGCGAAGCGGGCCGAGCGTGGTGTCGCGTGCGGCGCGACGGGCGAAACCCTCGGCCTGCTGCGTCGCTCGCAAGCCGAGGCGCACAAGTGGTGTGGTGAGTTCGTCGAGGCCGAGCGTTACGCCCTCGAAGCGATGGGGCTATTGCTCCGTGGTTCCGCGGCGTGGTTCGCGGCCGCGGGGGAAGCCGCCGAAGCTAGCGGCAAGCTCGGTGACCTCGCGCAGCTCGCTCGCACCGCTCGCGCGATCGACGAAGCCCCCGATCTCGAGGGTGAGCTCGCGGCGCGTGTGACCGCGACCGCCACCTGCGCGTTCCAGCTCTTCAACCACGGCAAGTATCAAGTCGCGAGTGACCTGCTCGACAAGATCGATCGTGCCGTCGACGAAGTCCGCGATCCGCGCATCCTCGCCCGCGTCTATCAAACGCGCTCGTCGCGCGCGATGTTCGCCGGTGACTCCGGTGCTTACGTCGTCTCCGAGCAAGCCGCCGCCGTCGCCTTCGAACAAGCGGGCGATCTTCGCTACGCCTGCATGCAGCACGGTCATGTCGGCTACGCCTATCTCGAGATCGGTGCCTACGCCGAGGCCGAGCGCTGGTTGCGCCAAGCTCTCGAGGGTGGCCTGCGCATGGGCCTGCAGAACGTTGTCGCGACCGCCAAGCACAACCTAGGGCGTGCCCTCCAGCACCAGGGCCGCATCGACGAGGCTGCAACCATCGAGCAAGAAGCGGTCGATGCATTCGTCGCCCAGGGCGATCGTCGGCTCGAGTCCGCCGCGCGTACCTATCTCGCGAGCATCCTTGCCGCGCGTGGTGACCTCTCGCAGGCCGAAGCCCAGCTGCGCCAAGCCCTACAGACCGTGCAAGCCGCCTCGCGTCCAACCCTCCTCGCCGAGCTCGCCGGTGTCCTGCTCTCGCAGCGTCGTCCGGGCGAAGCGCTGATCGCTGCGCGCGAAGGTTTCGATCTCCTCGAGTCCCTCGGTGGAGTCGAGGAGGGCGAGTCGGTCGTGCGGCTCATGATCGCAGAAACCCTGCGCGCGACCGGTGATCTCGATGGTGCGCGCACCGCGATCCACAGCGCCCGCGAGCGCGTGCTGTCGCGTGCAGCCAAGATCACCGACCCGTCGTGGCGCTCGATGTTCCTCGAGAGCCTGCCCGAGAACGCGCGGACCCTCGCGCTGGCGACGCTGCTGCTTGGCTGTTGACTCGACCGAGATCGAAATTCATTCGGGTAAGGGTGGAGTAGCGGCAGTGTGACGGATTAAGCGGAAGCGCCCCGTTCTTGCGCTGCAGCCATCTGCTGCGGCTCGCCGTGTGCCGCGTTCGCCTACATCGGCTCTTGAACCAGGTCCCATTATGCTTTTATCGTTGGCTGCTGCTCGGATTGGGACGGGCTGCGGGGGACGTCATGCGCGCATTCTTTGCACTGCCACTCGTGGCACTTTTGGTTTCGCTTGGGGCTTGTGGGAATGGTGGTGGTTCGTCGGAGGGGCGCGACGCCAAGCTCAACACGGTCACATCGGCGGTCACACCGGGCAGTATCCCCGACGGTCAACCGTGCTTTTTCGACCTCGAGTGCCAGTCCGGCGCGTGCGATCTACAGGGGTCCGATACGTGCGAGCCCGCGAACGTCTGCGGTAACGGCAGTGTCGACCCCGGTGAGGGCTGCGACGATGGCGACCTGGTGAGCGGCGACGGCTGCGACAGCGACTGCTCGCTGACCGCTTGCGGCAACGGCATCATGACGGGCGGTGAGGAGTGCGACGTCGGCCCCATCCCGACGGAGCAATGCCGCGGTGACTGCACGTTGAAGAATCAGCGGTGCGGCAACCACACCCTCAACCCAGGCGAGCAGTGTGACGACGGCAACCAGAACAACGGCGACGGCTGCGACAACAACTGCAAGCCCAGCGGTTGCGGCAACGGCGTCGTCGTGTTCCCCGAG
The DNA here is from genome assembly GCA_038322185.1 of Haliangiales bacterium. Taxonomy (GTDB): domain Bacteria; phylum Myxococcota_A; class Polyangia; order Haliangiales; family Haliangiaceae; genus JABFXX01. Next base: position 23,916 of record JBBQFU010000119.1, read on the forward strand.
GCGTGCGACGACGCCAACACTGACCCCAACGATGGGTGTGCCAACTGCCAGTTTCCCGACGGCTTTTGCGGCGACGGTGTAAAGAACGCTAACGAGGAATGCGACGACGCCAACACCACTAGCGGCGATGGCTGCAATGCGAACTGCACCCTCCCGCTTCCATCATGCGGCAACGGCGCCCAAGAGGCAGGCGAGGATTGCGACGATGGCAACAACACCAATGGCGACGGCTGCGACGACGGTCTTGGTGACAGCTGTACCGACACCGCGTGCGGCAACGGGATCGTGACCCCGAATCCCAATGCGGTTCTGCCCGAATTCAACGAGGCCTGCGATGAAGGCAACAACATCAACGGCGATGGATGCGACGACGGCCCCGGGGGTAATTGCACCTTTTCCGGCTGCGGCAACGGCGTGATGACCGGCAGCGAGGCTTGCGACGACGGCAACACGGTCGACGCCAATGGAGTGACCGACTTCTGCGACAGCAACTGCACGTTGCCGGCGTGTGGCAACAGCGTCGTGAACGCGGGCGAGACCTGCGATGACGGCAACACCGTCGACGGCGATGGCTGCAACAGCGACTGCACCGTGGGGTGCATAAGCGGTTCGGCCTGCAGCGACGGCAATGCGTGCACGACGGGCGACACCTGCGTCGCCGGTAGCTGTCAACCGGGTACGACACCCCTGAGCTGCGATGACGGGCTGTTCTGTAACGGCACCGAGACGTGCGATCCGACGGCGAACAACAATGCCGGCGCATGCGTGACAACGCCCAACAGCGCGCCGAGCTGCGACGACGGGCTGTTCTGCAACGGTACCGACACCTGTGATCCGCAGGCCAATGGCGGCGCGGGTGCGTGCGTGCCGGTGGCCAACAGCGCGCCGAGCTGCGACGACGGGCTGTTCTGCAACGGCACCGACACCTGTGATCCGCAGGCCAATGGCGGCGCGGGTGCGTGCGTGTCGGTAGCCAACAGCGCGCCGAGCTGCGATGACGGGCTGTTCTGTAACGGCACCGACACCTGTGATCCGCAGGCCAATGGCGGCGCGGGTGCGTGCGTGCCGGTGGCCAACAGCGCGCCGAGCTGCGATGACGGGCTGTTCTGCAACGGCACCGAC
>JBBQFU010000120.1:0-24931 GCA_038322185.1 Haliangiales bacterium
GTCCGCGTCGTCGAGCCGCAGCGTCAAGTTCGGGATGTGCGGCACCGCTTCCTCGATCAGCTGATACTTAGCGGGGTACTCGTCGTCGGGCGGTCCCTCACCAAGTAATCGCAGCAGCGCCTTTCGCGCGGTCGCCGCATCGGGCAGCGCCGTGAGTAGCGCGAGCTGGCCATACCCGTGCTCGAACATGCCGTCGAGATCTTCGGCGACCCACGCGGGATCGCAGAATGCGTAGGCGACCGCTTGGCGTAGCTCGTCCTTGCGGTTGCGCGCCTTGGCCGCGTGCCCTTTCGCGGCGGCGCGGTCGGTCTCGCTGGCAGCGGCGAGATGTTCGCGGAGTCGCGCCCACGGCTGACCATCGCGCCGCAGCGCGTAAGGCGGGGGGGCTGGAAACGGCGACGACGGGTTAGGTCGGCGCTTCACGGCACACGCGCCAAGTACGGCCTGCGTTGCGAACACGACACCTGCGCGGGCGACCCAGATATCGACGAGGTCGCGCGCGATCGTGTCTCGTGCCCACCCTCCCTTGGCGTCATACCGCTCGTTGAGCCGCAGCTCAGCGCCGCGCTTCACCTCGTCGGCGAGCTTTGGCTTCGCCGGCACGCCGGGAACCTTCGCCTCGGCCTTCTTCAGATTGAATTCCACCTTCCACGCCTCACCGGACATCGGCAAAACGCGCGTCTTCACGCTGTCAGTCCAGTTCGTCTTCATCGAAGTCACCAGGCGTAGCGCTTGCCGTTCCAGTTCAGAAACGCGCCGGTGTCGACGAGCTTCACCTCGTCGACCTGTTTGAGGATGTTCCGCACCGATTCGTCGACGGGCATCGTCGCGTTGCCGCCGCCCATCGCGGTCTGCACCCAGCCCGGATTGATCACCACGGAGATGATGCCCTCGCTCTTGAGGTCGACCGCGAGCGACATCGACATCATGTTGAGCGCGGCCTTCGACATCCGATACGCGTAGTAGCCGCCGCTCGCGTTGTCGGCGATCGAGCCCATGCCCGACGTGATGTGCAGCAGCTTCTTGCCGGTGCCGCGACGCACGTTCGGTAGCAGCGCGATGCTCACGCGCAGCGCGCCGAGCGAGTTGATCTCGAACGTGCGCACGGTATCGGCGAGCGACAGATCGTCTGCCATCTGGCGCAGGCTCTGCGTTGACCCGCCGTTCGAGCCCGCGTTGTTGATCACGAGATCGACTGGCACATCGCCGACCTCGCGCGCGAACGCACCGACGGAGTCACCGCTGGCGACATCGAGTGGCAGCACGCGGGCGCCGAGTGCGCGGAGCTCGTCGGCCTGCGCGGGATCGCGGACGCCACCGATCACCTCGGCGCCGCGCGCGATCAGCTGGCGCGCGAGCTCGAGCCCGATGCCGCGATTGGCGCCGGTGACGACGGCGCGCATCTCACTCACAGCCGGTGAAGCCGGGGCACTTGTAGTCGAACGAGCCCGACAGCTTCACGCTGCCGCCGCCGGGGACGAGCTTGCCGGTGAGGTCGATCGTGCCTGCGATGTGCGTCTTGTCGAACGCGGTGATGTCGACGCTGCCGACCGGCGCGTCCATCGTCTTGCCGCCCTTGAACGTGACCATCAGGCTCGCGTCGCCGACGCCCTTCTTGAAGTCGTACTTCTTGGGGCCGAACGGCATGCCGTCCTTCTTGCCGCCACCGGGGAGGATCGAGAACTTGATGTCCTCGCCGTGGCAGTTCACCGCGAAGCCGTCGACGCCCATCATGTTCTTGCGCTCGGCCTCGGTGAGCCAGTAGCTGACGTTGGTCGCCGGGCGGCCACCGAGCGAGGTCTGCTCGGCCTTGATCGCACCACTCGCGACGAGCTTGCAGTTGCCCATCTCCTCGGGCGTCAGCGCCTTCTTCGGCGGGGGCGGCGGCGGCTTGTCGTCGCGAACCGCTGCCACGGCCTCCTCGGGCGGCTTCTGCTTCTTGTAATCCTCGTCGTGACTGCAAGCGACGAGCAGGAACGCGATCGCAGCGAGCTTGTGCATGGCTCCGACGTTATCATCGGCGCAATGAGCTCCGCGGCCCCGGTACCCTGCAAGTTCACCTCGGGCAGCAGCGGGGGCACCTATCCCGGGTGGGTGGAGGCGGAGATCCTGCCCGGCATCGTGAAGCTCACCGAGGTCACGACCAATCCCAACGACGGCGGCTGGGCAGACATGGGTTCGTACACGTACGCGCAGGTGCTCGCGGGCTCGATGCGAAGTGACCTACCGCCAGAGCTCGTGACCGACGTGCAGACCTACGTTCGCACGCTGGTCGGCGCCCTCGAGGCGTTGCTCGCCGCGGTGAACAGCATCGGAGAAGCGAACGACGCGGCCGATCGTGGCTATAACGAAGCCTCCGCGAAGATGACGGCTGCTGCGCCCGGCCGCGCACGCGAGGCATGGGCGCTCGCACCGGACGCCTTGAGTCGTGTGCTTCCGGCCCTGGTACCGATCGCGGATGGGAAGCTCGAGATGTGGCCGTGGCACGACGTCGCCAACCGCATCGAGCAGGTGCTGCACCGACGCTAGGGTGCTGGTTTCACGCGCTTGGTCTGCTTGCGCCCGGGGCTGGTACGCGGGCGGTGCGTCTTGGGCCAGCCCTTCTTCATCTCGGTCACTGTCTCGCGCTTCACGCTCGGCTTCGCCTTGGTGCGACGCGGTTTCTTGGGCATTCCGGGTAGCCTATTCAAACGTCGTACCGCTCAGGCGTCGACCTTGCGGAACGCGCCGATCGCGCCGAGCACGGCCACGATGCCGGCGACGAGCAGCACGTGCGCACCAAACACTGCCTTGAAGTGCAGGCGCTCGAGCGCGGGCTCCTCCTCGATGCCGTACATCACCGCGTAGCGCACGCCGGCCCACGCTGCGATCGAGATCAGGCCGAGCACGCCAGCGATCACCGCTACAGGCTTCGGCGTGCGCTTGCGCCAGACGCTGAACGCGCCGAGCAGCAGCACGAACGCGACGGGCACATAGGCGAGCGCTGCACCGCGTGATGCATCGGCGATGAGCTTCACGTCCTCGCGCGTCTGCAGCACGTCGGGCGAGATCCGCTTCGCGGCGAACGCGGGGATCTTGGCGTCGAGGGCCCTGTGGGTCTTGTCGAGACCAAAGCTCAGGTCGTAGGCCGACAGCTCGACCTTCACCGGACCGCGCCCGATGCCGATCATCGGCTGGAACATCGCGAGCACGCCGAGAATGCCGGCGAGCAAAAGCAGATACCGCGAGGCGGGCACGACGCGTTGGTAACACGCTAACTCGCGGCAGCACTACACCTACTCGCGAGCTAGGCGGGCTCGGACTCGAGCTTCGCGGCTTCGGCCAAAAAGCCGGCGAATGCCTCGGGCGCCTGGGCGCCGCTCATCGCGAGCTTGCCGTCGGCGATGAAGAACGGCACGCCATCGATCCCGATCTCGCCGGCGAGCTTTTCGTCGGCGATGACCTCGGCGGTCGCGTCGGTGTCCATCAGGCGCAGGCGCAGCGCCTCGATGTCGATGCCCGTATCGGCGAGCGCGCCGAGCAGCGCGTTACGGTCGCCCACGTCGACCCCGTCGGTGAAGTTGGCCTTGAAGCAGGCCTCGACGACCTTGCCCTGCAGCTCGGTGCCGCCGAGCGCGTGAGCGATCCGGATCGCACGATGCGCGAGCCGCGTGTTCGCGAGACGCTTGCGACGATCGAACTGGAAGTCGATGCCATCGACCTTGCCGATCTCGGTCATGTGCGTGTGCATCTCGTCGAGCTTGTCCTTGGGATACTTGTTGCCGAGCCACTCGTCGATGTCCACGCCTTCGCGTGGGATCTCGGGGGCGAGCTCGAACGCATGCCAGGTGACCTCCACGGGTGAGCCCGTTGCGGCGATCGCAGCCTCGAGCCTGCGCTTGCCGAGATAGCACCAGGGACACGCGACATCAGACCAAACGTCGAGTTGCAGCACGGCACTCATGTGTAGCGCGAATCGTGTAGCGTGGCATTCATGCTGGCGGTGCGGTTTGTAGGACGCGGCCTCTGGGTCGCGCTGATCCTGCTGATCCACGCCGTGGTTTGGTTCGGCGGCTGGCTCGGCCTCTTGCTCACGTTTCGCGGCAAAGCGGCGCGCCAGCACTGGTTCGGCACCCGGTTCGCGTCGCTGCTGATCGCGCTCGGTGCCACGTTCGTGAAGGTGGGCCAGATCATGTCGACGCGGCCCGACCTGTTCCCGCCGCACATCATCAAGGCGCTCACCCGGCTGCAGGACAACGTTGGCGCGTTCGCGTGGCGCCATGTCGAGCGCACGCTCGTCGAGGAGCTCGGCAAGCCGGTGACCGAGCTGTTCTCGACGTTCACCCGCGAGCCCGTCGCATCCGCATCGGTGGCGCAGGTCCATCGCGCCACGCTGCACACCGGCGAGGAGGTCGCGGTCAAGGTCCGGCGGCCCGGCCTCGACGACATCGTGCGATTCGATCTCGCGGTGATGAAGCTGTTCGCGCAGTTCGTCGCGCTCGTCCCGTCGCTGCGGTTGCTCGCGCCGGTCGAGAGCGTCGGGGAGTTCGGTCGCGCGATTCACGCGCAGATCGATCTGCGTATCGAGGCCGAGAACAACCGCCGGTTCACCGAGTCGTTCGCCGCCGATCCAGACGTCACGTTTCCGGCGCTGTTCCCCGCGCTGTGCGGCCGTCGCGTGCTGACGATGGCTTTCATCGAGGGCGTCAAGGTCCTCGATGCGCCCGCGAAGTCCGGCGCCAATCCGACGCGGCTCGCGATGATCGGCTTTCGCACGCTGCTCAAGATGGTGTTCGACGACGGCTTCGTGCACGCCGACCTTCACCCCGGCAACATCCTCGTCGACAAGGACAACAAGGTCGTGATCCTCGACCTCGGGCTCACCGCCGAGCTCGACGAGGCCGCGCGCCGTGCGTTCGCGCAGTTCTTCGCGAGCTGGGCCGGCGGCGACGGCACCGTGATGGCGCGGTTGATGTCGGAGCTGTCACCGTCGTCGAAGGTCAAGGACTACGCGGCCTACGAGCGCGAGATCAAGGAGTTCGTCGGGCGCTATCACGGCAAGCCGCTCGGCGAGGTGCAGGTCTCGACGGTGGCGTTCGACATGATGAACATCTTGCGTCGCCATCGCGTGCGCGTGAATCCGGTCTACACGATGGCGAACGTCGCGATCGCGGTGACCGAGGGCATCGGCAAGCAGCTCGATCCCAGCCTCGATCTCGTGCAGGCCGCGCTGCCGTTCTTCATCTCGCTGCAGCAGCAGAACAAGCTGTAGCCTGCCCGCGCTAGAGTGTCGGCGTGAGGTCCCTGCTGTTTCTCGCCGCTCTGGGATGTGACTCGAGCACGCCACCGGATCGGTCGGTCGAGGCGGCGGGGCCCTACGCCGTCGGCACGTCGCGATTCGAGGCGAGCACCTACGTGCTGCAGGCCTGGTACCCGACCGATGCGGTACCGGCGCAGGTCGCGATCGAGCAGCTCGAGATTTCGCCGCAGCGCGAGACCTACGCGGGCCTGCTCGCGAGCGCGAGTGCATGCCCGACGCGAACGCTGGAGGTCGCGGTCGATGCGGCGCCGCTGCCGGGGCCGTTTCCGTTCGTGCTGCTATCCCACTGTCACTCGTGCACGCGTCTGTCGAACGCGACGACCGCGCTCCGGCTCGCGAGTCACGGGTTCGTCGCGCTGTCGATCGATCACGCCGGTGACACGCTGTGGGATCAGCTCGCCGGCAATGCCGGTGCCCTCGATGCCGAGGCACTGCAGAACCGGGTCGATGCGATCGGGATCGCGCTCGACGCCACGTCGCCGATGCTCGCGGGTGCAGACCGATCGAACATCGGCATCGTCGGCCACAGCTTCGGTGGCGTCACCGCGGGCCGGGTCGCGCAGCTCGACGCTCGCATCACGTCGGCCGCGTCGCTAGCGGCACCGATGGAGAACCCGCTGATCCCGGGCGTGAAGCTGTCCGAGATCAACAAGCCGGTGTGGTTCCTCGTCGCGCAGGAGGACAACTCGATCACCGAGTTCGGCAACAAGTTCATCCGCGATAACTTCACCGCCGCGCCGGCCGAGGCGTGGAAGGTCGAGGTCGCCGACGCGGGCCACTGGTCGGTCTCCGATCTCGCCGGGCTCACCCCGATGTTCGCGCCCGGCTGCGGCGAAGGCGTACGGCAGACCGACGGCACCGACTTCAGCTATCTCGATCCGGCCGCGGGTCGCGAGCTAACGGCTGCCTACGTCACGGCGTTTTTCCGCGCGACGCTCGAGGATGATGCCGGCGCACGCGCGTATCTCGGCGCTGCCGCGTCGAGCGGCATCACCGTCGAACATCACGACTGACGTGGCGCTGGCGCGCACTGCGGCGCTCTCCGAGCTTCACTTGCGCTTCGTGGCGGGGCGGTCGGGGTCGTCCGGTTCTTCGCCGTCGGCATCCGGGGACATCGCGCCCACGTGCTCGAGGTCGGCGACCTTGCGGCCACCATCGGCGAATTGCTTGCCGGTGCGCGAGCCCTCGTCGATGAACGAGGTCTGGTCCTCGACGAGAATCGACTTCCCCTCGGTGTCCTCCTGACCCTCGTCCGGCTTCTGATCGACGCGTTTTTTGTCGGGCATGTATTCAGGTTCAGCAAGACACGAGCCAGCTGGTCTAAAGTCGGTCGCATGCGGTTTGTGTGGCTCACACTGCTGGTCGCTTGCGGCCCAGGCCTCGCGCGTCCGTCGAAGGTAGCGGTCGAGCTATCCGGGGATCCGGCAGACATCGAGTCACTGCTTCGCGTCACCGCGACCAACGGGGGATTGTGGTTCGACGACGCAACCTGTGCAGCCGAGTTCGGTACTGCGGGCGAAGTTGCGCCGGCAAGCTTTCCGGCGTTCGCGAAGTGCCTCGCCGGACTCCAGCTCCAGCGCAGCGCACGCGAGGATGCGCTCGGCGATGTCGTCGTGTATTCATACGCGCCCGGATTCGAGGTCGAGGCTCGGATCACGAACGAGCTCTCGGGCCCGCGGCTGGCATGGATCGGATTCGCCGCGCGGTCCCGTGCGAGCGAGCCGCCTACGATCACGGTCGATGCATTCGAGGCCTTGCGCGCGCGCGGAGACCGCAATGGTCCGCTCGATCCTGCGCTGGCGGCGAAACTCGCCCTCGATCCCACACCGAACAGCCATTCCGAGTTTGCATGGCTGAAGGTCTGCATCGACGAGGCTGGTGCAGTGAACACCGTGGTGCCCTATGCGAGCACGTCGGGAAACGCGAGCGTCGCGTTTGCCGCCGCGGCCAAGACGTGGGCGTTTCGCCCGTTCTTGATGCAAGGGCAGCCGATGCCGGTATGCGCGATGGTCCGGCCCGCCTACCCGGCCGGTGGTGCGCCACCGACCGAGACCTTGCCGTTGCCGCTACCGCCGCAGAGCCGCAGCGGTGAAACCCCGCTCGTGCTGGTCGGAGGCGTCACGGCGGTCGAAGGTAAACGGATCCGGGGCCAGCGAATGGTCACGCCGGACGACGCTACCAAGACCGAGATTGGCAAACGCAGGGGCATTCGCGTCGTCGGCCGCTTTCGTGTGTGCATCAGCACGGAAGGCACCGTCGAATCGGTGCTACCCATCCAGTCGACTGGCTTCGCGTCGTACGATCGCCGCCTCCTCGCTGCGATGAACGACTGGGTCTATTCGCCTTACACCGTCAACGGAACCGCGGTTCCAGTGTGCACTCAAATAATCTTCATCTACACCCAGCGATGACCGACTCGATCCGCGAAGGACTCGCCAAGCTCGGCATTCGCCGGCTGTTGCTCGCCATCCATGACGTCTCGTTCCCATCCGATTCCGACGAAGATCTCGGCCGTGGCTCGCCCGCGACCCGCGCATCGGAGCGCCTGTTCGCCTATGCGCGTGACCTCGGCTTCACCGGGATCCAGCTCGGCCCGCAGGGGCAGACCGCGCGCAGCAATCCGTCGCCGTATGACGGCACGATCTTCTCGCGCCACATCGGCAGCATCGGCGCGCGCACCTGGCGTTCGTTGATCGGCGACGCCGCGGTCGACGCCGTGCTCGTGAAGGGCGGTGGACCGGCACGCCATCACCACGCCTACGACGCGAGCCACTCGCTGCTCGACCAGACGTATCAGGCGATCACACCCGAGCTGCGCGGCATCGTCGCCACGTTTCGCGCCGAGCACGCGGCGTGGCTCGAGCCCGATGCACTGCACGCGGCGCTGTGTGCGGCGGCCGGCGGCGAGGGCTTTCGCGAGTGGGAGAAGCGCGACCGCGATCTGTGGTGGGCGCATGCCCCCGCCCGCCGCGCCGAGCTCCTGACCAAACACGCGGCGGCCATCGAGCGGTACGCACTGGGCCAGCTGATCGCACACACGGAGCACGCACGGGTGCGCGAGCGGGCAGGGTTGCAGCTCTACGGCGACCTGCAAGTCGGCTACTCCGACGCCGATGCGTGGCGATTCTCGGGCGCGTTCCTCGACGGCTATCGCATGGGCGCGCCGCCGAGCCGCACCAATCCCGAGGGCCAACCGTGGGGCTATCCCGTGCTCGATCCGGCGCAGTACAGCGGTGCGGCCGGCGACCTCGTGATCGCGCGCGCGAACAAGGCGTTTGCCGATTACGACAGCGTGCGCATCGATCATCCGCACGGCCTGGTCTGCCCGTGGGTCTATCGCAGTGACACCGACGATCATGCGCAGGCCGTTCGCGACGGTGCGCGGCTGTTCGAGTCGCCCGATCTCCCGGACCATCCCGAGCTCGCAACGTTTGCAATCCCGCGCCCCGATCAGATCGACCGGTCGCGCCCCCGCTACGCCGACGACTGGGTGCACAGCCTCGACGCCGGGCAGGTCACGCAATACGCCGCGCTGTTCGATCGACTCGTCGACGCCGCACAACGGAACGGACGCTCGATCACGGACCTCAGCTGCGAAGTACTCAGCACGATGCCGGCCCCGCTCGCGGCCATGCTGGTGCGCCACGGACTCGGGCGCTGGCGCGTATCGCAAAAGGCGAACCGCGACGAGCCCCGCGACGTGTATCGCGTCGAGAATGCGGCGCGCGAGGACTGGGTGATGCTCGGCAACCACGACACGCCTCCGGTCCTCGCCGCGATCCGCAGCTGGACACCGGCGAAGCGCGATCAGTGGGGGCGGCATCTCGCGGAGTGGCTGCACCTGCCGCAGCCCGAGCGGCTCGCACGCGATGGGTTCTTCGCGACGGCGATGCTCGCGGAGTTGTTCACGTCGCGCGCCGAGAACGTCTCGATCTTCTTCGCCGACCTGTTTGGTCTCGAAGAGCGCTTCAACGTTCCTGGCCTCGTCGACGATGCGAACTGGTCGCTGCGCCTGCCAGCCGATTTCGACGGCATGCACGCGTTCAGCCTCATGGACGAGACCGCGATCGATCTGCCGCTCGCCGTCGAGCTAGCGCTCGCGTCAGGGCGTTAGGTCGCGCGCACAGGCGGTGGCGACCACGGTCTCGATCGCGATCGCTGTGAGCGCGACGTGCTTCCTGTTCGATTCGCCGCCACGCGTCAGTCATCGCGAGTGAAGCCTACGCTACCCTCGACGTCGTGGCCGCAGTTCGCATCGATTGGAAGACCGACGCCGGCCAGCTTGCCGCGATCGAGCCTACCGTCGACGAAGTTGCGACTCACGCAGCGCAGCTGGCCGCCGGCTACAACGATCCGCGCAATGCGGAGCTGATGGGCCATGAGGCGGCGTTATCGCCCGACGATGTGGTTGACCACTACGAGGCTGCGATGGAAGAGGGCGTGCGCTCATTCCTGCTCTTCGTCGACGGCGGGTTCGTGGGTGACGGCGACCTGCGCGGGTTCGATGGCGACGCCGCCGAGTTCGCGTTCATGATCGCGGCGCCGAACAGCCAGGGCAAAGGCCTCGGTACCCGGTTCGCGCTGATGATCCACGCGTTCGGCTTCGCGCAGCTGGGCCTCGGGCGCATCTACGCGTCGGTCGTGCCGCACAACGTGGCCTCGCGCCGCGTGTTCGAGAAGATGGGTTACCGCCTCGACGAGAGCGAGGAGGCACGCAGCTTCGCCGACGAGCCCGGAGACGTCACGCTCGTGATCGATCGCGAGACCTTCGATCGCAACCACGCCGCGTCGCTCGCGCAGATCACGATCGAACCGCTCTAACGTTCGCGACGCAGGAACACGGCGCCGAGCGGCGGTAGCGTGAGGTTCAGCGCGAATGGGCGACCGTGCACCTGGACCGGCATCGCCTCGACGGCGCCGAGGTTGCCCTGGCCGATGCCACCGAGCTCGACGGCATCGGTGTTCATGATCTCGCTCCACCGACCCGACTTGTGCACGCCGACGCGGTAGTTCGAGCGCGGCACCGGGGTGAAGTTGAACGCGCAGATCATTCGCTCGCCGTCCTTCGCGATGCGCTCGTAGATCAGCACACTGCGGTCGGCGTCGTCGCCGACGAGCCACTGGAAGCCGCTCGGCTCGCAGTCGCGCTCGTACAGCGCGCGCTCGGTGCGATACAGCCGGTTGAGCTCACCGACGAGCAACTGGATCTGGCGGTGCTCGGGTTGCTCGAGCAGATGCCAATCGAGGCTCGCATCGTGGTTCCACTCGCTCCACTGGCCGAGCTCGCAGCCCATGAACAGCAGCTTCTTGCCGGGCAGCGACCACTGGTACGCATACAGCAGACGCAGCGTCGCGAGTTGCTGCCAGCGATCGCCTGGCATCTTGCGCAGCAGCGAGCCTTTGCCGTGCACGACCTCGTCGTGGGACAGCGGCAGCATGAAGCGCTCGCTGAACGCGTAGACGCCACGGAACGTGAGCACGTTGTGGTGGTGCTTGCGGTGGACCGGATCGAACGCCAGGTACTTCAGCGTGTCGTGCATCCAGCCCATGTCCCACTTGTACGAGAAGCCGAGCCCACCGTCGGCGACCGCGCCGCTGACCTTGGGCCACGCCGTCGACTCCTCGGCGATCGTGACCGTGCCGGGCTGCTCGCGATGGATCGCCTCGTTGAGCCGCTTCAGCAGCTCCACCGCCTCGAAGTACTCGTTGCCGCCGCGATCATTTGGGATCCACTCGCCGGGCTTGCGGGCGTAGTCGCGATAGAGCATCGAAGCCACGCCGTCGACGCGCAGGCCGTCGACGTGAAAGCGCTCGAGCCAGAACAGCGCGCTCGACAACAGGAAGCTGCGGACCTCTTGCTTGCCGAAGTCGAAGATCGAAGTGTCCCACTCCGGGTGAAAGCCGAGCTTGCGATCGGGATGCTCGAAGAGCGTGGTGCCGTCGAAGTACACGAGGCCGTGCTCGTCGGTCGGGAAGTGCGCCGGTACCCAGTCGAGGATCACGCCGATGTTTGCGCGGTGCAGTGCGTCGATGAGCGCCATCAGATCCTCGGGCGTGCCATAGCGCGAGGTCGCTGCGAAGTAGCCGGTGGTCTCGTAGCCCCACGAGCCAAAGAACGGATGCTCGGTGAGCGGCATCAGCTCGACGTGCGTGAAGCCGAGGCGCGTCACGTACTCGACGAGTAGCGGCGTGATCTCGCGGTACGTGAGTGAGCGGTTGCCGTCCTCGGGCTTGCGCATCCACGAGCCGAGGTGCACCTCGTAGACCGAGACCGGCGCGGATGGGACGGACTTCGCAGCGCGCGACTCCATCCACTTGCGATCGCCCCAGGAATGCTCGCCGGTCCACACGATCGACGCGGTGCCGGGCGCGACCTCGTGACGGAGCGCAAACGGATCGGCCTTCGCGACCTCGTAGCCGGCAACCAGACCGCGCGGCTTGCCGCGAATGTGCAGCTTGTACAGCGCGCCCTTGCCGACGCCCTCGACCTCGCCTTGCCACACGCCGGCCTCGTCGATCGACGCCAGTGGATTCGCGCCGGGCTTCCACCCGTTGAAGTCACCGATCACGCTGACCTCGACGGCATTCGGCGCCCACACGGTGAAGCGCGTGCCGCCTGGAATCGGATGCGCGCCGAGCTTCTCGTGCAAGCGCGGGTGCTTACCCTCGCGGAATAAGTGCGCGTCGAGCTCTCCCCACTCAGCGGTCATGATGTCTGCATCAGCGTGAGAAGACCGCGCATGGGAATCTCGACCCACTCTGGTCGATTGTTGAGCTCGTAGCTGATCTCGTAGACCACTTTTTCGAGCAGGAAGAACCGGAGCAGCAGCTCGAGGTCGGTGTCATTGCTCGGTGCGATCCGTGTCCCGGCGACGCGATCGAGGTAGCCGCCGAGGAACGACGCGCTGACCCACTGCACCCAGGCGCGCGCCCACACGTCGAGGACCGGGAGATCCTCGGGGCGGTGGCGGCCATCGCGCAACGCAGCCGCGCTGGCGTAATCGAGCGACCGCAGCATGCCGGCCACATCGCGGAGCGGGTTGCGCTTGAACCGGCGCTGCGAGAGCGGCCGGCCGGGCTCGCCCTCGAAGTCGATGATCAGGAAGTCTTCGCCGGTCCACAGCACCTGACCGAGGTGGTAGTCGCCGTGGATGCGGACGCGGATCACGTCGATGCGCCGGCGTGTGATCTTCTCGAGCACGCGATCGATTTCGCCATCGCGGGCGAGCAATTGCTCGGCGATCAGCCGCGCTTCGGGTGTGAGCGTCGACATGCGAGCACGCAGCAGATCGAACGTGCGCGACATCGCGGCGCTCACGGAGCCGTACATCGACTGCTGATGCATGATGTCGTACGGCTCGGGTACGAACAGCGGATCGACGGGCTCGTTGGCCAGCACGACATGCAGCTCGGCGGTGCGCAGGCCGAGCAGGCGGACGTGGTCGATGTACGAGCCGGCCCGATCGAGGACCTTGTCGCTCGGTGCCTGCCGAGCGCGCATGACGAGGTTCGCTGTCTCGACGGGCGGCGGACCAGGTGGCCCCGCCATCACGCCATCGTAGAACCGGTCGAGTGCGCTGAGCGTGAACTGCCACGCGTCGCCCTGGTTCGGGGCGAGCTCCGAGAGCGTGCCGAGCGTGCTCGACTCGCGATCCGTGACGTTGTACTGGAGCGCGCCGGCGAGGCGAGGCACGCCGCGATACGCGGGCTCGCGTGTCGACAGGAACTTGCCGATTTCGAGCTCGAGGCCCGGGCCTTCCTCGATCATGCGGAAGACCTTCAGCAACAGCTTGTCGCCATAGATGATGCCGCTGTTCGTTTGCTCCGCCGTTGCCATGCGCGGAAGCAGGCTGGTGTCGGACGGAAGCTCGCGCAGCGCGCCGAGTGCATCGCCGGTGAGCGTGCCGTGCTGCCCTTGCCCGCGCTGGCCGTGCTGCATCATGCGAAGCAGTGCCGATCCAAACGTGTCAGAGCACAGTGCGTCGTACAGCATGCCGCTCACGGTGCCGCGGCCCTCGACGTCGGTCACCACGACCTGCGCGATCACCAGGCTGGGTGGGCGCATCGACATCGACTCGCTCGGTGCCGCGTCCTCGGCAAACGCGAGCGGGATCACATACGTCTCGGGGTTGCCTTGCGCGTACTCGACGCGAAGCAGCGCAATCGCCTGCAGCGGCTCACCGTCGAGCCGGATGATGTCGACGACCGACACGTCCTTGCGCTCGCGCGCCTTGCTGCGGAACCAGCGCCGCTGCGAGGCGTAGTGGATGAGCGTTCGCGCGAGTACGCGCCGCTGTGGCGGTTCGAGCAGCACCGACCAGCTCTTGCTCACCGTGATCGCTGGCAGGTCCGCAGCGGCATCGGCCTGTGGGCGCTCGATCGCGAGCCAGTAGAAGTCGTACGGGCCGAGCGAGATGAAGTACGGGATGTCCGCGATCTCGGGGAAGCGAATCCGGCCGAACAGCTCCACGGGCGCGCTGCCCTTGAACCGGTCGAGGTTGAGCCGCGCGCATTGCACGAAGCGCGACAGGTTGGCGACCACGAGCACGGCCTCGCCCTCGAACTCGCGCACGAATGCGAGCACGCGCGGATTGTCGCCGCTGATGAACTCGATCGAGCCGCGGCCGAATAGCCGGTGCTCCTTGCGCTTGGCGATCAAGCGCTTCATCCACCACAGCAGCGACGAGTTGTTGCCCTGCTGCGCTTCGACGTTGATCGCCTCGTAGTGATACTCGGGGTCGATGATCGGTGGCAGGTACAGCTTCTGCGGGTTCGCGCGCGAGAAACCCGCGTTGCGATCGCTGCTCCACTGCATCGGCGTGCGCACGCCGTCGCGATCGCCGAGGTAGATGTTGTCGCCCATGCCGATCTCGTCGCCGTAATAGAGGACGGGAGTCCCTGGCAGCGACAGCAGCAGCGCGTTCATCAATTCGATCTTGCGGCGCACGCCAAGGAGCGGTGCGAGCCGGCGCCGGATGCCGAGGTTCACGCGTGCGGTACGCTCGGCCGCATACGCGCGATACATCGTGTCGCGATCCTCGTCGGTAACCATCTCGAGCGTGAGCTCGTCGTGGTTGCGCAGGAACGTGGCCCACTGGCACGAGTCGGGGATCTTCGGCGTGCGCTTGAGGATGTTGATGATCGGGAAGCTGTCCTCGATCTCGATCGCCATGAACATCCGCGGCATCAGCGGGAAGTGGAAGTTCATGTGGCACTCGTCGCCGTCGCCAAAGTAAGCGGCGGCATCCGACGGCCACTGGTTTGCCTCGGCGAGCAACATGCGGTTCTTGAACTTGCCGTCGATGTGAGTGCGCAGCTTCTTCAGGAAGTCGTGCGTCTCGGGCAGGTTTTCGCAGCTCGTGCCTTCGCGCTCGTAGAGGTAGGGCACCGCGTCGAGCCGCATGCCATCGACGCCCATCTGGAACCAGAAGTCGAGCGCGCTCATCAGCGCCTCGTGGACCGCCGGGTTGTCGAAGTTGAGGTCGGGTTGGTGCGAGTAGAAGCGGTGCCAGTAATACGACTTCGCGACCGGGTCCCACGCCCAGTTCGAGGTCTCGTAGTCCTGGAAGATGATGCGCGTGTCCTCATACTTCGCGGGGGTGTCGTTCCACACGTAGAAGTCGCGCTCGGGGCTGCCCGGTGCCGCGCGGCGCGCGCGCTGAAACCACGGGTGATCCGCTGACGTGTGGTTGAGCACGAGCTCGGTGATCACGCGGATACCGCGCCGGTGTGCTTCGCGCAGCAGCACCGCGACGTCCTCGCGCGTGCCGTAGTGGTTGTGCACGTTCGTGTAGTCGGCGATGTCGTAGCCGCCATCTTTCAGCGGCGACGGATAGAACGGCAGCAGCCAGATCGCGGTGACGCCGAGGTCGGCGAGATAATCCAGACGCGAGATCAGGCCGACGATGTCGCCGATGCCGTCATTGGTCGAATCCTGAAAGCCACGGATGTGGATCTCGTAGATGACCGCGTCTTTGAACCACAACGGATCGTCAGCAAGCTGTTCGTCACTCATAGGAAGTACTCGAACTGATTCTCGGAGCGAGCAAAGCGGCGGATCTCGAATACGTGGGCCGGCATCTCGGCGGGCACGATCTCGACAAAGTTACGCGAACCGCGCCACGAAAAGCGGGCGCCGGACAGCAAGTCGTGGACCTGGAACGTATGTTCTGCCGTGGCGCCGAGGGCGTCGAGGTCGAGGTCGAGCCACGCGCGATGCGTGTGGTGCGGATCGAGGTTCACGATCACGAGCACGGCACTGTCGCCGTGGCGCTTGCTGTACGCCATCACGAGGTCGTTGCTCGTCTTGTGGAACGTGAGCGAGCGCATGTCGTGCAGCGCGGGCTGCGTGCGCCGGATGTGATTGAGGCGTGCGAACACGTGGCGCAACGAATCCTCGCGCGCGATGTCCCACGTGCGCAGCTGATACTTCTCGTTCTTCGCGAGCTCCTCGACGCCGGGCCGCGGCTCGCGCTCCATCAGCTCGTACGACGGACCGTAGATGCCGTAGTTCGAACCCAGCGTCGCGGCGAGCACGGCGCGCTGGATGAACGCGGCGCGGCCGCCGTGCACGAGGTGCTCGGGAAAGATGTCCGGTGTGGTCGGCCAGAAGTTGGGGCGATAGAAGTCGACGACGGGCGATGCGACCAGCTCGCGCAGATACGCCTCGAGCTCGGTCTTCGTCGTGCGCCACGTGAAGTACGTGTAGCCCTGCGAGAAGCCGCTCTTGGCGAGCGCGTACATCAGGCGCGGGCGGGTGAACGCCTCGGCCAGGAAGATCGCGTCGGGATACGCGTTCGACACCTCGCGCAGGCACCACTCCCAGAACGGAATCGGTTTGGTGTGAGGGTTGTCGACGCGGAACACGCGCACGCCGTGCTCGCACCAGAATAGAAACACGTCGCGAAGCGCGGCCCACAGCTCGGGTGCGTTGCGGCTCTCGAAGTCGAACGGATAGACGTCCTGATACTTCTTCGGCGGATTCTCCGCGTACTGGATCGATCCATCCGGCCGCGCCTTGAACCAGGTCGGGAACTGCTTCACCCACGGATGATCGGGCGAGCACTGGAACGCGATGTCGAGTGCGACCTCGAGGTTGCGCGTGCGTGCCGCGGCAACGAACCGATCGAAGTCCTCGAGCGTGCCGAGCTGCGGATGCACCGCGGTGTGCCCGCCCTCGGGGCCGCCGATCGCCCACGGGCTACCCACATCGTCGGGCCCCGCGGTGGGCGTGTTGTCGGGGCCCTTGCGAAACGCTGTCCCGATTGGATGGATCGGCGGCAGGTACACGATGTCGAAGCCAAGCTCGGCGATGTAGTCGAGCCAGCCTTCCGCATCGCGCAGCGTGCCGTGCTGCCCTGGTTTGCCGGTCGAGCGCGGGAACAGCTCGTACCAGCTCGACGATGCGGCAAGCGGCCGCTCGACGTGCAGCTCGAGGTCGTTGCGATAGCGCGCCGCATGCGAGCGATCCGGTGCGTGGGCCATCACCTGGGCGAGCTCGTCGGCGAGCGCAGCCACCACGCGTTCGGCGACCGGCCGGTCGCTGCGCAGCATCGCGGCCTGTGCGTGCAAGATCGGATCATTGCTGCGGACCGCTGCCGAGTCGACGAGGAGCGCGCCCTCCAGCAGCTCCACGCTGACGTCGTTGCCCGCGGCGACCTTTCGCTCGAGGCCGTGGCGCCACGATGCAAACGCATCGACCCACGCGATCACCGTGTAGTGATGGCGCCCGAGCTGATTCGCGATGAAGCTCGCGCGCCACAGGTCATTGCCGATGTGGGTGAGCTCGACCTCGTGCCATTCGATTCCATTGGGTGGCCGGTGCAGGAGCACGGCGCGCACGGCGTCGTGGCCGTCGGCGACGAGCTCGGCGGTGACCTCGATCGTCTCGCCGAGAACGCGTTTCACCGCATAGCGCCCGCCATCCACCTCGGGATGAGCTGCGAGGATCACGACACGGGAGCGAGAGTCGATCGGTGCTACCGCCGTCATCGCGCAAAAGTTAGCGCGTTCAAGGAATTGAGGCGCACCCTGCTCGGGCCCTAGCTCGTGTCTAACGGTGCTCGCGATCAGTGGCGACTACTGGGCCCGGGATACGTGCACGCGGAGTCGGTCGCCTTCGCGCTCGACCATCACGGTCCACGGCCGGCAACACACCGCGCAGTCCTCGACCAGTACGCCGCGCGTATCTGGATCGACATAGAGGTCGACCCATTCGCGGCAGTACGGGCAGCGAACGCGGACCGTGTCTTCCACACGAGCACCATACCCCGCCAACACCATCTCGACATCTCGATCCGATTGGGGCAGTGTCCGGCTCCGATGTCCGAGTCGCTGACGCTCGCACCGACGGGGAACCCGCACGTGTTCGTGGCGCCCGACGGTCGCCGGATGACGCCGCCCGCCGACTGGGCGTGCCTGCCGCCGGGCGATGCGGGACTCACGCGCCGCGTGAAGGCAGCGGGTCCGTCGTGGCAGGTGATCGAGAAGAAGGGCCGCAAGGCATTCTCGAAGGGCCTGTGGGCACCGGCCGAGAATATCGAGCGCGCGCGTGCCGAGGTCACCGCAGAGCGTTCGACAGAGTCGTACGCGAAGAAGCGCGCGACCGACACCGCGCGTCGCGAGCGTGGTCACGCCGCGTATGCACTGTCATTCGAGGCCGAGGTCCACGCATTCTTACGCTTCGCGCAGCCATGGCAGCCGCTCGCCCAGTCCATCTCACGCCTCGTTGCTGCGCACGCGACACCCGTCGGAAGCGGCACCGTCGCGCGGACCGAGCGCATTCCCATCGAGGAGCGTGCCGAGGCCGCGGTGATCGCGTGGATGCGCCACCAGACCACCGGCTACGATGACATGCGCATCGAGCGTGTCGCCGGTCGTCGTCGCGAGGTGCGGCGCGAGCTCGCGCAGCTCTCGCGCGCGGTTCTCGATCTTCATCGCAATCCCGCACCGCACGCACCGAAGGCCTGCTCGCTGTGCACCGCGGTCGCGACCGCCGAGAGTGCGCGCGCTGTATCGCCTGAACCGGTCACGGAGATCCGCAGCAACTCCGCAACGACCGACGACGACGACTCGTATCTCGACGCACTCGAGCTGTAGCAGCTACGGCTTCGTGGCCTTCTCGGCCTCGTCGAGCTTTGCCTCGACCTCGGCGAGATGCGCGCGGTCCATGCCGGTCCGCATCTCGCGCAGCGCGGTCCGCGCTTCCTTGACCGTCATCTTCGATTTCGCGATCTCGACGCAGATGAGGCACATACCAACAGCGTAGCCCAACCCGCAAACGCCGCGGAGTGAGCTGACATGTACGACCGCGCGGCACATTCACCGCGTGATCTAACTGCATGAAAATTCGCCTGTAGAACGATGTCGCATAACGGCCCCTGTCGGGGTCTGCTGCGCATTCTGTGAAGAAGTAAGCGCGGCGTGCGCGAATGTTGTTGTCGGGCACACATGCCGCGATGGACGCTCCGCCGCGAAAGGGAGGAGACCCACCATGGTCCGATCTGTTCGCGCTTCGCTCGTTCTCGCGCTGATGTTCACCGCCTGCGGTCCATCTGCGACGACCCAAAACAACGGAGACGACGAGGGACAGCCCGACGCACCTCCCGCCGACTGCACGACCGGGGCGACACGCGCCTGCTACACCGGCGATGCGAGCACGCAGAACGTCGGCCCGTGCACGGGTGGCACGCAGACGTGTGGCGCCGACGGATGGTGGGGTCCGTGTCAGAACGAAGTGACGCCGGTCGGCGAGCTGTGCGCGAACACCATCGACGACAACTGCAACGGTGCAGTCGACGAAGACGCGGACGCTGATGGCGACGGCTTCACCACGTGCGGCGGTGACTGCTGCGACGCGATGACCGATGGTTGCGGCGATCCCAAGCTGGTCAATCCCGGCGCGTTCGAGGCCGGCGCCAACACCGTCGATGACGACTGCGATGGCAACGTCGACAACGTGCTCGCGGCGAGCTGCGACTCCGGCATGTCGAGCAACTCGGCCACCGGCATGGATTACGCGAAGGCGATCGAGCTGTGTCAGACCGCGACGCTCACCGACAACAAGTGGGGCGTGATCTCGGCCAACCTCGTGCTGCCGAATGGATCGGGCACACCGAACGCAGGGCAGCGCGCGATCCGTCCGGCCTTTGGCGGCACGACGGTGCAGGGCGGGCAGTCGTTCGCCGTGTTGTCGACGGGCCGCGCTGCAGCGACGGGGCAGGGCAATCCCGCCTACGCCGCATTCCAGGGCGGCATGAATCTCAACGTGTCGAGCGCGATGCCGGCCGACTGGCTCGCCGCGAACAACAACAACCTGCCGAACGCACCGGGCTGCCCCGATCCGCAAGGCGGCACCACTGCGCATGACCCGATCATGCTCGAGCTCCAGATCCGCACACCGACGAACGCGAAGTCGTTCAAGCTCGCGACGAACTTCTTCAGCTCCGAATATCCCGAGTGGGTGTGCAGCGCGTTCAACGACTTCTTCGTCGTGCTGCTCGATTCGTCGTGGGCGGGCTCGCCGGCCAATCCCGTCGACAAGAACCTCGCGGTGTACAAGTCGCCGCAGAACCAGACCTACCCCGTCGGTGTGAACCTCGCGTTCGGCAACACGGGCCTGTTCCAGAACTGCAAGAACGGCAACACCGGCTGCGCAGGTGGTGCGGTCGCCGGCACGATCTCGACCTGCACCGGCACCAGCGAGCTCGCAGGCACCGGCTTCGACTCGATGAACCCGTCGCCGCAATACGCCGATGACCCGGGCTACTGCGTCACCAACAACCAGGCCGGTGGCAGCACCGGTTGGCTCGTGACGTCGGGCAACGTCGTCGGTGGCGAGATCATCAAGCTTCGCATCGCGCTCTGGGACACCAGTGATGGCTACTACGATTCGCTCGCGATCATCGACAACCTCGAGTGGTCGGTCGAAGCCTCGACACCCGGCACGGTCATTTATTGAGCTTGCGCCGGTAGATATTTCGAGATATCTACCAGATATGTCCAGGCGACCGGCGAGCGAACCCGAGGGTGCGCTGTATGTGAAGCTGCCCGCGCAGGCGGTCGACAAGCTCGACCGTGCTGCCGAGGCCCTCGGCGTGCGCAAGAAGGACCTGGTCGCAAATCTGGTCAGCAAGTACGTCGATCCCGACAGCCGCCACGGCCTCGAGGCCCTCGGCTCGCTGTCGAGTCCGCGCCGCGTGACGATCGACCGCGCCGACGGTAGACCTACGATGGGCGCGTACTCGTTCCAGCCGCACGAGCCGGCCGAGCTGCCCGAGGTTCTCACCGTGTCGCAGGTGGCCGAGATGCTCCAGGTCGATGAGAAGACGATCGTCGAGCTGGTCAAGGCGGGCGAGCTGCCGTGCCGCAAGCTTGGCAGCATGTGGCGGTTCTCGCGCACGGCCATCATCAAGTGGCTCGCCGGGTAAGCGGATATCCAAAAATATATATGGCCCGCGGGTCCGATGCATCACCCCACGGCAAGCGCTAACGTTTCTGGGTGCCGCAGGTCGACGACGACTATTACGGCCTGCTCGGCATCGCGACGGACGCTGGCGACGAGGACACTCCGCCGCGCATGGCGGCGCCTCGCGCTCGAGTGGCATCCCGATCGCGCAGGTGTCGGCACGACCGCGACGTTCCAGCGCATCTCGATCGCCTACGCCGTGATCTCCGATCCGGTCGCTCGCGCGGTCTACGACAAGCGACGCGGCATCTCGCGTGCGCCGAAGCCGGCGCCGCCCCCGGATGCGCCGATCGGTCGTCGCGCGCCAGGCGTCTTGCTCCAGCGCATCAGCGGGCCGCTCAACATCCTGCTCGCACGTGGTGTGGTGCGCGAATCGGACGACAAGATCTACGAGCTGCTGCTCGACGCACACGAGATCAGCGAGGGCGGCATGGTCACGATCTCGATGCGCGTACCGGTGACGTGCGATGCGTGCGCGGCGAACCCGAGTGCACCGTGCGCGGTGTGTGGCGACACGCGCGTCGTCGAGGATCTGTTCGCAGCGTGGCTCGCCGTGCGGCCCGGTGTGGCGGACGGGACGATCCTCACCCCGTCGGCGAGGCTGCCTGGCATGGTCGAGCAGGTTCTGTTTCGCGTGCGTCACCCGGTGTGATTTCGCTAGAGGCTGCCGAGTGCGGCGCACGCGACGGCGATCAGCGCCGAGCTAGCGAGGGCCAGTGCGGCGGTCCGCTCGAACCAGCGCGGCAGGAGCGGCAGCACCACGCTGCTCTCGCACGGCGCGAGGCGCGTGCGACGGTGAAGATGCATCGATAAGGAAGGCGAGTACATGGTGCTCGCTCGAGCAACCAACGGACCAGCGCCGGCGCGCGTGGAGTCGCGGTGTTAGCCCCGCGCGGCGTGAACGAAACCTGACAGCGCGTTGCCGCGTAGTGCTCTAAAACATCACGCTATTTCGCCTGAATAAATGTTCCCACGCCGGCCGCGTGCATCGTCCAAGGTCGATCACCATTTGCCGCGCTCGTAGTCGGCGGGCGTCGCCATCGGCGGCGTTCTGGTCTCGCTCGGTAGCCTGCTCGCCTCGAAGAGATGAGATAATTCGTCGATGCGCCGGCGCGTATGGCTCGCAGCCATGGCAGGCATCTGCCTGACGGTGGGCTGCGTTCGCAAGGGCCGGTTCTACGAGTGCAGCACCGACTCCGAGTGCACGCACAACGGCGAGTCCGGCACGTGCGAGTCGGTCGGCTTCTGCAGCTTCAACGACAGTGACTGCGCCGACGGTCGTCGCTTCGGCCAGTGGTCGGGCGACTTCGCGAACCAGTGCGTGACGGTGATGCCCGACGCCGGACCCATCGATGGATTGCCCGATATCGGCCTCGACGCATTCCCATCGGCCTGCGCGATCTCGAGCGCCGCGCTCCATGCGTGGACGATCAACATCCCGGTCAACTCGAACTTCCAGCTCGCGTCCGACGTGGTCTACGCCGTCGACAACCGCTCGTCGCTCACCGGCCCCTACGCGCGCGTTGCGTACTGCCTGCAGCTCGACAACACGTTCGTCTACGTCGAGCTCGATGACTTCACGAACGACACGATCGCCAACACCGGCATTCCGATGGACCTCGTGCTCAAGATGGCGGTCAACAACATCACCGTGCGGTCCAATTCATCGGCGGTCACCGAGGTGACAGCCGCGACCGGTGGCGGCATCGAGATGTTCTCGAACTGCTACGGGGAAGGCCTGAACGGCGTCTACGACTACGACGACACGATCAGCGGCATCGACTGCTATGGCTCATTCCAGGTCCATCACAACACCACGACCGTGCTCGCGTGGAATGCGTGGGCCCAGGGCGATCCGGACGACCTCGGCATCGGTAACCAGCCGGTGAGTCATCCCGACTGGACGTTCGCGGAGAACTCGGCCACGTACACGACGCGCGTGCTCCAGGCGTTCATCCTGCGTTAGCGCTTCTTTCGCTTCTCCTCGCGCTCACGCTTCTGCTGCTCCTCGCTCTTGGGCGGCGGCGCCTGCTCCGAGCGACGGCGCTGCTCGGCCTGCTTGCGCGCCTGCTCCTGCTGCGCGCGCTGCTGCTGCTCCTGCTGGTTACGCTGCTGCTGCTCCTGCTGAGCGCGGCGCTGCTGCTCCTGCTGGTTGCGCTGCTGCTGCTCCTGCTGGGCGCGGCGCTGCTGCTCCTGCTGGCTACGCTGCTGCTGCTCTTGCTGAGCGCGGCGCTGCTGCTCCTGCTGGCCACGCCGCTGCTGCTCCTGCTGAGCGCGGCGCTGCTGCTCCTGCTGGTTACGCTGCTGCTGCTCCTGCTGAGCGCGGCGCTGCTGCTCCTGCTGGCCACGCCGCTGCTGCTCCTGCTGAGCGCGCTGCTGCTGCTCCTGCTGGGCACGGCGCTGCTGCTCCTGCTGGTTGCGCTGCTGCTGCTCCTGCTGGGCACGGCGCTGCTGCTGCTGCTGAGGGCGCTGCTGCTCCTGCTGGTTGCGCTGCTGCTCCTGCTGGCCGCGGCGCTGCTGCTCCTGCTGGGCGCGCTGTTGCTGCTCCTGCTGAGCACGCTGCTGCTGCTCCTGCTGAGCGCGCTGCTGCTGCTCCTGCTGGGCACGACGCTGCTGCTCCTGCTGGTTGCGCTGTTCCTGCTCGCCGCGACGCTGCTGCTCCTGCTGAGCGCGCTGCTGCTCCTGCTGGGCACGGCGCTGCTCCTGCTCGCCGCGGCGCTGCTGCTCCTGCTGAGCGCGCTGCTGCTCCTGCTGAGCGCGCTGCTGCTCCTGCTGGGCACGACGCTGCTGCTCCGCCTGGGCGCGCTGCTGCTCGCCGGCGCGACGCTGCTCTTCCTGCATGCGCTGCTGATCAACGCGACGCTGCTCCTGCTCGGCGCGCTGTTGCTCGCCGGCGCGACGCTTCTCATCCTGCATGCGCTGCTGCTCGGCGCGGCGCTGCTCCTGCTGCATGCGCTGCTGATCGGCAGCCGAGCGACGACCTTGCTCCTGCTGCAGACGCTGCGCCTCGGCGGCACGACGCTGCTCCTCCTGCTGCATGCGCTGCTGATCGGCGGCCGACCGGCGACCCTGCTCCTGCTGCAGACGCTGCGCCTCGGCGGCGCGACGCTGCTCCTGTCGCTGCTGCTCTGCAGTCGACCGACGCTGCTGATCCTGCTGCATCCGAGCCTGCTGCTCGGCGCGCTGGCGCTGGCGCTGCTCGTCGAGCTGGCGCCGCTCGCTCTCGATCTTCATGCGCTCCGCGGCGGCGCGCTGCCTTGCAGTATCATCCGTCGCGCGGCGCTGCTGCTCCTCGACGGTACGCTGCCGCTCCTGGAGCGCGCGACGTCGATCATCGAACTGACGTCCCTCGGTGGCGCGCTGCCTCCGGTCGCGCTCCGCCTGCTCCCAGCGACGATCGAGCTGCGGCCGCACCGTGGCCTCGCGAGCCAGTCGATCCTGGAACTGCCGCGACTCGCGGAACTGACGCGCACGTTCCTGCGCCTTGCGATTACGGTCCGCATCGAACCGTCCGATCGACGCGAGGCGTTCACGATCGAAGGTCTGCCGACGCAGCTCGACATTGTGCCGGCGCAGATAATCCGCATCCGGGCCGGCGACCCATGATCGATCGCCGTGGCGGTGGTACCGCGCGATCGGCTGCGTGTTCGACAGGTACGTCGAGTAGTTCGACCGCTCGTAGTAGCGCGGCAGATCCGTCGACGTCAGGTTCGCCGTCGCAACGAAGCGCCACGACGTGTCGGGGATGTAGCTGATGTTGTCGTCGTAACCCATCGGCGCCCATCCGACGACGTTGTCACCCACGCGCCAGTGAACCCACGCCGCGCCCCACTGGGTATCCGGTCGCCACACCCAGCGTGAGTCGCGGTAAAGCCAACGTCCGTAGTGACTCGTGGCCCACCCGAACGGCTCGTCGGACACCCATGTGAAACCGTAGTCGGTGTACGCCCAGTGACCGTTCGTGTACGGGACGTAGTTCGCCTGTTGCGGCGTGAACACGTAGCCGTACTCCGGGTCGTCGTACCACTCGCCATGCGGTTCGAGCTCCGCATAGAACGTGGTCACATCAGGAACGTCGTAACCGGCGAGCGGCGTGTCGACATCCACGTAGGTCGGACCGGTCTCGTAGTACGCCGAGTCAGTAAACGACTCACTGGGCGCATACG
>JBBQFU010000121.1:0-24926 GCA_038322185.1 Haliangiales bacterium
CGCGTCGGCGCCGTTGCAGTCCTCGTCGATCTGGTTGCCGCACAGCTCGGCGGTCGGCGCACCGGGGACGGCGTTGCACTGGGTGCCGGTCATCGCGGCGGTGCATACCAGCGTGCCGGAGCGCGCACACGCACCGAGGCCCAGCGAGCAGCTGGTGCCGACGGGATAGGTGTCGTCGATGCCATTGCGGCAGTCGTCGTCGACGCCATTGCACAGCTCGGTGGTGCTGGTCGTGGCGTCGCTGCACGTGACACCGCCGTTGGCGTCACATACGAGCACGCCCTCGACGCAGGCGTCGGTGTCGGCGGCGCCGTCGCAGGCGGTGCCAAGACCGAGCTCTTCGTCGACCTCGCCGTCGCAGTCTTCATCGGCGCTGTTACAAAGTTCGGCGACCGGCACGCACGCGTCGGGCGGGGCGTCGGGTGCCGCATCGATCAGGGCGGCGTCGACCTGCACGCCATCCACGGCGCCGTCGACGTCAGATGCATCTCCGGCCACGCGGGGTTCGGATGCAATCGCGCATGCCCCGACGAGGGCGAGGCCAGCGGCGAGTGCAACGAACCGGGGCACGGGCAGCATCGATTGCACGGGAACCTGTGCAGACGCAAGCACAAGGCTCTCGTGGTAAGGAGTCCTCATGGACAAGCTCACGGTGGTCGGGAATCCCTCTTCGCAGGCCCCTGCCCCCTCAGGTCTCACGGATGCCGAGCTCGAGTCGGAGATTCGCCGGCTCAAGACCGAGCGCAACGCCGTGATCCTGGCCCACTACTACCAGGAGTCGGAAATTCAGGACCTTGCCGACTACGTCGGTGACTCCCTGCAGCTGTCGCAGGCCGCGGCCAAGACCACGGCCGATGTCATCGTGTTCTGCGGCGTGCACTTCATGGCCGAGACCGCGAAGATCCTGAACCCCAACAAGGTCGTGCTGGTGCCTGACCTGAGCGCCGGCTGCTCGCTCGCCGATGGCTGCCCCGCACCGGTGTTCCAGAAGTGGCTCGAGCAGTACCCCGGTCACACGGTGGTCAGCTACATCAACTGCAGCGCCGAGGTGAAGGCGCTATCGGACATCATCTGCACCTCGTCGAACGCGGTGAAGATCGTGAAGGCGCTCGAGGGGCAGAAGATCGTGTTCGCACCGGACCGCCACCTCGGTGCATTCGTGAAGAAGCAGGCGAATCGTCCCGACATCATCACGTGGGAAGGCGTGTGCATCGTGCATGAGACCTTCTCCGAGAAGCGCATGCTCCAGCTGATGGCGGAGAACCCGGACGCCGAGGTGATCGCGCATCCCGAGTGCACCGCCGAGGTCCTGCGCCACGCGCATCACATCGCGTCGACGAGTGGCCTCATCGATTACGCGGCGAAGAGCCCGAAGAAGAAGTTCATCGTCGCGACCGAGGCCGGCATCCTGCACAAGATGCAGAAGGCCGCGCCTGACAAGATCCTGATCCCGGCGCCGCCCGAGGACGAGACGTGCGCGTGCAACCTGTGCCCGTACATGCGCAAGAACACGCTCGAGAAGCTCTACCTGTGCATGCGCGACCTGTCGCCGCAGGTCGATGTGCCCGAGCCGGTCCGCGTTCGCGCGCTGCAGCCGATCCAGCGCATGCTCGAGATGAGCAAGTGAAGCGTGCGCTGCTCGCGGTGGCACTCGTCGCCGCGTGCCGCGACAAGCAGGTGAGCCTGATGAAGACCGAAGGCTCGGCCGCCCCCGTGGTTGCGGCGGACGCGCTCGTGCTCGACGAGAAAAAGCTGGAGGACACGCCGATCCCACCGACGACGCGCCAGCTGATCACCGCCGTGACCGACAGCTGGACCTCGACGCGCGCGCAGCTGCAGCTGTGGACGCGCGACACGGCGGGCTGGGTCGCTGCGGGCCCAGCGTGGGAAGCCGTGCTCGGGCTCAACGGCACCGGCTGGGGCATCGGACGCCACGGCCGCGATCAACGTCCGGCCAAGCGCGAAGGCGACGGCAAGACGCCCGCCGGCATCTTCCAGCTGCGCCGGTCGTACGGCTACGCGGCGACCGCGCCCGCCGGCACCAAGATCCAGTACGAGCCCGCGGGCAAGCTCGAGTGCGTCGACGATCCGGCGTCGCAGAGCTACACGCAGATCGTCGACGGCACGCGCGAGAAGCGGGACTGGAGCTCGTCGGAACGGTTGAAGCGCGACGACGTGATCTACAAGTGGCTCGTCGACGTCGCGCACAACCCGGATCGCGTGCCCGACGCGGGCAGCTGCATCTTCTTGCACGTGTGGGATGGTCCCGCGACGACAACGACGGGCTGCACCGCGATGGCGCAGGACAAGCTCGAGGCGCTGATGGTCGCGATCGATCCCGCGGCCGAGCCGCTCTACGTGATGCTGCCGCGCGAGGAGTACGCGCTACAGCAAGCCGCGTGGGGATTGCCGCCGCTGTAAGCTGCGCGGGCCGGGATTCATGGCTGCCGTCCACGGCTGGCAGGTTGTGGCTTGAGGGCGTGTTTTTCCATTCGGTAGATCAGCGTGCGACGGCTGATGCCGAGCCTGCGCGCTGCTTCAGTTTGATTGCCAGCGCACGCTTCGAGGATTGCAGCAATTGCGTCGCGCTCGAGGCGACCGACTTGCTCGAGCACGTCGAGCTGACCACTCTGTGCGAGCGACGCGTCCGGATGCAGAAGGACGTAGTCGCGGACGCGATCCGGGAGATCATCGAGCTCGATCGTGTCGCGCGCACGGATCACGAGCGCACGCTCGATCGCATTGCGCAGCTCACGCACGTTGCCGGGCCACGGGTAGCGTGTGATCGCGGCGGCCGCGGAAGGAGACAGCACGGGGGGCCGGCGACTGGTACTGGCGCGGCGAATGAAGAGCTCGGCAAGCAGCCGGATCTCCGCGGGCCGATCGCGCAGCGGGGGCACGAGGATCGTGAACGCGCTGATCCGGAAATAGAGGTCGCTGCGAAACGCATCGCGACGGACCTCGACTTCGAGGTCGCGGTTGGTCGCGCACACGACGCGCACGTCGACCTCGACTTCGGAGGTGCCGCCGACGCGCGTGAACCGTCGCGTCTCGAGCACGCGGAGCAGCTTGGCTTGCATGGCGGGCGAGATTTCGCCGATCTCGTCGAGAAACAGCGTGCCGCCGTGTGAGGCCTCGAAGTAACCAGCGGCGCGACGGTCCGCGCCTGTGAATGCGCCCTTCTCGTGGCCGAACAGTGCGCTCTCGAGCAGGGACTCCGGGACGGACGCGCAGTTGACGCGGACGAGAGGTCCGGCGCGGCGCTGGCTCAGGTCGTGGATCGCAGCAGCGACCACATCTTTGCCGACGCCAGTCTCGCCGCACACGAGCACGGTGATCGGGTGATCGGCGACCTTGCGCACGAGCTCATAGACGCGCCGCATCTGCGCGTCTGCGATGATGACGTCTGCACCCACGGGGCCTGCCTCGTCAGGGGCCGCACCGATCATGTCGGATTTGCGTCCTCGGACCGAGGCGACCGCCGCGCGTGCGCGCGAAATCAACGCGCCGGCCGTCGTGCCGTCGACGGGAAATACGGCAAGGCCGCCAACCACGGTGACCAGAGCCGGCTTGCCGTCTTGTTTACGGGCCGCCTCGACGATCGTGCGCGCCGCGTCAGCCACCGTGGTGGTATCGAGCTCGGGCAAGACGATCGCAACCTCGGTCGGTGCGTACTCGGCGATCAGATCCATCGTTCGCAGCCTCGCGGCCATCCGGTCGACAGCGGCATCGATATCGGGGGCCTCGCCTTCGACGCGAATGACGAGCAGGCTGAACGGGCGGCGATAGCGTTGGCCGCGATCGACTTCGATCGCCAGCCTGTCCTCGAGCTGCCCGCTCGATGCCACGCGTGCACGGTCGTCGAAGCCCGTCGTGACGCTGACCACGATCGTGATCGAACCGGTCACGATCTCGTCACCCGAGGCGAGCGCTTGTTGGCCCGTGACCCGTGCGCCGTTGCACCAGGTGCCGTTGCGGCTCCCCGCGTCCTCGACGGCGATCGCGTTGCCGCGGCGAGTGATCTTGGCGTGGATGCGCGAGACGCGCTCGGACTCGACACGTATCGTCGCGTGCCGCGAGCGGCCGACGGTGAGTTGTGCCCCGTCGGGAACCTCGACGACCTGCGTGTTCGCATCCAAGCCGTAGACGAGCAGCACTGCACGCGGGCCGCGCGCGGTCGTGCCGTCATACGCCCACGTCTGTGTGCCCGGCGCGGTTAGCTTGGTCTGGTGCGCTGCGGTGACGCCGCGCGGTTCAGTACGTGCTCGGATCGGGTGGGACGCCATCGCACTCGCACACGTATGCTAGCGCATCGGTGCACGACGTATCGTACCACTTCGTGGGTGCGCGTTTTTGCTGGACGCAATCCTGGGCAGCGCCGCCGTCGTCGGGTTCGTTCTGTGCCCACGCCGTGAAGCTCGACGTCGCACCGTTGACCCAGCGAAACGTGCCCTCGGTGGACCGATCGGTGTAGCCGAGCCAAACGTCGTCACCGATCAGCGCGGCGAGTCCTTGCAGCTCCTCGTTATCGTCGACAACCACCAGGTGAGTCTTACCGGCGGCGTCATCGACGCAGTCGGCTTGCGCGTCGGCCCACGGCAGCGGCGACGTCGCTACCCGATAACGCCCCGCGGCCATCTGCAGGTAGCTCGCCGGGCAAGCCGCGACGACGTCGAGGTCCACACATGTCCCTGCGAGCCCGTTGCCTGCAAGGTCGTCGTAGCGGCGCCCAGACTCACAGTCCCCATCGCTGAAACTGCAGGATCTTGTGGGCTCGCATCGGCCCGGGTCGCCTTCGGTGGCGCACTGATCGTCGCGTTCGCACGCAAACGGCTCGACTACCCGGCAGGCAGCCGCAAGCGCCGTCAGCGCCAGCCATCGATTCGTACGAACCATCGTCGCGATTGTACCAACGCCGCCGACCGCACCCGATATAATCGAGGTTCGCGTGCACGGGATTCGTGAGACCAAATCTGCGACTCGTCTCGGTTCATACGAGATTGTCCGCAAGCTCGCCCGTGGCGGCATGGCCGAGCTATTCCTCGCGCGCGCGCTGGGGCCGCAAGGCTTCGAGAAGATGGTCGTGCTCAAGCGGATCCTGCCGGAGTTCGCCGAAGACCCGCGGTTCCTGCGAACGTTTCTCGATGAAGCCAAGCTGGTAGCAACGTTCGAGCATCCGCACATCGCCCACGTCTACGACATGGGTACGGTCGATGGCAGCTACTTCTTCACGATGGAGCTCGTGAACGGGCCCGATCTCCGCACCATCCTCAAGCGCTACAGCCGTGACCGCAGCCGCATGCCGATCGAGATGGCGGTATCGATCGCGCGTGACATCGCCTCCGCATTGCACTACGCGCACGAGCGGCGTGGCCCCGACAGCAAATCCCTCGACGTCGTCCACCGCGACGTGTCGCCCAGTAACATCATCGTTTCGTACGATGGCGTCCCCAAGCTGATCGATTTTGGGATTGCCAAGATGGCGACAAGCTCGGTGCGAACGCAGACCGGCGCGATCAAGGGCAAGATCGCGTACATGTCGCCAGAGCAAGCGACGGGAACCGCCGTCGATCGCCGCAGCGACGTCTTCTCACTGGGGGTCGTACTCTGGGAGATGATCGCAGGTCGATTCCTGCACCCCGACAACGATCTGCTGACACTCCAGCGGCGCATCGTTCGTGAGCCCGCCCCGAGGCTCACCACCACGCGCCGCGACTGTCCACCCGAGCTGGAGCACGTGGTCAGCATCGCGCTGGCGATCGAGCGCAAGGAGCGTTATCCGACTGCGCAGGAGCTCGAGCTCGCACTCGACGAGCTGTCACGCCAGCTCCGGCTATCGCAATCACGCGTCGCCATGGGTTCCGAGCTGCAACGGGTCTTCGCTGACGAGATTCGCGCGTGGGAGGCGGCGTTCGAGCGCGAGACGATCACCGACGCCATCGCCGCACCTGACGACGATCCGACGCGCGAGCTCTCCACGCCGAATGAGCTGCCCGAGCTGCTCGGCGTCGATGACGAGGACACGATCGCACCGCCACCACCGGCACGGTTGCTCGAACGGACGCTCGTGGTCAAACACGTGTTGCCGCCGCAGCGCCTGCCACCCACGCCCGCGCAGCGCTCAGCCGGGCCTGCGCCGACACCGGCGAGCTCAGAGCCGGAGACACGACGCGCCGTGTGCCCGACGCCGATCACCGTGGAAGTCGTGCTCGCGAAAACTGAACGCGCCGCTCCACGCCCGGGCCGGATCACGCGCAGAGCGCGCGCGATCGGGGCGGTGGGTGCCGTTCTCGTCATCGCGTTCCTCGGATTCGCGATGACGCGTGGCGACGGCGAAGGCGCAGCGACGCGACCGCCGAACGCTGCGGCCGAGCGCCCGACACCCGGTCCTGGTCCGTCAGCAAGCGGCGCTATCGATCCCAGCGTCGAGGTCGAGCCGATCGCGCCGCGCGAGGTGATCGCCGAGCCGCAGCCAAGACCGCGCTCGGCGAAATCTGATCGCACGAAGCCCGCGTCGCGCAGCGCCCCACCGGCTGTCAAGCGCGAGCCGCCACGACCACCATCGCGTCAGCAGGACAAGCCCAAGCAACATACCGCTGCGCAAGACAAACCGGCCGACGCGAAGCCCGCACCGTTCGATCCTGACGCGATGTTGCCACCACCATGACCCGCGCGCGCTTGCTCGGCATCTACGTGGTCACGCTGTGCGTGCTCCGCGCGCCGACGGTGCGTGCCGAGCGCGACGCCGCGAAGCCACACCTCGACGCGGCCGCCGCTGCGTATGCGGCGGGCAAGTACGACGAGGCGGCTGGCGAGCTCGAGCGCGCGTACGCACTCGACCCCGTTCCCGCCCTGCTCTACGCGCGCGCGCAAGCGCTTCGGCTCGGCGGTCGATGTCGCGACGCAATCGCGCTGTACCGAGAGTACCTCGCGACAACTCCCAACGAGCAGCAGACCGAGGCTGCGCGTACCGGGCTCGCTGCTTGCGTGCAATCCGTCGAGGCAGAGACGCCCGATCCAATATCGGCCGGCGAGCAACCGCGAATGCAAACGCCCCCGCCGTCCAGTCCACCTCCGCCGCCCGAAGAACAAACCCCGACGCGCGACACACCACGGTGGTACAGCGATCGGATCGGCGGTGCGCTTGCGATCGGAGGCACCGTCGCGATCGGCCTCGGGATCGGATTCGTGATCGCGTCGAGTCATAGCCGCGACGATGCGCGCGACGCCGAGCTCCGCATCGACGCCGTTCGCCACCTCGATGACGCCACGCTCGAGCGGCGCATCGGAATCACCGCGATCGCCGCTGGCATCGCGCTCGTGAGCGGCGGCGTCGTTCGCTACCTCAGCATCCGACATGATGCAGGGCCGATCGCGATCTCGGTGACGCCAACCGAAGTCGTCGTGCTCGGCCGGTTCTGAGGCTGGGACAGTACCAACCTGGTACATGCCCAGCGCCCGAGCTCGAGCGACTTCGCGTAGTTACGCAATGGCGTGGCGGGTGCAACACCCACCCACATGCCAATCGAGAAGTCACTGATGCGCAATCTGAAGTTCTTGCCACTCGTGATCGCCGCAGCATGCGGCTCTGACGACCTGACCATGGGGTCTCGCTCGGACGGGGTCACCGTGTGGTGCAACCAAGGCGAGTACTACTACGAGTGCACGCCCAACTCCCCGCCGCCGGCCAGCGGCGAGGGCGACGGTGGCGAGAGCGGTGACGACGGTGGCGAGAGCGGTGACGGCGGTGGTGATGACGGTGGCGGTGGTGGCGGTGGTGGCGGTGGCGGTGGTGGCGATGGCGGTGGTGGCGATGGCGGCGGCGGCACGCAGACCTGCGGACCGGACACGTACGTGTGCCCCGAGGACGACGGCGGCGGCGGAGGCGGAGGCGGAGGCGGCGGTGACAGCGAGTGCCAGCCGTGGCCCGTCGGTGCCGCGACGATGCTGTGGCCGCCGAATCACAAGATGCGCACGTACACGCTTGCCGATTGCGCGCAGGTCGATGTGTGCGCGAACGGTGGAGCCATCGCCGACGGAGAAGTTACCAGGATCACCGTCGATGAAGCGATCGACGTCGGCGCTGGTGGCGACGGCCACACCACGAACTACGACGCACGCATCATCGACGCTACCCACTTCGAGCTACGCAGCGAGCGGCAGGGCGGCGCCGACGGACGCGTGTACACCGTCTACTATGTGGACGGCGCTGGCCAAGACGGCAGCTGCCAGTTCATCGTGCCGCACAATCGCGGACCGCACGAAGGCGGTATCGACAGCGGCACCGTCGTCACGATCCTGCCTTGATCGCTCGTGTAGTCAGCGCGGGCGTAGCTTGTCGGCGAGCCCGCCAATGGTCCGGCCGTGCAACTGCATCCGGTAGATGTAGAACACGACGCCAAACAGCACCACGCAGCTCGCCGACATCGCCATCAAGTGCGTCGCCGGGCGCAGCGCGATCGCCGCGATCGTGCCGAGGAAACATAGCGTCGGGAGAAGCATCGCTCGATCGAGAAACACCGCCGCGATGCCGGTGCAGCCAGCCCACAGCCCGACGGAGATCATGTGCGTCAGCACCATGTCGAGGCCGATCGCCCACGCGACCGCTTCAACGAGCCCGTGCAGCGCAACACCGAGCAGTGCCGTCAGAAAGATGCCGCGGTTGACGGCCGTCTGCAGCATCGCGCCTCGCGTGACCCAACCGAACGCGACAATGCCACCGACCATCGCGCTCGTCGCAAGGATCGACATCCCGTGGCCCACCTCGAGTGCCGGGAACGCACCTGCGACGAACGGCAACGCGCACCACACCAGCCCGCACAGCACGAGAA
Source organism: Haliangiales bacterium (assembly GCA_038322185.1). Lineage (GTDB taxonomy): Bacteria > Myxococcota_A > Polyangia > Haliangiales > Haliangiaceae > JABFXX01. Next base: position 8,832 of record JBBQFU010000121.1, read on the forward strand.
AACAGGTGCGGATCACGCCGCTGGTGTTCACGTCCGCATCGGCCTCGAAGCGCGCGAGCCGCTTCTCCCTGTCCGCGGCGCCGCGCTCGACCACGGCCAGCCGTTCGGTGAGCGCCGCCGGTGGCGATGTGATCTCGGCGATCAGCACGGATGCTGCGCGCGCATCACCAAGATCCAGCTCGTAGCTCGCCATCGCGGTGAGTGCGCGGTCGAGTCCTTCACGCGCCGCCGGATTGTCCGGCCATGCCCGCAGGGCGGCCTGGAAGCCGAAGCGGCTCTGGCCGAACAGCTGGTACGTGCGCACGCGGTGCGCGGATGCATCGCTGCGGTCGGTGGCGAGGTGCCGCTCGAGCTCGTTGACTTGCTCGCCCGCCTCGTGCGCGAGTGCCGCCGAGCCGCGATGCTCGAGGAACCCGCTGACCGCCGCGTGCAGATCGTCGGCCGATGCGTAGCGATCGCCGGAGGCCTTCGCGAGCGCGCGCCGCACGATCGCAGCCAGCTCCGCGGGCACGTCGTCGGCCAGCACGGGCGGCGTCGCGCGAATGCTGCCGATCGTGGTCTCGATCGTCTTGCACAGGTGTGGCGGCTTACCGGTCGCGATCTCGAACAGGATCGCGCCGAGCAAGTAGGTATCGGTTCGCTCGTCGAGCGGTGCATTGCCCAGCATCTCGGGCGCCATGTACGCGAGGGTGCCGGCGAGCTCGGTGCAGTCCTTCGCGAGCGGCAGCCGGCCACTGCCATCGTCGACGAGGCTGACCGCGATGCCCCAATCGAGGACGTAGACCTCGCCGAAGCCGCCGATCATGATGTTCGCCGGCTTGAGATCGCGGTGCACGATACGCCGGCTGTGCGCGAACGCGATCGCGTTGCACACGTGCACGAACGTCTGCAGATTCCACTCGAGCCCGCACTCGCGAATCAGCTCCGACCACGGCCGGCCCTCGATGCGCTTGAGCACGAGCATCGGGCGACCTTGCTCGTCGGTGCCGAGGTCATGCACAGGCACGATGTTCGGATGCTCGAGCGCACCGGTGATCCATGCCTCGCGCAGCATGCGAGGGCTCGCATCGTCGGTGGCATCGGGACGCATCATCTTGACCGCGACCTCGCGGCCGAGCGACCGCTGCGTCGCGACGCGGACTACTGCCATGCCGCCCTCGCCGAGCGTGGTGCCGAGCGCGAGACGCTGGGCGAACGGCTCGAGCTCGCCGCTGGCCTTGCGCGCCACTTCGTCGGGGAGCGTGATGTCGACGGCGTCCGCGCTGATCGTCGAGTCGAGCGCGCGTGGCCGGATCGTCGCCTCCGGGTTCGTCGTCGCGAGTGTGGCGGCCAGTGCCTGGTCGGTCGCGCTTCCCCGCGTGGCATGGTCGGCGCTCACGCCCCCACGTTAACAGGGGACGCGCGTCAGCGGTTCTTCGGTTCGACGGGCACTGCTTGGTCCACCCGGATCGACATGAGCGAGATGCCAAGGCGGTAGAGCTGACGCACCTCTTCGAGGCGACCGGCTACTGCCCGCGGTGACATATCGACGTGAGCCTTCGGCAAGCCCGCGCGCCTAGCGTTGCGGGACGACGGGTTTGGCGTCATCGACTCGGATCTGACGGAGCGAGACCATCAACTTGTAGAGCGCGCGCACCTGCTCCAACCGACCGGCGACGGCCGCCGCGGACAAATCGCTTTCACGCTTCGTCGTCATCGTTGGTGCCTTCGAGTGCAGCCAGGTCCGCGAGATCCTGCAGGCGACCCGCCATTCGCTTCATGATAGCAAGGCCATCGCGCGAGACGATCCCAATTTCGCGCCCACGCCATGGGATGCGAATTCGGCTCGTCCAAACGACTTCCAGGTCTGGAGCGACGACGAGCAAGTCGAGAGACATCAGCTCACCGGTTTCGGGATCCAGCTGCGAAACGCGTTGCATCTCGCGCGGCGTTCCCTTGCGCAAACCAAACACCATCTTGCGGGCGGGGATGTCGAAGCCGAGCCCCTTCGCGACGACGAGCGCCGTCGCGATGCTCTCGGACCGCATTAGCAGATCGATATCCATGGTGGCTCGCGGATGACCATGGATCGCGACGGCAAGACCACCGCACAGCGCGTACTCGATGCCCGCGTCGTCGAATGCCACGACGAGTCGCTCGAGCTCCCCGATGAGGTCCAGCGCCATCAGCCCACCGTCATGCGGCCGCCGTCGCGGAGCGCAGTCGGGATCAGAACCGACGGCTCGCCCGTCGAGACCAGCCACAGCTGGTGCGCGGCGCGCGTGACGCCGATGTGCATGAGGTGCCGCGCCCAGTGGACGTCGGGATAGCTCGCTGCATTGACGTCGACCATCACGACGTAGTCGAACTCGAGGCCTTTGACGTTTGCGACGTCGGTGACGTCGATGCCAGGCTGGAAGTTGAACTCGTCGCGGCGGATGCGGCGCAGCGCGGGAACCTCGGAGCGGCGCAGGCCATCGAAGTACGCGTCGGCCTGCTCGGCGTGGCGCGAGATCACGGCGCACGACGCTGTGGGCTCGCGGGCCATGAGCGTGCGCAGCGCGTCACCGAGGAACGCGACGGCCTCGCCGATGTCACCGAACTCGTGGAGCTCGACGGGCTCACCCGGACGTGCGGCCAGCGGGTCCTCGGGCGCGAGCTCGGGACCGAGGATCTCGCGCGCGAGCAGCATGACCTCGGCGGTCGAGCGATACGACAGCTTCAGCGGGCGCACGATCGCGGGCTGCCCGGTCTGCTGCAGCAGCTCGGCCCAGCCGGTGAAGTTGTTGTCGAACACGAGGCGCTGGGCGGTATCGCCCGCGATCGTGACCGAGCGCTTGCTGCCATCGTTGTCCGGCGCGCGGACAGCCTCGATGAGGACCTTCACCTCGAGCGAAGAGCGGTCCTGCGCCTCGTCGATCGCGACGTGCTCGTAGAGCAGCTCGTCGCCGCCGGTGGGCATCAGGCCGCCACGCTTGAGCTGGCACAGGCGCAGTAGCAGCGGGTCGTCCTCGTCGTCGAAGCGGCCGGCCGGATCGTCCTCGTCGGGGCCGACCGCGAGACCTTCGCTGTCGAGGACCGGGTGGCCCTCCTCGTCGACGGGCGAGGACTGCGGCTTGGCGAGCTGGCGCTTGACCCATGCGACCAGGCGCTCGATGTCGCGCGCGGTGACGTCGGTGCCGGCGAAGCCCTCGGTGAGCGTCTGCCGGTCGGTGAGCAGCTCGGCCCAGTCGAGGATGCAGTCGTCGGCCCGCTTCTTCCACCGCTTCACGAAGCCCTCGAGCGCGACGCGCTCCTGCGGCTCGAGCTGCGCCTTCTTGGTCCAGGCGGACAGTGCGCCGAGGCGCGGCACCAGCTCGCGGTCTGCCTTCGCGTTCCACGTCTCGAGCGCGCCGGGCGAGATCTCGACGAGCTCGCGGCCGATCGTCGCTGCCTGCGTGGTCGCCCAGCTCTCGAGGATCGTGAGCATCGCGGGATGCTTCTTGACGCGGGAGACCTGATCCGGCGGTTCGAGGTTGTACTTGGTCGGCGAGTCCGGGAAGCAGCGCATGCGCGTGGTGCGCGCCCAGCCCGTGTACGTGACGACGGGAACCCCCGGCACGCCGAGCGACGGCAGCACGCCCGCGACGTAGCGCACCAGCGCCTGCGACGGCACGACGAACAGCGTGGCCGACGACTTGAAGCGGCGCGGGTCCTGGAAGTTGAGATAGGCGACGCGGTGAAGCGCGACCGTGGTCTTGCCAGAGCCGGCGCCACCCTGGATCACGACGATGCCGCTCGACGGCTGCGTGATGAGCTCGAACTGCTCCTTGTCGATGAGCGCGGCGATCTCGGGCAGTGACTTGTCGGCGCGCGCGGCGGCGCCGTGATGAATGCCGAGCTTGCCCTTCTGACCGGGCGCGGCGACGGGACGCGCAGCCTTGCCCATGCCGCCGTGCAGGATCGGCGCGATGTTGCCGACGGCCTGCACCCAGTTGCCGCGGCTGTCCTTGAGGTAGGTGCCTTGCGGGGTGCCGATGCGGCGGAGGTTGCCCTTCGAGATCGAGACATTGCGGCGCGCTTCGACCACGCCCTCGACGCGGCGACCGGCGATCTCTTCCTCGTAGTCGTCGCCCTCCTCGTAGCGATAGTAGATGCGCGACACTGGCGCGTTGCGCCAGTCGACGATCTGCACGTTGGCTTCGCGATCGATGAAGCCGCGCTTGCCAACCAGCACGTCGCGCGACTTCGCGTTCTCGCGCAGACGTAGATGCGCGAAGTACGGCGAGGTGATGTCGACGGGCAGTGAGCGGCCGCCGCCGAGGCGCGCCTTGAGTGCCGCGAGACGAGTCATCTGCTCGACCAGCGGCGGCAGATCCTCGGCGCGCGCTTCGCTGATCTGATCGCGCAGCGACAGAAGGTCCTTGTCGAGGTCGGAGGCACCGATCCGCGGCCCCTGGTCCTCCTCGCCCATCGCGACGCGCGCCTGGACCTGGCCGTAGAGGCGTTCTTCCTCCGCGATCACGGTCGCGGCAGGACTACCTTTGTCTACCTCTTGGCCCATCGGGAAACGGCGAATCTATACGAAACCTTACGCCTGTCCAGACCCGGCGATGCGACATGCATCCAATCGTGTCCTCTGAACGAATAGAGAGGCATATGCACCACCTAAGTACGCGACACGCCGTCATCAGTGGAGATGTAGGAATCCGATCGCGGTCGCCGTTCGTAGGATGTGAGATGGGCGAAGCCGCTACGGAGTCACTCCCGACGACGCACCTGGGCAGCTACGAGCTGGTGCGTCCGCTGGCCTCAGGTGGAATGGCGGACATCTATCTGGCCCGCCAGGCCGGCCTCGATCGCTACGTCGCGGTGAAGGTCCTCAACGCCGCACGTGCAGGTGATCGCGAGTCGTGCGCGCTGTTTCTCGATGAAGCGCGCGTGGTCGGCATGCTCAGCCACAACAACCTCGCGAGCGTCTACGAGGTCGATTCACAGGACGGCGTGCACTACCTCGCGATGGAGTACGTGCACGGCGCCGATCTCCGCGAGGTGCTCGCGCGCGCCGAGGCGACCCACACCGCGATCGACTACGACTGCGCGCTGTCGCTGGTCGCCGCCGCTGCCCAAGGTCTCGATCACGCGCACCGCCGCTGCGATCCCGACGGCCACCCGCTTCACCTCGTGCACCGCGACGTGTCGCTGTCGAACATCATGGTCGGCTACGACGGCGCGGTGAAGGTCATCGACTTCGGCATCGCGATCTCGACCGCGTCGCTCCACACCACGATGCCCGGCGTCGTGCGCGGCAAGGCGAGCTACATGTCGCCCGAGCAGTGCCTCGGCGATCCCGTCGACCTGCGTGCCGACGTGTTCGCCCTCGGTGTCGTGCTCTACGAGCTCACGACGGGCCGCCGTTGCTTTCAGGGCAACAGCGACTTCGAGCGCATGCTCGCGGTCGTGCGCGGGGGCTACGTGCCGCCGAGCGTTCACGTGTCCGACTTTCCCGCAGCCCTCGAGCAGGTGATCCGCACCGCGCTGTCCATCGATCCGGCACATCGCTTCGCCAGCGCGGCAGCGATGATCGATGCGCTCGAGGCGGTCGCTTTGCTCGAGGGCTGGACTCTCGGTACCGAGACGACGGCGGCGATGATGGCGACGCTGTTCGGCACGCAGCCGGCGGTGAGCCTCGTGCGCGAGGCCACCCACGTGTGCTCGCCGCCGCCGGTCGCACCGCGCGGCAGCGCGCTCGAGCTCCACGGTGAGGTGCACCCACCGACGCGCATCATCACGCGCCGCCGGTTCGCGCGTGGCACCGAGTCAGACGTGTACGAGGCGCCCGACGCGAGCGACTGGCTGGACGACGCGCCGACGCGTGGTCGCCGCTCGGTGGCGCGCATCTCGTATCAGGCGCTCGTCGCGGCCTGAGGTGGTACCCGCCAGTATCGACGAGGATCCCATTGCGGCGGGGGGCAATTGGCCGTAACTACGTGAGAGAACATGGCGCGCGCTAAAGCTCTGACCGCTAACGATCCGCTGCGCCGGTGGACCGCCGCCGACGCGCTCGACACCTACAACATCTCGCGTTGGGGCTGTGGCTACTTCGGCGTGAACGACCAGGGCAGTCTGATCGTCACGCCGCGGAGCGTCGACGGCAACCCGGCGAACGGCGCGATCGACATGAAGGAGCTCATCGACGAGCTCGTCGCCCGCGGCATCCAGCTGCCGATCCTGCTGCGCTTTAGCGACATCCTGAAGGCGCGCATCGAGCTGCTGTGCGCGTCGTTCAATGGCGCCATCAAGGAGTACGGCTACAACGGCCAGTACCGCGGCGTGTACCCGATCAAGGTCAACCAGAACCGCACGGTCGTCGAGGAGATCATCGAGTACGGCCGCCCGTTTCACTACGGCCTCGAAGCCGGCAGCAAGCCCGAGCTGCTCGCCATCATGGCGATCCACACCGACGACGAAGCACTCATCATCTGCAACGGCTACAAGGACGAGGAGTACATCGAGACCGCGCTGCTCGCGTCGAAGATGGGCAAGACCGTCATCCTCGTCGTCGAGAAGCCGACCGAGCTCGACAACATCCACCGCGTCTCCGAGCGCGTGAAGATCAAGCCGCAGCTCGGCTTCCGTGCGCGTCTGTCGTCGCGTGGTGCCGGTCGCTGGGAGCAGTCTGGTGGCGATTTCTCGAAGTTCGGTCTGTCGGCCGCCGAGATGGTCGACGCCGTCAACAAGCTCAAGGCGTGGGGCGACACCGACACGCTCAAGCTCCTGCACTTCCACCTCGGCAGCCAGATCAGCGCGATCAAGAGCGTGAAGAACGCGCTGCGCGAGGCGGGCCGTCTGTTCTGCGAGATGTACAAGATGGGCGCCACGGGCCTGGCGTACATGGACGTCGGCGGCGGTCTCGGCGTCGACTACGACGGCTCGCAGTCCAACTTTGCGTCGTCGATGAACTACACGGTGCAGGAGTACGCCAACGACGTCGTCTACGCGATCAAGGAGATCTGCGACGCCGACCAGGTTCCGCATCCGAACATCGTGAGCGAGTCGGGCCGCGCGATCGCCGCGCACCACTCGGTGCTTGTCGTGAACGTCCTCGGCGTGACCGAGTTCAACACGCACGTCCCGACGCAGATCGCCAAGCCGTCGCCGCCGCTCGTCACCAACATGTGGGAGACGTATCAGGGCGTCAGCCAGAAGAACCTGCTCGAGAGCTATCACGACGCTGTCGAGTACAAGGACCAGGTGCTCCAGCTGTTCAACCTGGGCCACCTGTCGCTCGAGCACCGCGTGCTGTGCGAGAACTTGTTCTGGGCGATCTGCGAGAAGGTCCTGATGATCTCGCGCAATCAGGCCCACGTGCCCGAGGAGCTCGAAGGTCTCGAGAAGGCACTCAGCGATACCTACTTCTGCAACTTCTCGATGTTCCAGTCCGTGCCCGATGCCTGGGCCGTCGACCAGCTGTTCCCGATCTGTCCGATCCATCGGCTGACCGAGGAGCCCACGCGCCGCGCGACGCTCGCTGACATCACGTGTGACTCCGACGGCAAGATCGATTCGTTCATCGATCTGCGCGACGTCAAGCACGTGCTCGAGCTGCACCCCAAGGCGGAGGGCCAGGACTACTACCTGGGCATCTTCCTCGTTGGCGCGTACCAGGAGATCCTCGGCGATCTGCACAACCTGTTCGGTGACACCAACACCGTGCACGTGCAGCTCGGGGCCGACGGTGACTACGACGTCAAGGAAGTCGTCGCGGGCGACACCGTGTCGGAAGTGCTGCAGTTCGTCGATTACTCGCCGAGCGATCTGCTCGGCCGCATGCGCAACAACGTCGAGGCGGCGCTCCGCAAGAAGCTGATGACGATCGAGGAGTCGCGGACTCTCATCAATCGCTTCCGCCAGGGCATGATCGGCTACACGTACCTCGATCGAGAGTGATGCGACGCTTCGTCCTCGCGCAGGTAGTACTCATTGGGTGCAACCGCGCTCGGGACGAGGCGAGGTCGTGCCAGTGACGGCCGCCTTCTTTCGGCGGGTGTCGTCGAATGTCCTCGAGGGCGTGTTCGCCAATCCGGCTCGCATCAAGACGGTGCTGTTCCCGTCGTCGAGTGAGACCGTGGTCGACGACGACGTGCTGCTCACGATCGCCGAGGGTCACGAGCACGTCGACTCTGCCCTCCAGACACAGGCATTCATCCGCAGCGGCGGCACCCGGATCGGCGACATCGATGTCGGCGCCGGGCCCGCGCGCGGGTTTCGCTCGGCCGACGTGCGCAAGCTTGCCGCGAAGCTCACGCTGATCTCGGTCGAGGACTTCGAGCGCACGCTGAACGGAACGCCGCTGCCCCCGCAGGCGCCGCCGATCAAGGAGCTGGTCGCCGCCTACAGCGGGTTGCGCGAGCTGGTGATCGAGACCGCGAAGGCCGAGGCCGGCATGATCGTGTACCTCGGGTGAGAGCCGCGGTCCTCGTGCTCGTCGCTGCCTGCTCGCGCACACCGGCGCCGGCCCCCGTGTCGAACACCAGCGACGTCGCGCCACGGCCACCGGGGTGCGGCGACACGTGCATGCCCGGCGTCGCGTTCGTCGACACCCAGGGCGTACAGCATGATCGCGGCACGCTCGCGGGTCAGGTCGTCGTGATCAACTTCTTCGCGACGTGGGCAAAGCCAAGCCGTGCCGAGGCTCCGATCCTCGCGTCGGTCGCCCAGCGGTACGTCGGCAAGGCGACGTTCATCGGCGTCTTGACGAGCGACGATCAGGGCGACGTCGATGCGTGGATCCGCGAGCATGGCGTGACGTATCCAGTCGTGCGCTCCACCCCCGCGATCATGGAGGCGTACGAGAGCCCGGCCGCGATGCCGACGACGTTCCTCTACGATCGCAGCGGCGCGTTGGTCGACAAGCGGGTCGGCGGCCTGAGCGAGGCCAAGCTGCTCGAGATGCTCGACAAGCTCCTCGCGCGCCGCGGCTGATCCTCACGCGACGCCTGGGCTGACCAGCTCGGGCGTACGGCGGCGTCGGACGAGCAACATTGGACCGATGATCGCGGCGCTGATGAGCTGGCGGATGCGCATGAGCAGCACGACCGCGACGGCCGTGGTCGGGGAGATGCCGAGCGATGTCGCGATCAGCGCCTGCGCACCCTCGTGAACACCGAGCTGGCTCGGCACGATGGCCCCCGCGAGCGCGAGGATCACCGGCAGCGCCGCGAACACCAGGGCCTCGTCCCACGCGAGCGGTGCGCCGAGCAGGTAAAAGCCGAGCACGATCTCGGCGCCGATCAGGCCTCGCGCGAGCGAGTGCAGCAGCCACGCAAGCCACGGCGCGGCGGAGCGCACCTGTAGCATCGTGGCCATGTCGCGGTCGACGCTGTCGCCGAACTGCGTGTCGTGGTCGACCTGCTTGCGGAAGCGTTGGATCAGCCGGTGAATGCGCGCGCCCATGCCGGTGCGCAGCGCGACGATGGTGCCAACGGCAGAGAGAACGAGCAGCACCGCCACGCCGATGGTGGCCGTGCGCGCGTAGTCGTCGGGCAGCTGCGGCAAGTGCAGCAGCCCGACGAGGCCTACCGCGAGCAGCGTCGCGCTGGCGACGCCGTACATCAGACGGTCGACGACGAGGGCGGCGACGCCCGAGGCGCGGTCGTGCTTCTTGAGCCAGACCAGGCGCACCAGCTCGCCGCCGAGACCGAACAGCGGCAGCACCGCATTGGCGCCCGACGCGAAGATGCGACTGGCGATCGCGCCACCGAGCGTGGGCCGACGCCCGACCGGCAGTAGCACCCACCACGGGATCGAAGCGATCACGAGCGCGAACGCGTGGATCACGAGGATCCACGTGTACCCCCAGCCGACCTGTCCGAGCTGGTCGAGCAGAGCATGGACCCCGATGCGCGCCACGATGTACGCGAGGATCCCGATCGCCAGCACGAATCCCCCGATACGCAGCGCGAGCTTCACGATCGAGGATGACACGCACGCGCACGCGGTAAAGCGGAGATGCTCGCAGGTCGCGACTGACTCGGGCATGGCACGGCCGCTGCAAATTCGCTGACCATGGCCCCGAACGTCTTCGAGATTGCGCGTCGTTACGTGATCGAAGTCCTCGAAGAGGCCAACCTCGATGTGCTCCGCAGCCTCGTCGCAGAAGATTTCGTGCGGCGCGGCCCATTGGGGACGGTGAGCGGAAGCGTCTCACTGGAGCTGCAGGTACAGGACGAGCGCTTCAGTGACATCTGCATCGTGATCGAAGACATCATCGCGACCAACGAGCAGGCCGTGATCCAGTACACGTGGCACGCGATCCACCGCGGCGAGATGTTCAACATCGCGCCAACCGATCGTCGCCTGCAGATGTCGGTCGTCGAGGTGATCCGGGTCGAGGACGGCCAGGTCGTCGAAGCCGACGTCTCGTTCGATGTCTATGCGCTGTTCGAGCAGCTCGGCATGCTGCCGCGGCCCTGGCAGCTCGCACCGCCGCGCGTCACGCGCCCGGTGCTTCGCCTCGTGCGCTAAACCGCAGCAGCGAGCATCGCGGCGCCACCGTAGGCACGCGACAGCTTCGGCGCGAGGCTCGCATTGTCGATCGACGTGGCCTCGCCATGGCACGGCGCGATTCGTCGGATCGGCCACGCGAGCACGCGATCGAGCGACGTCCGCGCGGCCGCTCGATCGCGGACACCGAACTTCCACATGCGGCTCTGCGCGAGCTGCTTGCCGCCAACGCCCGTCATCCCGAGGATCATACGTGTCATGAAGTTCGCGTGGGTCGTCACGTTGAACAGCAGGTCTGCGCACATCACGGTGCCGCTCGGCCGGTGAAACAGCACCGTCTCGCCGAGCTTCGGTGCGCCACCGATCTGCTGGGCCTCGATCGCATCGCCCCACCCTGCACCTGCACCCGCGTCGCCCATCTCGCGACCGCCTGCGAGCGCAGGATTCTTCGCCGCGAGCCCGCTCGCGATGTGCAGCGTCGCGTTCGGATACCGCTCCGCCGCCGCCTTCGCATGCAGGTGATGGATCAGGCTCGGCGCAACGATGTGTGCGACCTCGCCCTCGGCTGCGAGTGCCGCGGCGCTCGCGTCATCGAGCGCGATCGGCGAGTACAGCAGCAGCGTGCGATCCGGTAGCCGAACCGCGGTCGATGCGAGCGGCAGTCGCAGGCCACCCGGGAACTTCACCGGCTCGGCGGTCGACAGGTGCCAGACATCGGGTGCGATCGGCTCGAGCATGCGGCTAGTCAACCACGCTTGACTACTATCGTCAAGGACGCTTGACCATACTGCTGAGGTGGGGCACGCTGCAGGCGTTGCAGCTGCCACGCTCCACGTTCGAGCTCCTGTTTCGTGCCGCGCGGCTCGTGAACGAGCAGGCCATCGCGCGCGTGCAAGCGAGTGGTGGCAAGCTGCGCGCGGCGCATACCCAGCTGTTCCCTCACATCACCACCGAGGGGATCCGGCTGACCGAGCTCGCCGACAAGCTCGGGGTCACGAAGCAAGCGATCGGCCCGCTCGTGGATGATCTCGAGCGCGAGGGCGTGGTCGAGCGGATCGACGATCCCGACGACCGGCGCGCCAAGCGGATCCGCTGGACGAGGAAGGGCCAGCGCGCCCTGCTCCATGGCCTCGGCGTTCTCGCGGCCCTCGAGCAGGAGCTCGTTCGCGAGGTCGGCAAGGCGCGCATGGCGGAGCTGGCAGACACCTGCGAGCGATTGATCGCGGCCCTGGCTGTTCCCCACGGATCCGAGACCCGGCGCTAGACCGAGAGCGGCCGCTCGGGTCCGAGCGCGAATCGCTTCTGCCACCAGTCGACTGCGTGCCATTCGTTCTGCTTCCAGCCCGCGTCGGCAAACGTCCCGACGTGGTCGAAGCCGAACTTCTTGTGGAGCCCGATGCTCGGCGCATTCGGTAGGGTGATGCCGGCGACCGCCGACCGGAAGTGCCGCATCCGCAGCTCGGCCAGTAGCTCCTCGTAGAGCGCCGTTCCGAGCCCGCGCCCGCGCGCAGTTGGATCGATGTAGAGCCCGACCTCCGCGGTCCACGCGTAGGCCGCGCGGTCTCGCCACACACCAGACTTCGCGTAGCCCAGGACGGGCCCCGCCGGCGCCCCAGGTGGTCCATCCTCGGCGACGAGCCACGGGTGCCGGTCGATGTTCCGCTCCCACATCGCGCGCACGTCGTCGACGGACATCGCATCGTACGCGAAGTGGATCGAAGTCTCGGTGATGTAGTGATTGGTGATCGCCGTGATCGCGGTGAAGTCCTCGGCACGGGCCGGCCTGATCAACATCCGCCCGATGCTACACGGTGTATCCTCGCCAGCGATGCGCTCAACGCTCTTCGCCCTGATCCTCCTCGCAACCGCTGCCTGCAGCAAGAAGGCAGCCGACAAGGCCGACACGGGTCCCAGCTGCGATCAGGTGACCGATCGCGTGCTCGAGATCATGAAGTCGGGACTCACCGGGCACGGCAACGTCGAGATGGGCAACAAGAAGCAGATGGTCGAGCAGTGCGAGGCGCGCAACATGAGCGCGACGCAGCGCAAGTGCATGGTCGCCGCCAAGGACGTGACCGCACTCGCCGCCTGCAGCGCGCCGCCGCCAAGCGCACCGACAGCACCGGCTGGGCCGATCGCCACGCCGCCCGCACCGACGCCCTGACCCCTCGGCATTGGGCGGGAAGGTGGAGGGGTTGGAGCGAGGTTCCCGAGGAACCCGGGGCCCGGTTTGCGTGGTAAACCGCCACGCAATGCATGACGCGATCGTTCAGATTCCTGATCCCGTCAACGAGCCGATCCTCTCGTACGCGCCGGGCAGTCCCGAGAAAGCGCGGCTGAAGGCGGCCCTCGCCGACATCGAGCGCGAGGTCATCGAGATTCCGTGCGTGGTCGGCGGAGAGCGCGTCCGCACCGGCCGCATCCGCGAGATCGTGATGCCGCACCGGCACAAGCACGTGATCGCGCGGTTCCACGCCGCCGAGCCCGACACCGCGGAGCGCGCGATCCGCGCCGCCCTCGATGCACGCCGCGAGTGGGCGGCGATGCGCTGGGAAGCCCGCGCCGCCGTGATGCTCCGCGCGGCCGAGCTGCTCGCCGGTCCGCGGCGCATGCAGCTCAACGCCGCCACGATGCACGGCCAGAGCAAGACCTGCCACCAGGCGGAGATCGACTCGGCGTGCGAGCTGATCGACTTCCTGCGCTTCAACGCGCAGTTCGCGCAGGACCTCTACCGGGTGCAGCCGCGCAGCGCGCCCGGCATCTGGAACATGACCGAGCTGCGGCCGCTCGAGGGCTTCGTGTTCGCGCTCACGCCGTTCAACTTCACCGCGATCGGCGGTAACTTGCCGACGGCGCCGGCGCTGATGGGCAACACCGTGGTGTGGAAGCCGGCCGAGAGCCAGCTGCTCGCCGCGTGGCGCACGTTCGAGCTGCTCGAGGAGGCGGGCCTGCCGCCGGGCGTGATCAACTTCATCCCCGGCCTCGGTCACGACAAGACCAACTTGCTGCTCGATCACCCCGAGCTCGCGGGCATTCACTTCACCGGCTCGACCGACGTGTTCCGCATGATGTGGCAGCGCGTCTCCGCCAACATCGACAAGTACAAGAGCTACCCGCGGCTCGTCGGTGAGACCGGCGGCAAGGACTTCATCCTCGCGCATCCCTCGGCCGACCCCGACGTGCTCCGGACCGCGATGATCAGGGGAGCGTTCGAGTACCAAGGTCAGAAGTGCTCGGCCGCATCGAGGGCGTATGTCCCCCAGTCGATCTGGAAGCAGATCCGCACTGACCTCGCCGACCTCACCAACGGTCTGACCCAGGGCGACGTCACCGACCTGTCGAACTTCATGGGAGCGGTCATCGACGAGCGCTCCTTCGCCAAGAACACGGCGGCGATCGACCGGGCGAAGAAGGCCGCCAGGGTCACCGTCATCGCCGGTGGCACCTCCGACGACTCCGAGGGATATTTCGTGCGACCGACCGTCATCGAGTCGTCCGACCCGACCGACGAGGCGTTCCGGACCGAGTACTTCGGGCCGATCCTCGCCGTCCATGTCTATCCCGACGCTCGCTATGACGCGGTCCTCGACCAGATGGAGTCGTTCGCTCCCTTCGGGCTGACCGGCTCGATCATCGCCCAGGACCGCGTGGCCATCGCCGACGCAACAGCGCGGCTGCGCTTTGCCGCCGGCAACTTCTACGTCAACGACAAGCCGACCGGCGCGGTCGTCGGCCAGCAGCCGTTCGGAGGTGGCCGGGCCTCCGGGACCAACGACAAGGCCGGCTCCGCCCAGAACCTCCTTCGCTGGACCAGCGCCCGTTCGATCAAGGAGACCTTCGTCCCGCCGACCTCGCATGCCTATCCGCACATGGGGTGAGCTTCAGCCGGCGAGCCAGGCGAGCCCGACCTCGTGCTCCTTGTCGATCGCGTCGATGATCCACGGCTCGGCCGACTTCTCGATCTTCCCGCCGAGCAGGGGGACCCTCGCCTTGAGGTCGCCGTCGATCGTGATGACCGAGCCGGCGCCGCCGGGGCGCAGGCTGACCGTGCCCTTCATCCCGACCGGCAGGCTGCCGTCGCCGATCGCCACCTCGAGGGTGCCCGTCCGGGAGCCGTCTGGGCCCGCGGGACTCCACATGTAGGTCTCGGTGACGCGGATCTTGGGGCCCACCATGGACTTGAGCATGTCGGGGAACCCATCGGTCGGGAGATCCCGCGAGGTGACGATCTCGGTCTGGTCGCCCTTGGGGGTGACGGACTCGCGGTGGGTGATCGGGTGGGTGGCCTCGCACTTCTTGGCCTGGAACGCGAGGTCACTCACCATGATCGACACGTCGGCGGGGGAGGCGGGGTACTCGAATTTTTTGGTGATCTGCATGGGACGTCACGGTATCGGGTCACGATCAGCGCCCCAGTGCCGCCCGGGTCTCCGCGGCAGCCCGGGTGAGCACCCCGCTCGACTCGGCGAGGGAGCGCTGGAGGGCACCCCGTGAACGGCCGACCCGACTGGCCAGCCGTTCCGCCCGGGCGGCGAGCCCGGGCAGCTCCGCCCGCCGGTGGGACGCCGCGTCGGTCGTGGCCACCCCCCAGGGCTCGACGACCTTGAGCCCGTCGAGCGTCAGACCGGCGCGTTCGACGTCGGCCTCCAGCCGGCGCAGCTCCTCGGTCTGCTCAGCCAGCTCCTGGGCGTAACGCTGCAACGCAGCACCGGCGCCGTCGAGGCGGTCGACGAGGGTGCCCAGCAGTCGCTGGTCCCGGTCGAGCCGGCCGGGGCGGAGCTCGGGTCCGCCGCCCACGCCTGACCCTCCGGCGCGGGCCGCGACCAGTGCCTCGAGGCTCGTCAGCAGCGTCGCGGCCCGGGTCCGCAGGTCACCCCCGAGCTGGGAGCACGATGACGGGTCGCCCGTGACCGTAACGATCACCTGCGGTCCTCCCGTGCATCGGGAGCGACTTCCAGCGACCCGGGCGACTCCAGCGACCCGGGCGACTCCAGGGAGTCGAGCGACTCGCCCAGCGACTCGGCGAGGGCGCGGAGGGCGTCGCTGGCCCGCTCGACGAAGTCGTCCACGATGCGACCGGTGGCGAGGTCCCCGGTGTCGGGTACGTGGTGCAGGAGAGCGTCGCCGCCACGTGCGGCGCAGTGCCGCACGTCGAGCAGGGCGGCCGTCAGGAGGTCCCGAGATCCCGACCTGCTCGCGGTGCTCACCACTCCAGCCTACGGCGGGCCGCCGTGGTGCCCGCGAAGTTCTCCACCGTGGCCGGTTCGGCCGGTGTCCACCCCAAGGACCGGAGAGATATGGTCGAGCGGGCATCCGACGAGGCGTGCCGGGTCACGATATGGGCAAAGGATCTGACAGACATGTCTGCGTCGCTGGAGCAGTCACGGACCGTTCAGCTGCGAGCAGCAGCCGACCTCGCGAAGCGGGCGCCAGGGGCAGGAGGGGCGGGCGGACCGGTACAGGCAGGAGGGGCGGGCGGACCGGTACAGGCAGGAGGGGCGGGCGGACCGGTACAGGCAGGAGGGGCGGGCGGACCGGTACAGGCAGGAGGGGCGGGCGGACCGGCAGGGGCAGGAGGGGCGGGCGGACCGGCAGGGGCAGGAGGGGCGGGCGGACAGGTCCAGGCAGCCG
>JBBQFU010000122.1:0-24873 GCA_038322185.1 Haliangiales bacterium
CACGTCGACCTCGCGCCGACGTTCTGCAAGATCGCGGGCATCGAGCCGCCGGGGTGGATCGAAGGCCACGCACTTCCCACCGCGCGTGGCTCGGATCGGCAGCGTGCGATCACCACGTTCGACAGCCAGTTCGCTGCAGTCGGCATGCACCTGCGCACGATCTATCGCGACGGTCACCTGTGCACGCTCTACGAGCCGAGCACCAAGGATCGTGGCGGCGAGTTCAAGCTGTACTGGTCGGTGTGGGGCGCGGGCTCGCGCGTGCCCGACTACAACGGCAGCGAGGGCGAGCTCTACGACTGCACCGAGGATCCGTACCAGTGGCGCAACCACTGGAGCGATCCTGCGCGCCGGCGGCTGCGCGACGAGCTACTGGACGATCTCCGCAGGAACCTGCCGCCCGAGCGCACGCCACCGCTGCCGGTGGCCGCGCCGACCTGAGTGACGGCACGCAGATGTAGGTCGCGAGACCATGCCCGACAGCGACGTGTTCAAGCTCCAGGCGCAAGACGTCTGGTAAGCTGAACCATGCGGTCGTGCCTGCTGCTCGTAGCTTTGCTCGCGGCATGTAACTCTGTTGCGGGATCCGGCGGCGGTGGCGACGACGATCCGCAGATCGATGCGCGGGGCAGCGGTAGCGGCAGCAATGGGGGGGGTGGCACCGACCCGTTCGCGGCGACCACGGCGAACATCGTCGTCGAGGTCGACTACGAGACCGGGCAGGAGCCGTACACCGGTAACGTGATCACGTTCGGCGAGACCTGGGAGCCGACGCTGACCAACATCAATCGCCTGTTCTCCGGCAAGAAGGCGGTCACGATCCCGACGACTCTGAGCGAGATGCAGGACGTCGGTGCGATTCCAGACAACGAGCTCACCGTCGCAGATATCGCGATGCTCGCGACGGCCCACCGGGACCAGCACGACAGCGCGGATACGAAGACCTACTGGGTGCTGTTCGCCAGCGGCTACTTCACCGATGGGAACCGGCCCAACATGGCCGTGCTCGGCATCTCGATCGGCGACACGATCGTGATGTTCAAGGACGTGATCCGCTCGACCGGCCAGCTCGGCAATCCCAACACCGTGCGCTTCGTCGAGCAGTCGACGATGATCCACGAGCTGGCGCACTCGATCGGCCTCGTCGACAACGGTGTGCCGATGGTCGCCGACCACAAGGACGAGGCGCACGGCGCGCACTGCACCAATCCCGACTGCGTCGAGTTCTGGCTCAACGAGGGCGCGAGTGATGCGCGCGACTTCGCGCTGCGCCGGTTGATCGACGACACCTCGCTGCTGTTCGACGCGGCATGCCTCGCCGACGTCGACGCGCTCACCGGCGGACCCTAGTACACCGTGATCACGCGAAGCTGAGCGCGAGCAGCAGCATTCACTGGCACTTGCTCGCCTCCGCGAGCGACTTCGACCGCAGCACGCACTTGCGCGACGAGTCGGACCAGTCGGTCTTCGCGCACTCCGCGAGGATCGTCTCGATCACGGCGGGCAGCTCGGCCTCGAGCTTGGTCTGGAGCGCCTCGACCTCCTCGGCAGACATCGACTTCGCTCGCACCTGCGCCTCGGCACCGACGAGCTCGGCGGCCTTCACCGCGACCTGCTCGCACGTGATCTCGTGCCCGCCCGGCGCCGGGGGCGGCGTGGCCGGCTCGGGCGCGGCTGGGGCAGGCGCCGAGGGCGTGGAGTCGGCCCACGGATCGTTCGTGCTCGCCGCGGCCGTATCCTTCGGCGCCTCGGCCACGGGGACCGACGGCTTGTAGTCGATGTTGAGCGCGGCACCGTTGGTCAGGTGCGGCTGTAGCAGCTTCTCCCAGGCCTTGTGGATCTTCGTGTACTCCTCGGGGCACCGCTTCGCGCGGTCGGCGGGCAGATTCCCCGACGACACGAACTCGCTGTACTTCGTCGGATCCGAGCCGTAGATGAGACACATGATGTTGTAGAAGCGCTGGCCGTCGAACGCGTGCTCGTCCCAGAACGGCGTCTGGTGCTCGCTCTTGGAGGCCTGCAGTTGAAACCAGTACGCGCCGGACAGCGCCATCGACACGCCCGCGTCGCCGCCGGCGATGAGGATGAGGGTCGCGAGCTGATCAACCGAGTCTTCCTCGCGGCCGACCGCGGGCAACTCGAGCTGGTGGATGAGGCCGTGCCCCGCCTCGTGGAAGAAGCTGAACATCGTGGCGCCGATCACCGCGTTGCCGAGCTCGGCATCGGACTTCACGTTGCCCTTGAACACCGAGAGGAAATAGTCGAGCAGCTCGTAGCACACGATGATGCGGCGCGAGCTCGGATCGTAGAACGCGTTGATCGTGCCGCAGTCGACGAGCTGGATCTCGACGGTGCGCGGCATGCGGATCGTCTTGTTGAGGCTCTCGACCACGGCCTCGAAGACCTTGTTGTCCTGGAGCGCGATCCGGTACTTCTCGTGGGTTGGTTCCTTGGACGGGTTGTAGGTCAGCGAGAACCCCGAGGTCTCGATGTTGCCGAACGCCTTCAGCTGGACGCCAGACTCGATGGGCTTCGCGACATCGCCGAGCTCGATCTTCTTCGCCATCGCCGCGAGCCGGCCGCCACCTTCATTGTCGTGCTTCGGATCGATCTTGGACAGCTCGTCGCCGAGCTGCGCGCCGAACTTCTTGTCGGCGGTGACCGGGTGCACGTCCCACGGATCGTGCTTGCCGGTCGGCTTGTCGGTCTTGGCCTCCACCACGGCGCTTCCGCTGCCCGTCGCCGGCTTGTCAGCGGCGGCAGACTTGTCGGACTTCTTGCACGCGGCTGCGAACGCGATCGCGCACGCGAGCACCACCCCGATTCGGCTCGTCATCACCGCCGAGCATAGCTGATTGGCTAATACTCGTCGTGCTTGACGACGGTGACGGTGCCGGCGTTGGCAGCGGCGAGCGCGGCCTTGGCATCGACGGCGGTGGTGACCGCGATGGTCACCGCATCCTCGGGCCGGAGATGGCGCGCACAGGCGGCACGCACATCACTGGCGGTGAGCTGGGCGAGCGCTTCGGGCAGGCTCGCGGTGTAGCCCTTCGGCAGCTCGAACACGGCGTCGCGCACTGCGAGCTGCATGCGCTGGCGTGCGGTCGCGACGTGGAACGGCATCGAGCCGATCAGGTAGCTGCGCGCGAAGTCGAATTCCTCGTCGGTCGGGCCCTTGGCTGCGTACTCCGCGAGCAACTCGAGCGTGAGTGATACCGCGGAGCCCGCGACCTCGATGCCCGCGGCCGTCGAGATCTCGAACCAGTGCGGCAGGCGGGCGCGGCGCAGTGCGCAGCTAGCGCCGTAGCTCCAGCCACGCTTGACGCGGATCTCCTGCATCAGGCGCGAGCTGAACAGACCGCCGAAGATCGCCTCGGCGACGGTGAGCGCGGCGGTGTCGGGATGGCCGTAGCGTGCCGACAGGTGGCCGATGCGCAGCTGTGCCTGCGTGCGATCGGATTTGTCGACGAGGATCAGGCGGCGGCCACGCGGCGCCTCGATCGTGCTGACGTCGATCACCACGGGGCTGCCCGTTTGAGGGAGGCGCTCGGTGAGGCGGGCGACGCAGCGTGCGGCCGTCGCATCGTCGATGTCGCCGGCGAGGCCGATCACCATGTTGCTGGCGGTGACCTCGCGCTTCCATAGCCCAACCGCTTCGCTGCGCTGGATGCGTGCGATCGAGGTCTCGGTGCCAAGCGCGGTGCGCCCGTACGGGTGGCCCGGCGAGCACAGCCAATCGAAGTAGCGCGACGCGAGGGCGTGATCGTCATCGCGGATCTCGTCGAGGACCTGCGGCGTCTCGCGCAGCAGGCGCGCGTGCTCATCTTCGGAGAACAGCGGGTCAGCGAGGATGTCCGCGGCGAGCGCGATCACCGCGTCGAGGTGACGCGACAGACAGAGCGCCGACATGCTGATCGCATCGCGGCTGACGCCGACATCGAGCATCGCGCCCAGCGAATCAAGCGTGTCGTCGAGCGCCGTCCGGTCACGCGAGCCTGCGCCACGGCGGGCGAGCAGGGCAGCGTGCCGGTGGAGACCCTCGATGCCGACCGGATCGGCCGCGGCGCCGCCGCAGATCGAGACCTCGAACCAGACGAGCGGGGTGTCGGGCGATGGCTCGACGATGACTTCCGGGCGAGCCATCAGTCTCCATCTCCGTCCGCGTCGTCCTCGTCGTCGCCATCGCCCTCGGGCTCGGCGATCACGATCGTGCGGTGGGCGGGAACCAGGTACGTACGGATCACGCGCGCGACGTCCTCGGCGGTGATGTTCGCGAGCCGCTCGGCGATCACACCGAGCTGGCGGAAGTCGCCGAGCGTGGTCTCGTAGTGACCGAGCTCCTCGGCCTTACCGTCGATGTCGACCATCGAGCTCCAGAACGAGGTCTCGGCGAGCGCCTTGGCCTTCTCCACCTCGGCGGCACTGGCAGGCGTCTCGAACAGCAGCGCGATCTCGCGATCGATGATGGCGAGGATCTCGTTGGCGTCGTGACCGCGTGCCGTGGTGACGACGAGGCGAAACAGCGACGGGTCGCGGAACGGCGTGAGCTGCGCGTCGACCGACGATGCGGTCTCGGTCTCGATCACGAGCTTGCGGTGCAAGCGCGCCGACGGGCAGCCCGCGAGCAGCGTCGACACGATCTCGAGTGCGGCCCAATCTGGATCGCCCTGGCCCGGCGCCTTGTACGCGATCAGCAGGCGATCGGTCGCGATCGGCTTGGGCGCACGCACCACGCGCTCGCGCGTCTGCTCGGGTTCGACGTGCGGCGGAATCTGCGGCAGCACCGCCGGCTCGATATGTGCGAAGTGCTGCTCGATGAGCTCGCGCAGCTTGTCCTCCTCGAAGTCGCCGACGACGATGAGCGTGGCGTTGTTCGGCGCGTACCACGTGCGATAGAACGCGCGGATATCTGGGAGCGACAGCGCTCGGATGTCTTCCATCCAGCCGATCGTCGGCCAGCGGTACGGATGTGTGGTGAACGCCAGCGCCATCAGCTGCTCGTCGAGCCAGCCATCGACGTCGTCCTCGACGCGCTCGCGGCGCTCGTTGATCACCACGTTGCGCTCGGTCTCGACCGGCGTGGGCTCGAGGATCAGGCGCTGCATGCGCTCGGACTCGAGCTTGATGCCGAGCTCGAGATCGCGCGCGGGCAGGGACAGCCGGTACTGCGTCCAGTCGACCCAGGTCGCGGCGTTGGACTCGCCGCCGGTGCGCTCGACCAGCCGATCGAACTCGCCGGGCGGCAGGTTCTCGGTCTGGTTGAACATCAGGTGCTCGAACAGGTGCGCCATGCCCGTCGCGCCAGGGCGCTCGTGGCGCGAACCGACGCGGTACCAGATCTGGAGCGCGACGATCGGTGCGCGCTTGTCGACGGCGGTGATCACACCGAGACCGTTCGCGAGGCGATATCGCTTCGCCGTCACTCCGCGGCCGACGGGCGCTTCGGCCTCGAGCTGCCACGGGGACAACGACGTCATTGATCGTTGATACCACGTAAGCGGCGAGAGGCGTCGTTCAGCCGAAGCTCGGCTCGACGCGCATGCCGATTCGTTCGGCGACCGCGCGGATCGCCGCTTCGGCGCGGAACAGCTCACTCGGCGCTTGAATGCCGAGCGGTCCAGTGCTGCGCTGGGCGAGCTCGTTCGCCACCCACGCGGCGATTCCCGCGCTCGCACGATATTGATCCTCGCCGCGCATCACGACCTGCGCCAGCGAGAAGCCGCGGCGCGCCTGCGCGATCACGGCGAACTTCGTGCGCGCGTATTCCTCGTCGGTGGGCTGGTAGGCCGCGAGCATGGCGGTCGCACGCTTGGGCACCAGGGGCAATGCGCGCGCGAGCAGCCGCATCGCCGTGGAGGCAACCGCGTTGCGCGTGGTCGAGACGTAGGTCTGCACGTGCAGCGCGTTGATGTGACGCGGCACCGTGATCACATCGCCCCCGGGGAACGAAGCCGCATCGCGCATGCCGCCCATCTCGGGGCCGGCGTTCACGTGCTTGCGCTCCGAGGCCGGCGGCGACGATTCCCAGCGATCGCGGCGCCACACGAGGCCGCGGGTGTGGAGGTTGCCAAACACCGCCTTCTGGCTGCCCGGTGAGAGCACGAGATCATCGTAGATGTAGCTGACCGCGATCTCGTCGAGCGGCTGGTCGTCGCCGATGCGCGCGGGCGCCACCGAGCGGACCGGGCTGCCCGGGCTGCCCTCGTCGGTGATGCCGCACACATGAGCGGCGGCCCACGACGCCCCCCAGTCGCCGAGCGCGCAGTTGAGCGCGCAGCCGGGCACCACGAGCTTGCCGGCGCGGCGCGCGGTCGAGTCGTGGCGTTCGTACATCGCGTGGATGAACGCCTGGTCGCCACCGAGATCGATGTAGTGCGCGCCCGCAGCGAGCGCCGCGAGGAGCACCGGCTCGCCGAGCTCGGCAAGCGGGTTCGCGCAATTGACGACCACGCGGGCGCCTGCGAATGCGCGTGCAAGCGACTCGGCATCGTCGACCCCTCCGACCCGCACGTCGGTTGCGCCGACGAGCGCGGCCACCTTGTCGAGCAGGTTCTTGCGGCGGCCCGCGACGACGAACGGAACGTCTGCGGCATCGAGGGCCGTGCATACGCGCCCACCGACGAGGCCGGTCGCGCCGTACACCACGATCGCGGGCGCCTCAGCGCTCAAAGCGCACCGCCACCCGGATCGCTTGCTCGATGCGCTGATACTCGCCGGTCGCCGTCGGAATCGCGTAGCCGTTGCGAACGTTCGCGCAGCCAGGCGTCGAGTAGTCGAAGCCCGAATCGAAGCATTGGAGGCGGGATCGTGGGTCGAATGCGCTGTCCTCGACATCGACCGGCAGGAAATACTGCAGCCCGTACGTAAACTGCACGCGGAGCTGGTCCGACAGGGCGTACTGCACGCCGAAGTCGAGCGTCGCGGAGATCGGCGCGACCGTGAGCGGCGACGTGCGCTTGTTGTCGATCGCGCTGCTCTCGACGCCGATGCGGCCGCCCAGGACGAGCGGGCTCTCGCGTTCGACCTGCTCGACGCCCGCCCACAGCGCGAACGTGTCGTGGAACCCACGCGGGCGTAGCTGCCATTCGGGGATGTCGTTGGGGGGCAGCGTCGAGCCGTAGCCGCGCACGTCGTAGGACTGCAGGCGCGACAGGTGCTCCCAGCGACCTCCGACATGGAGCTCGAGCCGGTGGCGCAGGCTCGCGCGCAGCTCCATGTCGACGCTGGCCGGCTGCGAGATGTAGACCGAGGCGGCGCCGGTGATTTGCTCACGCATGTCGCGGGGGGACCGGACTACGTTGACCTGACCAGTCAGCTCGTTCTGGATCGCGAGGCCTGGTGGCGTGTGATAGCCGAGGCCGAGCCACATGTCCTTGGCGATCCGCACCACGGCGCCGAGGTTCGCCGCGATGATCGCGGTCGACAGCAAGCCGGAGTCGACCTCGACCTCATAGAGCTCGTCGGCGAATGGATTCTCGACCCCGCACGGCGAGCCGCTGCAGTCGCTGTCGATGCCGCGGTCTGGATCGCGGCCGGATTCGAGGGCGGTGTCGCGTGCGTAGCGCAGCTTGAGGAAGTTGCTCTGCGCCGCGATGCTGACGCCGACGTACAGGCGCTTGGTGAGCCGCACGCTGGCGGCAATGGTGAGCGGCGAGACCGTGCGGTGGTAGCCGCCGAGCGTGTGGTAGCGAAATGCGTCGTTCTCGACGAAGCGCTCGGCGGGTGCGGTCTTCAGCAGCTGAAAACCAAGCGTGATCCGGCTGTCGGTACCGGTGTGCCAGACGTACGCGAGCGTGCCGCCCGGGGACGCCGTGTATGCCGTGATGGCATCCGCGCCCGACGACAGCATGCCGGTATCCACGTCGAGCGCGTCGCGATCGATCGAGTAGCGATCGAGGACGCCGAGCGCTGCGATGTAAAACTCGCTCGCCACGCTGAGACCGAGCGCGGCAGGGTTGATGTCGATCGAGGTCGGGTTCGGGGTGGCGGCACCGGTGAATACCGCGCGGCCGGCTGTCGGATCCGATCGCGGCGACCCGAACGCATGCGCACAGAGCACGCATAGGATCGCGAGGCTCGTACGAGTCGGCCGCGAAGACATCGCGCGGAAGGTATCACCGCCGCGCAGCCGGGAAAGCGAGGCGAGCAAGATCACCGCGCGAGCGAGCTTGCGAGCGAAGCGCGCTGCGTATCCCGCGCTACCGGGATAAGCTCGCGGGATGTTCACGCGAGTCGCCCTGATCGCCTGCGTCGCGCTCCTGTTCTCGGCCTGCGAGAAAACGGATCACGAGAGCATCGACAAGTGGGCCAGCACGAAGAAGGGGCCTGGCAAGCTCAAGAAGGCGTTCATGGACAGCGGGCTCGACGCCGATCTGTCCGCGCACGCCGGGGTCAACATGATCAAGAAGGGTCGCGACCAGGAGGTCAAGACCGAGCTCGACAACATGGAGCAGGCCAGGCGAGGCGAGGTCGTCGCGAAGATGGCGGCGCGTCTGTGGGAGGCCGCGCGGCTCGAGGGCGAGCTGCAGATGCCCGTGCCCGCGCAGGTCCAGGCCAAGGACGCGCTCGTGATGGTGCGCAAGTACGCCGACGCCACGACGCGCACCACGATCGACGGCTACCTGACCGACTGGCTCGCGACGCCCGCATTCGAAGGTCGCGCGAAGACCGGTGCGGTTCTCGGTCCCACCATCATTCGCACGGTCGGTCAGCCCGCCGCCAAGAAGCTGATGCGGGTCGCCGACGGCATCATCGCGGCGCCTGGTCAGGACACCGTGAAGAAGAAGATCGGTGACGAGCTCTTGCTGTCACTTGCGGCCACCGGAGATGCCGAGGCCGTGAAGTACGTCCTCAATGTCGCGCGCATGGACCGAGGCGACAAGACGCTGCCCGATCGCGCCATGGGTGCTCTGTACACGGCCTATGTCGATCCCGGCGGTCTGCTCGAGATCCAGCAGCCTGCGGCCCTCGTCCCCAACCTCGATACCCTGGTCTCGATCGCCAAGGACGACAGCATGCCGGGGCAGGCCGCAAACAGCGCGGTCGCGCTGATCCGGGTGGTCGGTTCCCCGGCCTGCGTGGCCCCGCTGGTCTCGATGGTGGCACACCCACATCCAGACTCGTCGTTTCGCTATTTCGGGCCTGACCATGCGCTCAAGTGCGGCGGCCTGGCCGCCATCAAGCCGGTGCTCCAGGCCATGCCGGACCTCGCCTACGAGCAGAAACGCCTCGAGGGCTCAGTGGTTCTGGCCATCTCCAACATCACCCCGCGGGAGAGCGTCCTCAAGGAGCTACGCGATCTCCTCACCGACAAGTCCCGCATGGCGCGCTGGGTCGCGATCGAGGCCCTCGCGGCCATGAGCTCGGTCGATGACGCACCCCGCATCGCGGCGGTCAAAGGCTCGGAACGTCTCGTCGGTTTCTGGGGGGATGGCAGCGTGGCCATCAAGCCGGAGCCGACCCTGGCGCAGCGCGCGAAGGAGCTGGCCCAGGCCCTGTCCAAGGCACCCAAATAAGAGCGTTCCTCGCGTCTATTTTGGGAATGTAGTAATGTTGGGAATGCCCCGGGAGAGGAAGGGACTACCCCGCCCTCGTCGTAGAGGAGTACCGCGCTGATGGATCAGAGCAAGAAGACGATGCGGCACTTTTACTGCCGCGACGTGCTTTGGGAGACGTTCGAGCAAATGGCGAACGACTTCGATTGCTCGATCGATTATCTCGTCAACGAGGCGATGCGTTACTACGCGTGCTCGAAGAACTACCAGTCTCCGGGCGGCCCGCCGATGACGGGCAACGCACCGCAGCCGAACAACAACAACAACAGCAGCGCCGCGAACAGCTATCCGCCCTCGAAGGGTCCGGGTGGTCCGCGTGCGGGGGCTGCGACCAACAGTCCCGCGTCCGCCAACATGGGCGGCAATGCAGGTGGTGCACCGGGGATGGCCGCGCGCCGTCCTGCGCCGCCGACGCCGGGCTACGCCAACGCTGCCGCAGCGGCCCAAGCCAACGCGCGTCCGATGGGGGGTGCGCCGGGCATGCACGCACCTGCCGCTGCGCCGGCTGCTCCGCCGATGCCGCCGATGAACGCGCCGGCCGGTGGGCCGACGCTGTTCCTCATCTACAACGGCCAGCGCTACGCGGTGACCAAGGATCAGTTCATCATCGGTCGCGGCAGCAAGACCTCGGACTTGCCGATCAAGGATGGAAACATCTCGCGCAAGCACGCGGCCGTGATCCGTCGTAACGGGACCTTCTACATCAAGGACCTCGGCTCGACGAACGGCATCGACTACAAGGGCATGCGCATCGACAACAAGCGCATCGACGAGGGGGACGTGTTCCACCTCTGTGACTACGAGCTGCGGTTCACCTACCGCGCCGACTGATCAGTCCGCTGCGTCGCGCGTGAACAGCTTCTTGATCCAGGCGCGAATGCCGCGTGGATCGAACTGGTGGCTCGCATTCTCGAGTGCGACCGTCAGCTCGTGGAGATCGAACCACACGCCGTGCTCGGCGCAGCGGTCGATCGGCACGCGCTCGAGATCCTCGACGACCATCGTCTTGGTGCACACCGGGCACGCGCGAGCGCCCGCCGTTCCCGTCGGTGCGGGCACGTCCCAGAGCGCCTTGCTGATGTCCATGACCATCGATTCGAGCGCGTCGTTCTGCACGAACGTGCCGGTGCACAGCTCGCACGCATAGCGATCGCCGACGAAGCGAAGCTCGCTCGTCGTGCACGCGGGACACGGAAGCTTCTGCTCGCCATACAGATTGATCGGTGTCACCGTCGGCGCGCGCCGGCGCGGCCGCGACCTCCAGTCGCTGATCGCGAGGCTGCCGCTCGCCGGTCCGTGGCGCGAGACCGGGAGTTCATCGAGGCCGATGCGTCCGGTCTGGCTGTAGTACGCGCCGCCCTGGCTGCCGGTGCGGCGGCTCACGAGCGCGAACACGCGGGTGATCTGGCCGCCCGCGAGCCACAGCCCGTCGCGTTCGCAGCGCAGCACGTCGGCCGAGACCTTGATGGGCGCAAGCACGGTATGCACCGAGGTCATCGCGCGCTCGCAGCGCGGACATCCGGTGGTTGTCGGCGTCTCGTTCGTGCGCTCGAGCGTGAAGGCGCGCGCGCCGAGGTCGGCGCACGAGGCGACGTAGTCCTTCTCGTCGAGCATGATGCCGTGGCACTCGTTGCAGATGAGGCGGTCCTGGAACTCGCGCAGCGGTGTCTCGGGGCACGTGGGGCAGCGAAATCCCGAGACGCGGTAGGGCTCCATCGTTCGCGAGCATAGCGGTCGGCGGCGGGGCCTGCGGTGATGAGGGCGGTGTTCGTCGATGCAGGCGCGTCCCCGTCGGACACGGGCTAGTCGTCGTGGGGGCGCGTCGTCGTGGAAGCGACGAGTGTTGTCGAAGCCGGTAAGGCCAGCCAGGGATCGACTGACGCGAGTCCGACGGTGACACCTGGGAGGGCGGCGTCAGCGCTCGATGGTACGTTGCCGCCGTGGATGCCGAGCTCAAGCGTCGTGTCGACGCGCTGCGCCGGCCGCTCGAACTCGCGGCCGCAGATAGCGTCCGCGGTGTGCGCCGGGTGCAGGGTCTCGGCAACGCGCTGCGCATCGCGTGCGATGGCTTGATCGACAAGATCGATCAGGCCGATGCACTGACGCAGTGGCGCGTGACGCTCGCGCAGTGGGAACAGCTCAGCGAGGATCAGCAGGCGATCGAGGTAGCGCGAGGCATGCGGTTGATTGCGCGCTATCCGTCGGCGCCGTCGCGGCCTGCGTCGCCGATCCAGCGCCTCACGGCGGCGCCGCCGCGCGTGCCGCAAGCGCCGCTACCGCGCGTGCCGCAAGCACCGCTACCGCGCGATATGGCATCGACGCGCTCGGTGAGTGCGTCGCACGGTTCGCTTTCGCGCGAGACATCGTCGTCGCGTGGATCCATTCCGCAGGCGCCGTTGCCGCGGGACGTGATGTCGCCGCGCGCAGCGATCCCGCAAGCACCGCTTCCCAGTGCGGCCCCGCAGCCGCGCGCGCCGATTCCCCAGTCGCCGCTCCCTCGGAGCCCGAGCCCGAGCACTCGCACGAGCCCGAGTCCGAGCCAGAGTCCGAGCCCGAGTCCGAGCCCGAGTCCGCGCCCAAGTCCGAGCCCGAGGTCGCGTCCGACCCCGCGTACGAAACCGTCTCCGAGTCCGACTTTGTCTCCGAGTCCGAGTCCGAGTTCGAATCCGACTCTGTCTCCGAGTCCGAGTTCGAGTCCGAGTCCGTCTCCGTCTCCGAGTCCGAGTCCGAGTCCGTCTCCGAGTCCGTCTCCAAGTCCGAGTCCGAGTCCGAGAACGAAATCGACCTCGGCCACCCACGTGGGTGCGCGCGACGCCGATCCGCGCGAACCCGATCTTGGAGCGGGTACCGGCAAGGCTTCCAGGACCAGCAAGGCGAGCAAAGCCGGCAAGGCCGCCGCAAGCGCCAGCGCCACCGAGCCCACCGCCGAGCCAGTGGCCGAGATCGTAGCGCTCGACCCACTCGCAGCACCGACACATACGCTGCCGGGCATCGGCCCCGCCTTCGCCATGCGCCTCGCCGAAAAGGGCCTCGAGACGGTCGAAGACCTGCTGTGGTGCCTGCCTCGCCGCTACGACGACGTCCGCGACGCCAAAGGGCTCGCCGAAGTCGAGACACTCGCCGACGGGGTTCGCGCGACGTTCGTCGCCAAAGTCCGCAGCTCGCGCATGATCTTCGCGCGCGGTCGCCGCTGGGCCGAGGCCCGGATCGCGAGCACCGACTTTGGCACCGACGGCGCATCCGACCTGGTTCAGTCGGCCAGCGCGGTGATCCGCTGGTTCAATGTCTGGGCCGGCATCGAGAAGCGCATGCCCGCGGGCAGCATCGTCACACTGTCGGGCGCGGTGAAGAAACGCGAGGGTCGCCTCGAGTTTGCGAACCCCGACATCCTCGCGATCGAGCTGCCCGAGACCCCCGAGCAGATTGCGGCCGAGGCTGCAGGGACACCCGCGGCGAAGAAACCGATGCCGACGATCATCGCGCGGTATCCCGAGGTCACCGGCGTGCCCGGCGCGCGACTTCGCCAGGCCTGCCAGACGGCCTGCGCACGCGTCGGGGCGAGTGCAGACGATGGAGTGCCGGCGAGCGTCGAGCAGGCCGCCAGGCTCCCGTCGCTCGCGGACACGCTGGCGCATCTCCACGCCCCACCGCCGGAGATCACGATCGAAGAGCTCGCGGCCCTCAATCGCGGCGACAGCGCGTGGCAAAAGCGGCTCGCGTTTGGCGAGCTGTTCGCGCTCGGCGTGGCCGTCGCGATGCGGCGACGGGAACGCCGACAGGATGCCGCGGTTGCATGTCCACGCGATCCCGTGCTCGACGGCGTGCTCGCGACGGCGCTGCCGTTTCAGCTCACGAAGGCGCAGCGCCGGTCGATCGACGAATTGTGGGACGACCTCGCGCAGCCGTCACCGATGAACCGGCTGCTGCAAGGCGATGTCGGCGCGGGCAAGACATGCGTCGCGTTTGCTGCAGCGCTGCAAGTGGCGCGCGCGAATCGGCAGACGGCGGTGATGGCTCCGACCGAGCTCCTCGCCGAGCAGCACTTCGAGACGTGGAATGCGTGGGCGAAGGGTAGTGGGCTGCGCATCGAGATCTTGACGGCATCGACACCCAAGCCGCTGCGCGCATCGTTGCTCGCACTGCTGGGCGCGGGGCATGTGGATGTATTGATCGGCACGCACTCGCTGATCGCCGAGAGCGTCGGGTTTGGCGCGCTCGGGCTCGTGATCATCGACGAGCAACATCGGTTCGGCGTCGCGCAACGCGCGAAGCTGCGCGACAAGGGAGACGGGCAGGGCGCACCGCACTTGCTCGTGATGACGGCGACCCCGATTCCGCGGACGCTCGCGCTCACGGCGTATGGCGACCTCGACTTGTCGATCCTCGACGAGCTCCCACCGGGGAGGTTGCCGGTCACCACGCAGCTGCTCGGCGGCAAGCGCGGCGAGACGGCCGCGTACAAGGTGATCGCCGAGCGCGTGGCCGCGGGCGAGCGCGCGTATGTGGTGTGCCCGAAGGTCGAAGATGACGGCGAGAGCGAGACGACCTGGAAGGATGCGACGACGGTCGCCGACGAGGTCGCCGCGCTGATGCCGCAGCTGCGCGTGGGGCTCGTGCATGGCCGGCTCGACAGCGACCGCCGCGATCGCGTGATGCGCGCGTTCAAGGAGGGCGAGGTGGATGTGCTGGTCGCAACGACGGTCATCGAGGTCGGTGTCGATGTGCCCGCCGCGACGGTGATGGTCGTGCACGATGCAGAACGGTTCGGGCTCGCGCAGCTTCATCAGCTGCGTGGCCGCGTGGGCCGAGGTACGGCGGGCGGACAATGCATGCTGGTCTCGCATGGGACGATCAGCGAGGACGGGCGCACGCGCCTCGACGCGATGGCCGCGACCACCGACGGATTCGTGATCGCGGAGGCCGATCTTGCACTTCGTGGACCGGGTGAATTGCTGGGGCCGAGGCAGGCTGGTGTACCGAGATTGCGCTTCGGCAGCTTGCAGCAGCACACCGATTTGCTGCTCGAAGCGAGAGGCCATGCGGAGCGAATCCTCGACGAGGATCCGGACTTGGTCCGACCGGAACACGAGTCATTGCGTCGTGCGTTAGCGCGCCGTTTTGCACAATCTGTGTATGGCGCGGAGAGCGGATGATCTGCGAGTCAGACTCATTTTCTGGTTGATCGCCGCTTCGCGTTCAAGCAAGGATTCGCCCCGATGATGAGGATGCAAACGGGTCTCTTCTGCGCTCTGGCCGCCTCCATGGCGTTCGCGTTTTCCTGCGCCGACTCCGGCACGGGCGACGAGGGCGACGAGATGGAGGAGACGACTGGCAACGTTTGCGGCGACGCGACGTGCGCCGCCAGCGAGGTCGGCTTCTGCACGGCGGACTGCGGAGCGGGTGGCAACAATGCCAACGCGATCTGCGGCAACGCGATGTGCGAGACGTCGCTCGGCGAGAACGCGTCGACCTGCTTCTCGGACTGCGGCGCCGGTAGCGGCTCGGGCAGCGGCTCGGGTTCCAGCACCGCGTGTCCGTCGAACCTGCTCGAGTGCGCACCGTGCCTCATCGATGCTTCGCTCTGCGTCGCACCGCTCACCGCGGCAACGTGTCAGGCGTGCCTCGGTGGTGGTGGTGGCAGCGGCTTCGGTGACATCGGCTGCGACGGCGGCGCGCCGGATGGCACGTGCAGCGCGAACGAAGACGCGATGCTCTGCCCGTCCGACTGCTAATCACCGATTGAATCGACGCAGCAGGCATGCGATGCCGGCTGCATGGGGAAGACATCTCGCGGGATCGTGCGCACTGCGCGTCGGCCCGCCGGATGGATCGCGCCAGGGCCCGCACCCGCGGGACCACAGGGGCGTCCCGAGCTGGAGCCAGAGTCCGATGAGGACCTGTGCTTTCT
This sequence comes from Haliangiales bacterium, assembly GCA_038322185.1. GTDB lineage: Bacteria > Myxococcota_A > Polyangia > Haliangiales > Haliangiaceae > JABFXX01. The sequence continues at coordinate 15,463 of JBBQFU010000122.1, forward strand.
GACCGGCGACTGGCGCCTGTTTCAGAAGCGCGTCGGTCATCGGTGGAGCCTCGATGACCTGGTGACCGCGTGGGTGGCGACCCGCCGGTTCGATCCGAACCAACCACGCTGCGCGCTCGACCTCGGCTGCGGCCTCGGCAGCGTGCTGCTGATGGTCGCGTGGAAGCTGCCGCACGCCGACGTGCTCGGCATCGAGGCCCAGCTCGATCGCGCCGCGATGGGCCGCCGCTCGATCGCGTACAACGGCGTCGCCGATCGCTGCCGCATTCTCGATGGCGATCTGCGCGAGCTCGCCACGAGCTCGTTGCCGGGCGCGCCGTTCGAGCTCGTCACCGGGACACCCCCGTACTTTCCGCGCGGCGCCGGCACCGAGTCGGACAAGCCGCACGCGATGCCCTGTCGCTTCGAGGTCCGCGGCGGTGTCGAGGAGTATCTCGAGGCGGCGCAGCGCGTCGTCGCGCCAGGCGGCGAGATCGTGGTGTGTACCGCCGCGCTCGAGCAAGCCCGCGTCGATCGAGCCCTCGGGGAGCTCGGGCTGCATCGGCGCGAGCACTGGGACATCATCCCGCGCGACGGCAAGGGCGTGCTCGTCCAGGTCGATGTGGTGACGGTCGAGCCCGCGGCGACGGAGAACCACACGCTCGTGGTGCGCGACCGAGCGAGCGCGTGGACCCAGGAGTTCCGCGCGGTGCGCACCGCGATGGGAATGCCCGCGACGCCGCCGAACGGTTAGCGGCTCGTCTCGCCCGCCACCCACGCCAGGTACGGCGGATGACCCGCCTCGACGGGCATCGCGATGACCTCGGCGAGCTCGTACGGGTGAAGCACAACGAGCCGCTCCTTCATCGCGTCGAATCGATCCCGCGTGGTCTTGATGACGGCCAGCGTCTCCTGCTCGTCGCAGACCTCGCCCTGCCAGCGGTAGATGGAGCGCACAGGCCCGACGAGGTTCACGCACGCCACGAGCCCCTCGCTGACGAGGATTCGCGCGACCTCCGCCGCCTTCTCGGGGCTGGGAAAGGTCGAAAACACCGCGAGGACACCAGGGTCTGCCATGGCGGATGCCTATCATGTAGAGTCCCCGGCCGTGTTGATCGTCCAGAAGTACGGCGGGACCAGCGTCGGCTCCATCGAGCGGATGCAGAACGTCGCCGCGCGCTGCCTGGCTGCCCAGCGGAAGGGGCACAAGGTCGCCGTCGTCGTCTCCGCGATGTCGGGCGAGACCAACCGGCTGCTCAAGCTGGTCGATCAGGTGGCCGATGATCACAACGATCGCGAGGTCGACGTCATCGTGTCGACCGGCGAGCAGGTCTCGGTCGGCCTCGTCGCGCTGTCGATCCGCAAGCTCGGCGGCAAGGCCCGCAGCTTCCTGGGCCACCAGTGCAAGATCCTCACGGACAGCTCGTTCGCGCGCGCGCGCATCCTCGACATCGACGCCAAGCCGATCCGCGATGCAATGGATGCCGGCGAGATCGCCGTGATCGCCGGATTCCAGGGCGTCGACGAGAAGGGCAGCATCACCACGCTCGGCCGCGGCGGCTCGGACACCACGGGCGTCGCGATCGCGGCCGCTCTCAAGGCCGACGTCTGCGAGATCTATACAGACGTCGAGGGCGTGTACACGACCGATCCGAACATCGTGCCGACCGCGCGCAAGATCGATCGCATCAGCTACGAGGAGATGCTCGAGCTCGCATCGCTCGGCGCCAAGGTTCTACAGATCCGGTCCGTCGAGCTCGGCATGAAGCACGGCGTGCCGATTCACGTCCGCTCGAGTTTTTCTGAAGCAGAAGGAACGTGGGTCGTTCCCGAGGAGTCGTCCATGGAGCGAGTTGTTGTCTCCGGTGTTACCGCGTCGCGCGACGAGTCGAAGATCACCTGCGAGGACCTGCCGGATACGCCCGGTATCGCCGCTCGCATGTTCACGCCGCTCGCCGACGCCAACATCTCGATCGACATGATCGTGCAGAACCAGGCCTACGACGGCACGACGGACATGACGTTCACGCTGCCGAAGATCGACCGCAAGCGCGCGGTCGAGATGCTCAAGGAGAAGGTGCCCGAGCTCGTCGGCAAGGATGCCGAGCGCATCAGCTTCGACGACGAGATCAGCAAGGTCTCCGTGGTTGGCGTCGGCATGCGGTCGCACGCGGGCATCGCCAAGACGATGTTCACGCTCCTCGCCGCCGAGGGCATCAACATCCAGCTCATCTCGACGAGCGAGATCAAGATCTCCTGCGTGATCGCCCGGAAGTACGCCGAGCTGGCCGTGCGCACCCTGCACGAAGGTTTCGGACTATCGCTCCCCGAGAACGAACGCGGGATCCTGTAGGCCCAAACCCGGGTAAGGTCAGGGCATGGGCGGCTGTACGAACTGCAAGGGCAAGGTGGGCTGCGATCACCGCAAGGGCGAGATGATCGAGTCCGTCGACCGTGCGCTCGAGGAGCTGTACCCGACCAAGACCTGGGGCGTCGTCGACGACACGCAAGCCAACGGCATGCCTCGTGAGGAGCTCGACGCGCTCGCCGACGAGCTGGCCCAGGAGCTCGGCGCCGCGACGTTCGTACGCGAGGGTGGGGACGACGAGCCCTGCGACTACATCTACGTGCTCTGCCTCGGCCGCCCCCCGTGCGTGGTCCAGGTTCGCGATCACGGCGTGGCCATCCCCGACGAGTGGAACGGCATCGAGGCCCCGATCAGCGAGCTGTACCTGCGCGTCGTGGTCAGCCAGCGCGCCCGCGTCGCGGCCGTGCAACAGGTCGCGATCGACCTCATCCGCGGCGACGACGGCTTCCTCGTGCGCGAATCGCCGCGTGCCGGCGTTTACGATGCGCCGCTGCTCCACCGCATGCAGAAGATCGTCGCGATCCTGCCGGCGTACGAGCTGCTCAGCGTCGACTTCGGCGACATCGCTCACGCACCGCCGGGCTTCCACGCGGGCATCTGGCGCGATCTGTTCGCCGGCGAGCCGTCGGTCGCGAACTACCTGTTCTATCCGCAGCCGAACACGATGATCTCGACCACGATGCTGAGCCCCGTACGCTGATGATCGACGACGAGGTTCGCGAAGCGCTCAAGGAGCTCGTCGACGAGACCGGCGCGATCTCCGCCCGCATCGTCGTCGACGACGGCGAGAGCCGCATCGGCGTCCCCGCGAAAACCATCGCGCTCGGCGGCGGCGAGTATCTGCGAGTCGAGCTGCCCACGCGGGTCGAGCGGGGTGCAGCGCGTGAAGAGTCGGGGAAAGAGCAGGACATCGAGGCCGCGTTCGACAAGATCACGCGCCAGCTGCGCGCGATTCGCCGCCGGTGGGAAGTCTCGCGGCTCCCCGAGGTCGCGGTCACGCCGGGCGCAACCCCTGCCACCAACCACCGCGTGATCGAGCAGATCGAGAAGTACATGCTGGCGCTCGCGTCGATCGATCGCGCGACGAACGCCTTTGTCACCAAGGGCACGCTGCTCATCGCGTCGGCCCGCGCGCCTGACGAGATGGAGTCCACGCGGTGGCAGTTCATGTCGCGCCGTGCGCTGTCCACGCACGCACCGAACAGCTCGCACGGCGAGATCATCGATCCCGATGCCTACGCGATGAGCTTCTGGTACGACGCGAGCCTCGTGGTGCTGCTCACCGAGCCGTACGCGATCGACTTCGTGCGCCATCGTTGCAAGCACGTGTCGCGCGAGCTGTGCAATCTGCTGCCGCTGCTCGATCCGGATCCCGAGGCGCCCGCGGCCATCGGTCCGCGCCCGCGCCGTCCGACGCAGCAGTAGCGCGACCTAGCGGGGCGGCAGAATGTCGGAGACAGCGATCACGACGTCGGGAAATGCGAGCGGCGAGATCGTGGCGCCACGTCGATGGATGCTGGTGAGCTGCCAGGTCCCGTTCACGCGATCGCGATAGACCTCGATGCAGTCGTCCGTTTGGTTGACGATCCAGTATTCCTCGACGTCGGCACGACCGTAGAGCGCTCGCTTGGCGCGGTCGCGGCGCAGGGATGACTTTGAAACTTCGACGACGAGATACGAACGAGTCGGATGCACGTGCCAGTGGCTGCCCGCCGTGGTCACCCACACATCCGGCTCGGGCATGGACTCGTCGGACGCGGCGAACGAAGTCTGACAGTAGACATTGGCTCGAGCGCCGAGCTGCTTCACGAGCGCCTCGTGAACAATCCGGACGGATTCGCTGTGCGCCTGATCAATCGGCGCCATCGGAACCACCATGCCGAACAGCAGCTCCACGCGTTCGTCGTCGAAGCAGCCCTCCTTCGCGAGCAGCTCGTACTCGACGCGCTTGATCCTGCGAATCTGACCATCGGTGGCGCTGAGAATCAGGTCTGCTTCGGGCGATAGCATCTCCATCAGTGTATGCCTCCATCCCCGGAACGCACAGCACCCGTCGTGCCGGACGTAACGGCGTGAAAGTACACATGCGCGTTGTCCGTGTCCGGCCGATACTCGGACGCCGACGGCCGTCGTGCGGACGATCGCTACGGTCCGACGAGCGCGCGCGAGAACCGGTCGAGCAGGGCGGCCTCGTCGACGATCGGGGCCTCGCCCGTAGGTGTCGGCACGGCCGTCGCGGCACCGAGCAGCGCATCGTAGGCAGCACGCGCCTTCGCGAGCCGCTCGAGCGCAGCTTCCACTCGCGCATACGCCGGCGCGACCTGCGCGTCGGTCGGCGCCTTGTCGAGGATCGACTTCACCGTGCCCGCGGAGATCTTGCACAGCAGCTCGCGCGTCGAGATCAGCAGCTCGATCGAGTCGCGCATCAGCCGCTGCGCCTCGGCGCGATCCATCTTGAGCGCAGCCGAGAGCTTGGGGCCGATCATCTGGTAGGTCGGCGCGAGCGAGTCGACGGTGTCGCTGCACTGCTTTGCCGATGCCAGCGCGTTATCGCGATCGGTCACGGACAGTTCCGACTCCTGCTTGGAGCCGCAGGCCGCGAGCACGAGCGCGAGAACGGCGGCGCGCATCAGCCAGCGCCGAGCAGCGACTTGAGCACGCTGGCGTCACCCTCGAGGGCACAGCGCTGCATGTAGATGTGCAGGCCGCGCTCGCCGCCGAGCTCCTCGCCACCACCCGCACGGCCGGGGCCGCCGTGGTTCAGCGAGGGAAGCACGGTGCCGGGCCCCGGCGACTGCGCGGCCATCTTCTGCGAGCCGAGGAACAGGCGGCCCGCCCACGGTGCTGCATCACCGACGAACCCGGCGACCCAGTCGCGGTCATCGGAGTAGGCCGAGCTGACCAGGCAGCCCTCGCCACGCGCGATGAAGGCGGCGGCGAACGCAGAGGTTCCGTCGGAGGAGCCGACGGTGGAGACCGGGCCGAACACCTCGTGCTCGTTGAGCGGCGCGCAGTCCATCGGCGCCTTGGTCGAGCGCACGACCGGACCGACGAAGAATCCCTTGCCGGCCGCGACGCCGATCGGCGTGACGTCGCCGGTGCCACCGTGGACGCTGTCGGTCACCGCGGCGAGGCGCTCGATGCCGGCGCGCACGTCGTCGCGCTGGGCGGCGGTTGCCACGGGGCCCATGCGCACGTCCTCGCGCGACGGATCACCGACGGCGAGGGTTGCGAGGCGCTCCTTCATCGCGTCGCACACCTCGGCGAAGCGCCTGTCGGGCACGAGCACGCGGCGGATCGCCGTACACTTCTGGCCGGTCTTCTGCGTCATGTCACGCACGATGTCGGCGAGGAACAGCGCGCCGGTCTCGCTCGTGAGGTCGACGTCGGGGCCGAGCACGGCGGCATTGAGCGAGTCCGCCTCGATGTTGAGGCGCGCGCCGCTGCCGGCGAGCTTGGTGCGCAGCGACTTCGCGGTGGCGGCGCCGCCGGTGAACGCAACGACATCGTTGGCGCCGACGTTATCGAGCAGCGAGCCGGCGGGACCGATCAGCGTCTGCAGCACGCCCGAGGGGAGCACCGGCTCGAACAGCTGCGCGAGGCGATGCGCGACGAGCGCAGTCGCGGTCGCCGGCTTCGTGATCACCGGCATGCCGGCGAGCAGCGCGCAGGCGAGCTTCTCGCACAGACCCCACGCCGGGAAGTTGAACGCGTTGATGTGAACGGCGACGCCCGGACGGCGCGCCCACACGTGCTGGCCCGCCATGCGTGCGGTACGGCCGACCTGGATCGGCTCCCCGTCGGCGAGCAGCGTGCCGTTGCCGAGCTTGGCGCCGAGCTCGGCGTAGTGCGAGAGCGTGACGGCGCCACCGTCGATGTCAAACTTGGCGTCGCTGCGGGTGTTGCCGCCGTTGGCGACCGCGAGTGCGATCAGCTCCTCGCGCGCACCGTGGATCGCCTTGGCGAGCGCGCCGAGCAGCGCGCCACGCTTCGCGAACGAAAGCCCGGCGAGCTCGCGTGCCCCGGGGCCACGCGCATGTGCGAACGCGGCCGCGAAGTCGTGCCCACCGGCGGACACCTCGGCGAGGACCTCCTCGGTCGCGGGGTTGACGAGCGGCGTGCGCGATCCCGACCCGGGGGACCACGTCCCTGCGAGGTGGCTTGCGAGGAGCTGCATGGGCGTGGGTTTACCAGGGTGTGAGCGCGTTGGGGTAGAGTCCGGGGCGGTCGATGCCGGGGTCGCTGAAGAAACGCTTGATCGCGGGGGTGCTGCTCCTCGTGGTGACCGTGCTCGGTGGTGCGGTCGGTTATTACCTGATCGGCGGGGGGCAGTGGGCGTTCAAGGACTGCCTGTACATGACCGTCATCACGGTCACCACGGTCGGCTACGGCGAAACGCTCGCGGGCATGGACAAGGTGGGTTCGGCCCGCGACTTCACGATGCTGCTGCTGGTGTTCGGCACCGGCAGCATCGTGTTCTTTGCGTCGATGATCACCGCGTTCGTCGTCGAAGGCGATCTGCGGAACGTGCTGGCGGCGAACAAGCTCAAGAAACGGATGAAGCGCATGAAGGACCACGTGATCGTGTGCGGTGCGGGCTCGACCGGCCGCAAAGTCATCGAAGAGCTGCTCAAGACCAAGCGCCCCGTGGTCGCCGTCGATATCGACGAGGATCTGCTCAAGGACATCGCCGAGAAGCACCCGACCGCCGAGCTCGCGTACATCACCGGTGACGCCACGGCCGACGACGTGATGAGCCAGATCAACATCAAGGAGGCCGCCGGCATGGTGGCCGCGCTGGCCTCGGACAAGGACAACCTCTATCTCGTCGTGTCGGCACGGCAAGACAATCCGAAGCTGCGCATCGTCGCGCGCTGCGCGGAGATGTCGCACGTCGAGAAGCTCAAGAAGGCCGGTGCCGATGCGGTCGTGTCGCCGAGCTTCATCGGTGGCCTGCGCCTGGTCTCCGAGATGGTCCGGCCCTCGGTCGTCCGGTTCCTTGACGAGATGATGCGCGACACGCGCTCGACCTACCGCATCGAGGAGGTCACCCTCGGCGAGAGCACGGACTCCTACGGCGCATCGATCGCCGAGGCGCGCATCCGCGAGAAGTACGGCATGACCGTGCTCGCGGTGCGGCCCAAGAACGAGCTGTGGACCTACAACCCGGAGGGCGACATGAAGATCGGTCCCGGTACCACGCTCGTCGTCCTTGGCTCGTCTGAGCAGGTCAGCAAGCTCCGCACCGCGATCTCGAGCTAGCGGTCCAGCCACGCGCGCAGCGTGGGCGCCTGGCCGGTCAGGGCATAGCGCGGCCGGATGCGCTCGATGTCCTCGAGCGTCTCGCGCGTGAGGTCGAAGCTCCACACGCTGAACTCGACCTCCATCGACCGCAGCGTGCGCAGCGCGGTGTCGGTGATCCAGCTGCCGTGGATCTCCGCAATGTCGATCGGAACATCGAGCTTCTCGAGGTCGTAGTTGTCCTCGGTCAGTGGCGGCGGCACGCCGATGTCGAGCGAGAGCAGGGTCGAGACGAGATCCTCGTCGTCGGGGCGACGCGCGCGGACCTCGCGGAGCAGCGCGGGGTCATAGGAGTCGAACACCAGCTCGACGCGGTGTCCGCTCGTCTGCGCCGCCACGCGCAGGATCTCGTGGACCTCGAGCGCGCAGTCGACTTGCTCGGGGTGCTCGTCGCGACCATCGACCTCGGGCTTGAGCTCGAGCTTCACCGTGAACTGCTCGCCGCCATGAGAGGGCCGCGGGCTCGTGAGCAGATAGTCGGCGACTGCGGTCGCGCCCACCCGGATGTCCGGATGCCCCGCGATGTGACCGGCGTCGTGCGCGAAGTAGCACTGGCCCTCATGGCGGAGCAGGTCGAGCTCGATCCCGTCGATGATCGGCAGGCCGTCGTCGCCGCGGAGCGCGAACGAATCGGCCATCGCTTCGAGCGTGTCATCGCGCGACGGATCGTGCGGCTCGCTGCAGTTGCTGTTGTGGCAGAGCACGAGCACGTGCGGGCGATCGAAACAGCCCGCGAGCAAGCCGAGCGCGAGCCAGCTAGAGCGCATGCTGGTAGCCGATCCGCAAAAACATCGAGAGGTTCATGTTGTCGCCGAGCTCCGTCGTGCTGCCGAACGACGAAATCTCGGCCTCTGCCAGCCCCGCACCATGCTTCACGAGCACCGTCGCCAGCTCGACGCCGAACTGGAGCACGAACGGGCCCAGGGGCGGCAGCGGCGCGGCGAGACCGACCAGCAGCGTCTCGTGGAGCTGGCGGCCACTGGAGAGCGCGATCGATGCGTTGCGCCACCCGGCGAGCACGCGGTAACCGCAGCGGTTGAACTGCCAGCTCGCGATCGCGTCGAGATCCATCTCGCCGTCGGCCCACACCATCGGATCGACGACCGCAATGAGATCGAGCCGGCCGAGCTGGATCCCACCGTCGAGACGGAATGCGTGCGTCGACAGCTCGGTGCGCAGGTTCGTCCCCACGTGCCACGCGCGCCCGGGCGCAGGCTCCGCCCCCGCGACGGCGGTCAGCACCAGGAGAACGACGAGCACGCGCACCTGCATACTCTCTCAGAGCTGAGCGGTCAGGGCCAAGGCCTGGGCGAAGCGTTGGAGCAGCGCCGTGCGGCTACCCGCGGATAGGCACGGCTCGAAGCGAGCGCTCCAGCGTCCGCGGCGCGCGCGAACGTCGTCCTCGGTCAGGATGCCGAGCCTCAGCTCCGCGAGCGTGCAGGCACCGAGCACGGTCGCCTCGTCCTGTTCGGCGACCACGACCGGGCGGCCCACGAGGTCCGCGATCAGCTGCACGAGGGCAGGCGAGCGCGACAGGCCACCGTCGACGCGCAGCTTGCCGATCGTGATCCCGGCATCGCGCTCGATCGCATCGACCACCTCGGCGACCCGGCACGCGAGCCCATCGGCGACCGCACCCACCATGTCGCTCGCCGTGGTCGCGTGCGTCATGCCGAGCCAGGTTGCCTGCGCGGTGCGGTTCCAGTGTGGCGCGCCGAGGCCCGCGAGTGCGGGAACCGCGATAACGCTGGTGCGAGTCGCTC
>JBBQFU010000123.1:0-24643 GCA_038322185.1 Haliangiales bacterium
GGCTCATCTCCACGCCGTCTGATTACCTGTCGACTACTCGAGCATCAGGTGGGCTTTGCCACCGTCGATCGAGATCAGCTCGCGGACGGTTGCGAGGCGTACGCCGAGTGAAACACGCGCGCTGACCTGCTCGGTGATCCGCGCGAAGCCTAGCAGGCGCGCGCAATCACGAACGAGGTCGGTTGCAGCGAGACCATTCGCGCGCTCGACGACGATCCGCGCCGCGGCTGCAACCTCGGCGAGCGGGACCTCGGTGATGTCGCGACGCGCGGACATGCCCTGCCCTGCGACGCGAACACTCGGCATGCTCGTCGGATCCTGATCGATCCGCCACACGATGCTCTGCTCCTCGCCCAGCTTGCCACGACCGGCGAGCGCGAGCTTCACGGCCTCGACGACGCGCGGCGTGATCTTGCCAACGCCGAAGTACGCACCGACACGACGCGCGAGCACATCGACGTGGACCGGCGCCTCGGCCGACAGCACCTGCTCGATGCACTTGCCGAGCTCCGTCGCGTAGCGCGGCAGGAACATGTCGTCCGGTGCGCGACGGCCCGCGGGAACCGCCGCAGCCGTGTACGGGCCGATGGGGATCGCGCCACGCGGCAGGCGCAGTGGCGTGATCGGACCGCTGCCCTCCGGGAGCGTCGTCATGCCGACCGCGTCGGTTGGACCTGAGCCCGCGGCAAGCACAGCCCCACCGGTGGCGAGACCACCCGAGCCTGCAGCGAGCAGGGCTTCGCCCGCCACCATCGGCAGCGTGTCGTCGGCCGTTGCCGGCTTGAATGCAATGACGGGCGGCGTGGTGATGCGAGGCGCGATGCTCGCGCGAGCGCGCAGACGCGGCTGCACCGTGGTGCGGCGCTGGCGGCTCGCGGCGATCGCAGCGACGATCGCGCCGTGTGCACGCTGGACCTCGCGCTCGGCATCCGCCCACCAGTCGAGCGACCAGATGCGGTGCGTGCGCCAACCAAGCGACATCAGGAGCTGCGCGCGCAGGCGGTCACGCGACCGTGCTGACGAGGCATTGCGATACGAGGCGCCATCGTGCTCGATCGCGAGCACGAAGCGCTCGGGGTCCGCGGGATCGACGACAGCAAGGTCGATCCGGTAGGGGCCACAGCCGACCTGATGCTTCACGGTCCAGCCACGGTCGGCGAGTGCACGCGCGATCGCGGCCGTGATCGGGCTCGCCGGATCGACGTCGTCGGCGGGCCGCGCCGCGCCACCACCGGCGCGTGCGAACGCGACGAGGTCAGCGAGGTCACCGGTGAACGCCTCCGTGCTGGCGGTAAGCACGAGCTGCTCGCGAGCGCGCGTGGTGGCGACCACGAGCGCGCGAGGATCGATCTTGCCCGGCGCATCGCCGAGCATGAAGTACACGACATCGCGCTCCTCGCCGTGCAAACGCTCGGGCGTGCCGACGACGAGCGGCTCACGGTCGGCGACGAGCGCAGCAGCGAGCGCGGGCTCGGTCGCTGCCGCAGCATCGAGCATGTGCTCGACGAGCGCCGCCTGTGCCTCGGTCACCGTGGCGATCGCGAATGACCGCGGGCGCGCCGTGTCGGCCAGGCGCGTGCGCAGCTCGGCGACGATCGACTCGATGTCACCCACCTCGAAGAAGCGGAACGACAGGCCCAGGTCCGTGCCGCGGAACGGTGCGGGTGCGAGCTCGATGCGATCCTCGAAGTAGCGCGTGTTGATGAACGCGAACAGGTCCTCGTGCTTGCTGCGGTAGTGCGCGGCGAGCGCGAAGCTCGGCAGCTGCGCAGCGCGAGCGACCTCGAGCAGGCCGTCGTCCTCGGCGGGCGCGAGCTGGCGCGAATCACCGACGATCACCGTGGCGAGCCCGCGTGCGAGTGCACCGAGTGCCGCCGCCATCGGCAAGCGCGACGAGTCGTCGAACACGACGAGGTCAAACGGCGGCAGCGAGTCGTCGAGGTGAGCGGCGACCGCGTGAGGCGTGGCGAGCACCACTGGCGACAGGCGCGGCAGCAGCGTGGGCAGAGCTGCGAGCAGCGCGCGGAGCGAGCGCGGCTTCACGGCGTCGATCTCCTCGCGCAGCAGGGCGAGCTCGGGCTCGACCTCCTTGCCGCGCGGCATCCGCTCGGCGAGACGCGAGATGATGCGCGAGCGCGTGACCGCGAGTGCACCGCGATCGAGATCCGCGAACGACGTGGCATTGAGGTGGTGCGTCGAGCCGACGAACCGCGCGAGCGCCGGGGTCTCGGCGATCTCGAGATCAAACCAGGCGAGCAGCGTCGCGCGCTCCCACGCCTCTGCGAGCTCGTCGGCGGTGAGGTCACCGCGCTCGATCGCTGCGATCGCGGGACCAATGCCAGCCACGGTCGCGTCACGGCGAGCGAGATGGAACTTCGTCCAGTCCGCGAACGAGCCGACCGAGTCGCGAAGCACAGCAACTTGCTCTGCGAGCGCGACGAGGTGATTGGCCCCCGCACCGAGCAACAGTTGCGGGATGCCAGTCGCCGCCGCGAGCTCGACGAGCGCGGGCTCCCAGCGTCCGACCGCCGCAGCGAGCCGGCCAAACGGGGCCAGCTCGACGGCGGTACGCTCGGCGGTACCGGGCGATGCGGCAACCTGCGCGACAAGCGCGCGCCACGCTGCCTGCTTGCCGGGCTCACCGCCGTTGATGGTGAGCGCGTCGAAGGCGCGGCGGAGCTCGAGCCCCCAGGCCACGGCCTCCTCGATCTTCGGCAGGTCGAGCGCGAGCGGCTCGCCACCGAGGTCACCGAACCAGCGCTTCGCGGGCTCGGCGGCGGCGAGCAGCACGTCGCGACATGCGCGTTCTGCGATCACGGCCTCGAGCGCGGCGATCATCGCCTCGTCGGTCTCGAGCGTGCCCGGCTGCGCGGCCGCCTTGATGGCCGTGCGTGCGTTGCGCAGCGCCATGTAGCGGAGCGCGGCCATGCTGCCGGTCCACTTCTTGAGCTGCGACCACACCTCGCTCGGTGTATCGAGCTCGTCGATCGCAGAGGTGAACAGCTCCTCGACCTCCGTCGCGAGTGCGCGGTGGCGCGTGGCGATCGCGAGGAAGCTGCCCGGATCGCGCGGCACCTCGAGGGCGCCGGCGCCGCGGGCGCGAATCAGCGCGATGCGCTCGCCGATCTCGTCGTGCTTGGCGCCGCGCATGCTGGTGAGCAGCTCGGAGCCTGGGCGCGGTGACGCCGACGCGAGGTCGGCCAGTACACCGAGTGCACGCAGCTGCTCGGGCGTGCGTGCGACAACACCGGCGACGAGCGCCGCGAAATCTGCAATCGCAGACGACAGCGTCTCGGCCGAGCTCGCCACCTCATTGAGCGCACGCGTGGCGCGCTCGGTTCCGTCGGCGTGCCACTGCTCGAGTGCCGAGGTGCGCCACGGATGGGCGGCAACCGGCTCGACGGTGCGCGCGGCATCGGCGAGCGCGGTGACGGCAATCTTGCGGCGCTGCAGCGTCGAACGATCGATCACGGCGGCATCGCGTTCGGCGAGCGGTGCGCGCGGCGTGGTGCGCAGCTCGACGAGGCGACCGAGCACCTCGTGCACGGACTGGCCGAGCGGACCGACCTTGTGGAGCGAGCTGACGTAGCTGTCGAGCCCGCTGCGCAGCTCGGCGAGGCGCGTCTCGGCGCTCGACGAGCCGTTGACCGGGCGATGCGTGCGGCCGAACACAGCGGCAAGCGCATCGACGACGCGGCTGCGTCCACCGTGGAGCGGCAAGCACAGCTCGCCGAAGCCGGCGCCGGCGAGGCGCTGCTGGATCGTGTCGAGCGAGGTCGCGCGATCGCTGACGATCAGCACGCGCTTTCCGCTCGCCGCGCAGTGCACGGCGAGGTTCGCGATCGTCTGCGTCTTGCCGGTGCCCGGCGCGCCCTGGATCACGAAGCTGCCGCCGTTGCCGGCGGCCGCGATCGCGGCAAGCTGACTCGCATCCGCGTCGAGCGGTGCCAGTAGATCGGTCGCGGTCGCAGGCGGTGGCGGCGCGACGCCAAGGTCACCCGTCAGCCAGCCGATCGGCATGCTCGCCAGCAGATCCTCGCGACGATCGAGGTCGCGCCACAGATCGAAGCGCGCAAACGAGCAGGTCATGAGGCGCGCGCTGCGCTCGAGGCGCCAGCCGACGGCCGTGCTTGCGGTGTCGAACAGCAAGGCGAGGTCGAGCTCGCCACCCATGTCGATCGTGATGTCATGGATGCGCTGCAGTGCCTCGAGCAGCACGTGGTTCGCGCGCGGCTCCAGATCTTCAACGGAGCGCAGGCGTGGTCCACCATCGAGGCCCGTGACGAGCTCGACGGGCCAGCACGCGAGCGGCGCGGTGCGGGGTGCGCCGGTCTCGTCAGGCCACGTCACCATACCGAGGCCGAGCCACAGCACGTGGTCGCCGTCGATGCGGGCGGCGCGGACATCACGCCGCAGCATCGCGAGCTGGCGGTCGAGCTCTGACTTCGGCAACGCCACGCGCAAGCGGCCGCTGTCGAGGGCCGGCGAGTCGCCGACTTCGAGCGCGAGCATGCTGCCCGCTGCCAGCGAGAACGCGATCCGCATCGGGTCGATGGCGAGGGTGATCCCGGCCGCGCCGACATCCACGAGACGGTCTCGGGGATCGAGCAGCGATTGCTTCCAGCGGTCGAGGCGGGCACGCGCAGTTTGGTCGCTCACGTCGCCCACTCTATAGAAGTGGTCAGATCGGCCAAGAAAACAGCCAAATGGGAGAGATCCCGAGATCTACTTGAACCTCGCTCGCAATGGTGTACAACTGACACTATGAACAACACGGCGAGCGGAAAACCGATCCAAATTCCCGGTCTTGGATCCCTGACCGCAGATTCCGCGGACGCTGCAGCGGCCGGGGCCCTGCTCGGAATGGCGGTCGGCGACGCCCTTGGCACGACCTACGAGTTCGCGCGCATGGATCAGCCCGCCTACCCCGCGCTGGCCACCGGTCCGGCGCTCGATGTGGTGGGGGCCGGTCCGTTCTACCTGAAAGCCGGCCAGATCACGGACGACACCCAGATGGCGATCTGTCTCGCGCGCAGCCTCGTGCACGCCCGGCCGATCGATCGAGTCGACCTGGCCAAGCGCTACGTGGCGTGGTTCCAGCACGCGTTCGATGTCGGCAACCAGACCGCGTCCGCGCTCAAGACGATCGAGAGCGGCGGCGATGTCGCAACCGCCGGCCGCCAGGTCTGGCACCAGAGCAGCCGCCGTGCCGCGGGCAACGGATCGCTGATGCGCACCACACCGATCGGTGTCGCGTTCGCGCGTGCACCGCTCGAGCAGATCGTGGAGGAGTCGCTCGCCGACTCGCTGATCACACATGCCGATCCGCGCTGCGCGATCGCGTGCGCCGTGTTCAACGCAGCGATCGCCCGCGGCATCACAGCCGCCGAGCGCGGCGATGGTCACGCGATGCTGGCCGCCGCGAAGGAAGCGATGCCGATCGCAGTCGCGAAGCTGCGCGAGCTGTGGAGTGACAACAGCGAGGATCTCGTTGCGATCGAACGTGCCGAGGAGGACCTGCGTCGCGACCTCGAGGTGGCCGACGACACGACGCCTGGCGTTCACAGCGTGGACCTCGATCTGCAGGGCACGGCGGGCTTCGTGCGCGTCGCGTTCCGCCTGGCGTTCTGGCACCTATGTCACACGCCCTGGCACGATGCGCTCGTCGACACGGCGAGTCGTGGCGGCGACGCGGACACCAACGCTGCCATCGTCGGTGCGCTGCTCGGCGCGCGTGACGGTGTCGCCGCGATTCCGATGGCGTGGATCGAGCGCGTGCTTGCGGTCGAGCAGCCGGGCCCGCCGGACTGGGCGGCCGCGCATCATCCGCGGCACCTGCTCCCCCTCGTCGCGCTGTCGCGGCGCTGAGCAAACAGGTGTGGACAGCGTGGGGCGCACGCGTGAGAGTCGGGCCAGGAGGCTTCGTGCATCGCCTTATCCTCATCCTCGCCGGTGTCGCTATCCCCGCTCTTGCCAGCGCGGACTCCACCGAGCGCCAAGCGTTCGTGTCCGTGCTCGGCGGCTACTCGCTTGCCGCGCCACCCGAGGCGACCGAGTGGAGCGAGTTCGATCGCGGCCCACTCGTCGGCTTGAGCCTGGCGTGGGACCGCGCGCCGCCCGAATACATTCGCGTGCGGGGCGAGCAGCTCGGACGCGCCGAGCTCGTGCCCGAGGCGAGCGTGCTCGTGACCGGCCGCACCGGCACGCTGCTCGGTGGCGTGCGCTTGCAGCTCGCAATCACGCAGTACGAGGTCGGCCTGTTCCGAGCGAGCAGCCGCGGCAAGGTGTGGCTGGCACCGCGTGTGGGCGTCGGCTCCATGGCATCCGGCCTCGTGTACGGCGGAGACCTCGGGGTCGCCTTCCACACCGGCGGTATCGAAATCGGTGGCTGGATGGGCGTGTACGGCTGGAAGCAAAGCGCCTCGAGCGAGCGCATGGACCTCTACGGTCCCCAGATGCTGCAAGTCCAGGCAGGCCTGATCTTCTCGAGCAGCGACCTCTGACTTCACCAGCTACACTCGAGGGGTGACCACCCGCGAGCTCGCGCCGAAGCCTCCCTGGCCTGCCCTCGCCGCTCTCACCGCGACGCTCGGTGCGGCCGCGGCGATCGGCACGCTCTGCACGGCCACGACCGCGACGCGCACCGCGATCCAGGTCGAGTGCACCACCGCAAAGGCGTGCGAGCTCGTCGATGCCCTCGCACTCGACGTGTGGAGCGAGCATCGCGGCCCTGGTCTGCCGCTCGAGGTCGTCGTGAGCAGCGATGTGCTGCCGGCCCTCGCGAAGGCCGGCGTGTCGTGGACCGTGATCGATCCTGACATCGATGCCACTGCCGCCGCCGAGGCCGCGCGCCTGCGGCAGCCGGGCGCTGCCGACAAGAGCGACTGGTTTGGCGAGTACAAGGACTACGGCGCGATCAGCATGCGCCTCGACGAGCTCGCTGCGCTCGCGCCCACGCTCGTGCGCAAGGAAGAGATTGGCCGCTCGATCGAGGGCCGCCCGCTGTGGGCCGTGCGCATCGGCGGTACCGCGCCTGATGCGACCCCGATGCTGATCAACGGCACGCAGCACGCGCGCGAGTGGATCGCGGCGATGGTCAGCACGTGCGTCGCCGATCGCATGGTGCGCGGCTACGCGACCGATCCCGCGATTCGCGCGTTCCTCGATCGCACCGAGCTGTGGGTCGTGCCGGTGGTGAACCCCGATGGGTACCAGCACTCGTGGGGCAGCAATCGGTACTGGCGCAAGAACCGGCGCGGCAACCACGGGGTCGATCTCAACCGGAACTTCTCCGTCGCGTGGGGCGGCGAGGGCTCGAGCAAGCGCGAGAGCTCGGATACCTATCATGGGCTCCACGCGTTCTCCGAGCCCGAGACGCGTGCCTTGCGAGACCTCGCGTTGCGCGAGGGCGCCCGCGTGCATATCGATTTCCACGCCTACGGTCAGCTCTTGCTCTACCCGTGGAACTACACGCGCACGCCGCCGCCCGATCGTGCGCGCTATGCCGCGACCGGCGATCGCCTCGCATCGGCGATGTTCGCGATGCACCAGGTTCCGTACAAGCTGCAATCCGGTGCCGAGCTGTACGCAGCAGCCGGCACGATGTCGGATTGGGCGTATGGCGAGGTCGGCGCGATGTCGTTCACCGTCGAGCTGCGGCCCAAGCTCGGTGGCCGTGGTGCCGGCGGCTTCGTGCTGCCACCCGCGCAGATCAAGCCGACGTGCGACGAGGGCATGGCGGCGGTGTTTGCGCTGCGCGACGCTGTCCCGTAACGCCGGCGCGACCGCGTATGCTGCCCACGTGAACCTGCGCCAGCCGCACACGCCGCTCGATCGGTGGGCACTCTCGCCGGACGTCGTGCACGTGAACCACGGCTCGTTCGGTGGTTGCCCACGCGCGGTGTTCGATGCCGCGCACGAGTGGCGCACGCGGCTCGAGGCCGCACCGATGAAGTTCCTCGTGCTCGAGTGGCAAGACGCGCTCGACGATGCACGTGGCGCGCTCGCCGATTTTCTTCGCGCGCCGGTGGACCGCCTCGCGTTCATTCCAAACGCAACCACGGGCGTCGCGATCGCCCTCGCATCGACACCGCTCGCGACAGGCGACGAGATTCTCGTGACCGACCACGGCTACCGCGCGGTCAAGAACCAGCTGCAGCGGCTGGTCGCATCGCACGGCGTGCAACTCGTGACCGTGACGCTGCCCCTGCCCTACGATGCCGAGGCCGCCGTCGCGGCGATCACCGCCGGCGTCACGGAGCGGACGCGCGTGGTGATCCTCGATCACATCACGAGCCCCACGGCGCTCGTGCAGCCGCTCGAGCAGATCGCGCCGATGCTCGCGGCGCGGGGGATCACACTGATCGTCGACGGTGCACACGCCCCGGGCCAGCTCGCACTCGACGTCGGAGCGCTACTCACGGCGGGCGTCACGTATTACACGGGCAACAATCACAAGTGGGTGTGCGCGCCGAAGGGCACCGGGTTTCTCGTCGCAGCGCCGAGCGTGCGGACACCGCGCCCTGTGGTGACATCACACGGTGCGACGCCGGAGTACGGCCCGGAGAACCGGCTGCACGCCGAGCTCGACTGGATGGGCACGTACGATCCGACCGCGCATCTGTGCGTGCCGGTCGCGATCGCCACGATCGCCGAGCTCGCCAATGGCTGGCGTCACGCGATCAACCGCAATCACGCGCTCGCCCTCGAGATGCGTGACAGGCTGATGGCGGCACTCGGTTCGTCGTCGCTGCTTGCCAGTGCGCAAGGCAACGATGCGATCGGCACGATGGCGTCGGTGCCGATCACGCTGCCGCCGAACACGAAGGCGCTCGCGCTCGAGAAGCAGCTGCTACGCGAGAACTGGGAGGTGCCGATCGTGGACTTCGTGCACGGCCCGCTCGTGCGTGTCTCGGCGCATCTGTACAACCACGCCGACCAGGCCGACGCGCTCGCGGAGAAGCTTCTCGCGCTCGGCGTTCGCGGCCGCTAGACCTTCTTGCGACGCTGCTGGAACGAATACGGGCGGTGGCCGGGGCCCTTCTTGTCGTCGTCGTCGCCCTCGGGGCCCACCGGCGGGCCGAGCACTGGCTCTTCGGCGCCGGCGCGAAACTTCACGTCGGCAAGCGGGTTCTCGCTGACGAGCACCGGGCTCGCTTTGCCGAGCAGTGCCTCCATGCCTTCGAGCCGATCGATGTCGGCGAGGATCTCGTCCACGGTCTCGTAGCGATCCTCGCGCGCGTCGCGCGTCATGCGATCCCAGATGTCGTCGATGCCCTTGGGCAGCGCGCCATTGATCTGCGACGGCATTGGCGAGCGGCGGCCGGGCAGCTTCCGCGTGAGTAGCTCGTAGAAGATGATGCCGAGCGCGTAGATATCGGTCTGCGCGCCAGCGGCGGTCGGATCCGTGTAGAGCTCCGGCGCCATGTACGCGACGTTGCCCATGCCGACGTAGATCTGGCGAATGACCGCGTGGTCGCGCTCGACAATCCGCGTGAAGCCGAAGTCGGAGACCTTCACGTTGCCGTACGCGTCGATCAGCAGCTGCTCCGGCTTGAGGCCGCGGTGATACGTGTTCTGCGCGTGCGCGGCGCGCAGCGCATGCAGCGACTGCAGCAGGTACTTGAACGCGAGCTCGACGGGAATCTCCTCTGCGTCGGTGATCAAGCGCCGGCAAGAACCGTTATGAGCGAGCTCGGTGATCACGTACGGGTATTCGACCCAGATGTTCACGTCGTGGATCGGCAGGATGTTCGGGTGCGAGAGATTGCCCCACGCGCGCACGACGTCGGTGAAGCGGCGCACGATCTCGTTGCGCTGGTCCTCGCTGAAGAAGCCGAACAGATCGCGGATCTCCTTCATCGCAACCTCGCGATTGAGCGCGACCTGGCGAGCTCGATACACGGTGCCCATACCGCCCGACCCGATCTGGGTCAGCTTCTCGTAGCGCTGCTCGACGGCGTCGATCTCGCCACCGACCGCGGCGCTCGCGCGACCGCCCGAGCTCGACACCTTCGGTCCAGGCGCAGCGGCGGCGGCGGGTGCCGGCGTGTCCTTCGTGGGAGCCGAGCGTGCGGCCGCGTTCTCGCTGCGCGCTGCGGCGGCGGTTGGTGCGGGCGTCGACGAAGTGACGCCGGGGACCTGCGGAACCGGCATCGCACCGGTCTGCATCGCGCGGCTCTGGCGCAGCTTCTTGAAGTGGCTGACCGCGCGCTCGGTGAACTCGGGGAGATTGCCGCCGTTGACGACGTTCTCACCGTCGGGCGTTACCTCGAGGCTCTCGTTGCCGTGGTCGTGGCGCAGGTAGCCGGACTTCTCGAGGAAGCCGATGTACTCGCCGAACGGAATCGAGACCGCACCTTCACACACGCGACGGATGTCGTCGTAGCGGTTCTGGCGCCCGTAGCGTGCCTCCGCCATCACGTTGGCGAGGATGAAGCGAGCCTCCTCGCAGAGGACTTCCTTCGTGACCTTGGCGCGGCCTTCCATCGTCTTCGGATTGTAGGCACCCCGCAGCTCTGAATTCAATCAAGGTGGGCCTTCGGAAACGAGGCGATCGACGAGAGGACGGTCCGCCGGAAGGATGTCCCACGTAGGAAGCTCCGCGCGCGGCACCCACTGAACATCGGCGACCTCGACGGCGCGCGGTTCGCCGGCGGCGATGCGGCACGCGTACACGAGCATCACGAGGTCGAAGGCGGGGTACGCATGAAACAGTACATCCCAGATCCGGCCCACCTCGACCGTCACGCCGATCTCCTCGGTCAGCTCGCGCGCGAGGGCCGCGGTCGGCGCCTCGCCAGGCTCCACCTTGCCGCCAGGGAACTCCCACTGCAGCGGCAGCGCCTGATCTGCGCGGCGTTGCGTGATCAGCACGCACCCATCGGCGCGCGCCATGAGGCCGGCGACCACGAGCGTTCGTTTGCGCGGTACATCGGTCATGCGAGCAGCTCCAGCTTCGAGGTGAACGGCGTGACGCACGGTGGACCATCGGCGTGCAGGTATCCGGCGACGCGGCGGTGGTCGAGCCCGATGATCGATGCGCTGCGCGTGCCGTAGATCTCGCTGTGAATGCACGCGGCGGTGAGCTCGCGCGCGAGCTCGGCCGGCAGATGCGAGGGCGGCACTTCGGTAAGTGCCACTCGCGTGTGGTCACCGAGTGCGGCGGTGATGCGCGGCACGAGCGCATCCCACGTGCGGCGATCGGGGGCCGTCGCTTCATGGCCGTGCCCGAAGTACTCGTCCGCTGTCATCGCATCGAGCGCGAGCTGCAGCCGCACACCGCGCGGGAAGCCCTCCGCGCCGATGCGGTCGTTGCACAGCACGTTGACGCCGCGTGGCAGCACACTGATGTCCTTGGTCCCATCGTTTCTCAGATATCCAATGCTCACGCGCTCGGCATCACCCCACACGAGGTTCATGCTCGCGTACCCGCGCGGGTCGAGGGCCGCAACGTACGCTTCCTGGTCAGTGGCTGCAGCGAGCTCGGTGACCGCGAGCCCGCGAGACCGGACGCCGACGGGTGCTTGATCCAGTGCTCGCTGATTGGTGACCGCAGCGAACTGGCCATTGCGATTCAGTGCGAGCCAGCTGCCGCCAGATACTGCATCGAGTCCACCGACAACTCCCGGTGCGAGCAGCTGCGGCGGACGAGTGTCGCGCGCATAAAGCTCGTCGCGATTCGCCGCGATTACGACGGGCAAATCGGTGACTCCAACCAGGATAGCGATCGTGCACATCGTCGAAAAAAGTAGGCACGAGAACGTGCTACGCGGCTTGCATGAGGGCCTAGCGCCCCCTACAGTGCCGCGAGAATGAGACTGTATCCAGGGAAGGTCGACACCATCGCGGCGGAGATCATCACGACGCTTACGCAAGCGGGTGATATCGAAGTCAGCGACGGGAACGAGGCCCAACTCGACGCGGCATCCGTGCTCAAGGAGTACATCCGGGTCGAGAAGGAGCTGACCGAACGGGCTAAGGACATCCTTGAGATCCGTGGCCTTCCCTACTCGCACCTGGGCCGCACCAAGCGCCAGCTCGCGGAGCAAAAGGAATTCGGTCTCGGCGAAGAGGGCCTGTCCTGGATCTCCAACCAGATGCTCGAAGCGTTCATGAACTCGCGGCACGTCGATGAGGTGTTCGCGGAGGACGCGCTGCTCCGCCGCAAGATCAAGGACATCTGCAAGAAGCACATGCAGGTCGACGAAGCGATCGATCAGGAAGTCCGCGACCGTCTCAAGAACCTCGAGGAAGGCTCGCAGGCGTGGGACATCGAGTACCAAAAGGTCCTCGATCAGGTCAAAGGCAAGCACGGTATCAAGGAGTAGGTTCGCCTACGTACGATCCCCGAGCGATCGAGCACACGACCCGCCCTGACCGGCGGGTCTTTGCAGTTTCGGGCCTCTAAGAGACAGCGCTTGCCGGGTCTGGGAACCCAGGCATCCTTGAGAGGATGGGCTCGCGTGTCTGCAAAGACTGCGTCTTGGCGCCGGTCATGAGATGCGGCCGGTGCACGTCCACGCGCTGCGAGCGTCACGTGCTCGGCAACGACGAGCGCTGCGACAACTGCGAGCGTGATTGGCAGGATGAAGCCCCGACGCGCCGCGCAGCCAAGCTCATCTTCATACCGCCGCTCGCGATCCTCACGGGCGGCCTGCTGCTCGGTCTGCTGATGCCCGTGACGCTCGGCGGTGCCATCGGCGCTGCGATCATGTGTGCGCTCGCGTGCTCGCTCGCCGTCGGTACGGGTGCCGGCGCCGCGCGCTTGTTCGAGCGAACGTCACGCCAGCTGTTCCTGCGTGAACGTGCCGGCCGGTTGCCACCCGCGCGCCTGTTGCCCGCGCACCGACGTCACTGAGCGATCGACACGCCGGGAGAGCGGATCGAAGCACAGCGTCCGCTCGCCGGCATGTCGCACAGCGTTGGCGTGATCGACATGGTCAGTCGAACAGGTCGGCCTGGCAGTCGTGCTGTTTGGCTTCGATCGCGTCGTAGAGCGCCGGGCTTGCCGCGCTCGGATCAGGATCCTCGTGGACCGCGTAGTAGAAGCAGTCGCTCCCCTCGCTGTCCTTGCCAGTCGCCACGGCCTGCAGCATCGCGTCACCCTCAGCCGTGATGCTCAGCTCCGCCTCGCAGTAGGTCGGCTGGCACGTGAGGTTCTCGGTGATCTCGGCGACACCCTCACCGAACACCGTCAGCTTTGCGGTGCTGATCAGCTCGGGTTCGGGCATCTCGGCGTCCAGATCGACGAGCGTGATGCGCACCGCGACCGGCTGCGGAAAGCTGAACGAGCCCGGCGCGGCGACGAGGAGCGCGCCACCCGCGACCCAACCATCGTCCGTCGCGGCAGCGAGCGTAGAGGGCTGACGCTCGATACGAATGCGCGCGTCGTTTCCTGAACAGGCGGACGCGACCAGCAGGGCCAGACACGCTCTCATGGGAGCGAGCATATCAGCCCGAGGCGGGCTTGATGCCCATGGATTCGAGGACCTCCCCCACGACCATCTCACCCAGCCGCTGGATGAGCTGGTCACCCTCCTCGACGGTGGCGGCCGCGGGGTCGCCGGCGTAGGCCAGCTCCATCCCCATCTCCTGGAACGTGTTGATCCCGGCCTTGAGCTTCTCGGACAGCGAGATCGGGACCGGCATGAGGCGCTGGCGCAGGCCCTCGGTCACGAGCTCCGGTGCGGCAGCCATCACGATCGAGGTCTCGTAGCGGCCGGCGTGGCAGGCACCCGACTTGAACTCGGCCGACAGGGTGCGCGCCCACTTCTTCGAGAGCGGACACGCGTAGGAGACCTTGGTCTCGCGCCCGACGAGGACCGCGCGGACGGCAGCATCCTGAGCCGGCTCGAGGTGGTTGTTGACGAGGCAGACGTGGCGCACGTTGGAGGCAAGCAGTCCGTCGACGACCGCGGCGATGTAGGCCGTGAGGACCTCGGCGGGAATCGAGACGGCGCCCGCGAAGCCGGCCGCGCAGTCGGTGACACCGTAGGAGATGGCCGGCGCGATGACGCCCAGCATCGTGCCGCGCTTCTCGAGCAGCTCGCAGGCGCGCAGGCAGGCGGCCGCGGAGATGATCACGTCGGTACCCAGGCCGAGGTGCGGCCCGTGCGGCTCGGTCGAGCCGACCGGGACCAGCGCGATCACGCCCTTCTTACCCGTGGTCAGGTGTTCGAGCGAGGCGGTGGTGTGGCGGGCGAGGAAGCGTTCGGTCACGGGCTTAATCGGAGCTTAGCTCACCGCGCTTGTCGCGCTCGCTCAGCAGCTTCTTGTCGACCTTGCCGCGATCGTTTTTCGGGAGCTCGTCGACGAAGATCACCCACCGCGGGTACTTGTGTTTCGACAGCCGCGACTGGACATGGGCCTTGAGCTCGTCCGCGAGGGCCTTGCGATCCAGGTCACGCGCATCGGGGCGCACGACGACGATCGCCTTTGGCTTGGTCAGCCCGTGGTCCTCGGCCGGGATGACCGCGCACTGCGAGACGGCCTGATGCCCGAGCAGGCAGTCCTCGACCTCGCGGGGGGCGACGAAGATGCCGCCCACCTTGAACAGGTCATCGGCGCGGCCTTGGAAGTACAGGTAGCCCTCGGTATCGATCGAGAACAGGTCGCCAGTGCGGCACCAGTGACCGTGGAAGGTCTTCCAGCTCTTGTCGCGATCGCGGAAGTAGCCGAGCGAGACGCTGTCGCCCTTCACCCACAGGACACCGATCTCGCCCGGTGGCAGGGACTCTGCACCGGTACCGGTCGCCTCCTCGGGGAGGATCTTCAGCTCGTAGCCCTCGACCACGCGGCCGAGCGAGCCCGGCTTAACGTCATCGGGGCGGTTCGAGCAGTAGATGTGGAACATCTCCGCCGAGCCGATGCCGTCGTAGATCTGACCACCGAAGCGCTCGATGAAGCGGCGCATCAGCGGCTCGGGCAGCGCCTCGCCGGCAGAGAAGTGGAAGCGCACCGACGACAGATCGATGCCCGCTTCGCCGCGTGCGCGACGCTCGTCGTCGAGATCGAGGATCTTGCCGAGCATCGTCGGCACGTTCGTGACGACGGTCGCCTTGTAGCGCGTGATCGCAGCCGTGATCGACTCCGCGGTCGGGCGCTCGCTGAACAGACCGACCGTGGCGCCGACGGCGAACGGGAACCACAGGTTCGTGCCGGTCGCGTAGCCAAAGAACAGGCGCGGCACGCTGACGGTGACGTCACTCTCGCGCATGTTGATCGTGCGCTTGGCGAACACCTGCGTGTTGAACGCGAAGTCACGGTGCGTGTGCATCGCGGCCTTCGGCTTTCCCGTCGAGCCCGACGTGAACAGCCAGATCGCCTGATCGTCGCGATGGATCTTGGGGAGCCGAACCTCGGGCGACGCCACACCCTGCGCGATGAAGTGCGCCAGGCACTGCGAGCCCGGCACGCTCGCGAGGGACGGCTGGTGCGCCTCGGGGTCGTCGCCCGTCGCTGCGAACGGCGATAGCAGGATCCGGCGCACGGGCATGTCGCGTAGCTTCGGCGCCAGCGCCTCGGCAACGGCGGGCGTGGTGACCACGACGGCCGGCGACAGGTAGTCGACGACGTGCCCGAGGTCCTCGGTCGGCGCGATCGGATTGCCCATCGCGACAACCGCGCCCGCGAGCAGCGTGCCGAAGATGCTCCACGCAAAGGCCGGCGTGTCGGGCAGCACGATGTACACGCGCTCCCCCGGCAGGATGCCGGCATTGACGAGCGACCGCGCGAAGCCACGCGACAGCTCGGCCACCTCGCCGTAGGTCCAGCTGCGATCACCGAACAGCAGGGCCGGCTTGTCGCCCTTGCCCTCGCGCAGGCGATCGAACAGCCAGTAGTCGGCCAGATTGAAGTCGTCCGGGAAACGGACCGGCTCGCTCATCACTTCTCCTTGGGCGGTGTCGTGAGCGCACGCCCGATGATCGTGCGCTGGATCTCGCTGGTTCCTTCGTAGATCCGCAGCGGCCGGATCGCGCGATAGAGATGCTCGACGACATTTCCTGCCATCACACCACGCCCACCGAGCAGCTGCACCGCACGATCGATCACGCGCGACGCGGCCTCGGTCGCACCGAGCTTGGCGATCGAGACCTCCGTGGTCACCCGGCCACCGACGGTGTCCTTGCGATGCGCCGCGCGGAGCACGAGCAGGCGCGCCGAATCGAGGTCGACTGCCATGTCGGCGATGTGCGCCTGGATCAGCGGCTGCTCCGACAGCAGCTTGCCGAACTGCGAGCGCCCCGTCACGAAGCGGATCGCTTCGTCCATCGCGCGCCGCGCCATGCCGACCGCCGCCGCACCGACCGACACGCGGAACGCATCGAGGGTCTGCATCGCGAGCTTCATCCCCTGCCCCACGGCGCCGATGCGCGCGCCCTGGGGGACCACCACGCCCCGCAGCTCGAGGGCACCGATCGGATGCGACGCCGTCGCCTGCATCGGCTTGACCCGCACGCCCGGCATGTCGAGCGCGATCCAGAACGCGGTCAGTCCCGCCGCGCCCGCGGCCAAATCGGTCGTGGCGATCACGGTCGCGTGGTCCGCGATGCCGAGGTTCGAGATGAACAGCTTGTCACCGTCGAGCCGGTAGCCGTCGTTGCTCTGGATCGCGCGGGTCTGGATCGACGCCACATCGCTCCCCGCCTCGGGCTCGGTCAGCGCGAACGCGGCGATGTTCGAACCGCGCGCATACGCAGCGACCTCGGCCTTCTGCGCGGCGGTACCCGCGAGCAACACCGGGTGCACGCCGAGGCCCTGCACCGCGAAGATCGAATCCGCCCGCGGCGACACGTAGCCAAGCATCTCGCGCGCCAGGCACAGCGACCGCGAGTCGACCTTGCCGCTCGCCGGCGCAACCAGCTCGAACAGGTTCGCCTTCGCCAGCGCCGTGGCCGCCGCACGATCACGAACCGCCTCGCTCCGACCATCGGGCGCCTCGACCGCCTCGAGCGAGGCCGCGGCCGCGTGGAGCCGCTCCGCCAGAGCGCCGTGCTCCGCGTCGAAGAACATCGGCAGATCGTCGTTCGACAGCCGCACGTTACTCCGGCGCGCCCTTGAAGCGCGGCTTGCGCTTCTCCTTGAACGAAGCGTGCGCCTCCGCGAAGTCAGGATGCTGCATGCACAGCGCCTGCGCCTGCGCCTCGGCCTCGATGGCGGAGGCCAGCGTCATCGTGTGCTCGGCTTCGATCATCTTCTTCGTCATCGAATGCGCGAACGCCGGGCCCGCGGCAAGCCGCTTCGCCCACTCGGTCGCGACCCTCACCGCCTCCTCACCGTTCTCGACGAGCCGGTTGCACAAACCCATCCGATTCGCGGTCTCGGCATCGATGATGTCGCCGAAGAACAGCAGCTCGCTCGCATGGCCGAGCCCGACGATCCGCGGCAGCAGATACGTGGCGCCCATGTCCGCACCGCACAGCCCGACTGGCGGGAAGATGAACCCGAACTTCGCGGTCTTCGACACGATGCGCAGGTCGCACGCGATCGCGATCACCGAGCCCGCACCGACGGCCGTGCCGTTGATCGCACCGACGATCGGCCGCTTGCACTCGCGCATCGCCTGGATCAGCCGCCCGGTCGCGCGCGTGAACTTCACGAGCGCTGGCGTGTCCTGCCCCAGCAGATTCTTGATGATGTCGTCCTGGTCGCCGCCGGAGCAGAACCCGCGCCCGCGGCCGGTGATCACGATCGCGCGGACCTCGTCGTACTCGTCGAGGCGCTCGAACGTCTCGGCGAGCTCGCGATAGACCTCGAAGGTCAGCGCGTTGAGCCGCTTCTCGCGGTCGAGCGTGATCGTGACAACACCGGCATCGAGCTCGAGCGCAAACGAGGTGGGCTTCGGGATCATTCGAGGTGCTCCAGGTACGCGACGACTTGAATCTCGATCACGGCCTCGGGCTCGACGAGCGCGCTCACCGCCACCAGCGCCATCGCCGGATAGTGCGTCCCCATCCGCTCCTTCCAGATCGGCCCGAGCGCGCGGGTGCAGTTACGATACTCGACGACGTCGGTCACGTAGACCGTCATCGACGCGATGTCGGCGACCTTGCCGCCACCAGCGTGCACCACCGCGAGCACGTTATCGAGGGCCTGCTTGAACTGCCCGAGCAGATCCTTGGCCTCGAACACACCTGGCGCGGTCCAGCCGACCTGCCCCGCGACATGCAGCACCGGCCCGCGGCCGATCTGTCCGTTCGCGTAGCCCTTCGGTGCCGGCCAATGTTTGACGACAACGACCTCGGTGCTCATTTCAGAATCGCTCCTCCATCGATCACGATGGTCTGGCCGTGGATGCCACGCGCGCCGTCGGCGCACAGCATGAGTGCCGCGTGCGCAACCTCCTCGGGCTCGATCATCCGTTTCTGCGGACTCATCGACTCGAGCGACTTGCGCGCTTCCTCGACGGTGCGGCTCGTCTTCGCCGCAATGCGCGCGATTGCATCATCGGCAAGCTTGGTGTGCACCCAGCCCGGGCACAGCGCGTTGATCGTCACGCCGGTGCGCGCGAGATCGATCGCGAGTGCGCGCGTGAAGCCAACCATCGCGTGTTTCGCCGCGCAGTACGCCGACGAGTAGCCATAGCCCGACACACCCGCATTCGACGCGATGTTGACGATGCGGCCCCACCCCACCTTCGCCATGGCCGGCGCGAGCGCGCGAATGAGGCGGAACGGTGCGGTCGCATCGACCTCGAGGATGCGGTCCCACACCTCGTCACTGGTCTTCTCGAGCGGCGCGCTCTCGGCAATGCCGGCGTTGTTCACCAGGATATCGATCCGACCCGGCAGCTCGGCGACCAGCTTGTCGGTCGCCGCGCGGTCGCCGACATCACACGCGATCGCGACACCGTCGATCTCTTTCGCGATCGCATCGAGGTCGGACTGCGTGCGTCCACACACGACCACGCGTGCGCCGGAAACCGCGAGCGCACGAGCGCACGCAGCGCCGATGCCACGGCCGCCTCCGGTAACGAGCGCCAGTTTACCGGAGAGGAGTTGCATGCCCCGGGCATATCACGAGCGTACGGTCGTGTACGCTGACGCGGTCATGCACCTCTCGGACCTCGATGCGACCGCGCAAGCAGCCCTCGTCAGCAGCGGCAAGGCCTCGCCGCGCGAGCTCGTCGATGCAGCGATCGAGCGGATCCAGCGCGACAATCCCGCGCTCGACGCGGTGACCATCCCGATGTTCGAGCAGGCCCGCGCCACCGCGAACGATGCGCCACACGGCCCGTTCCGAGGCGTGCCCATCCTCATCAAGGACCTCGGCGCCACGATCGGCGGCGAGCTCTACACCGGCGGCGTGAAGCCGCTCAAGCAAGCGGGCTATCGCGCCCCCGTCGACAATCACATCGTGATCGCGCTCAAGCGCGCCGGCTTCGTGATCGTCGGCAAGACCAACACGAGCGAGCTCGGCATCCTGCCGTCGGCCGAGTCACCGGCATGGCCGCCCGGCAAGAACCCCTACGACACGACGCGTTCCACCGGCGGCTCGAGCGGCGGCTCGGCCTGCGCGGTCGCGGCGGGCATGGTCCCGATCGCGCACGCCAACGACGGCGGCGGATCGATCCGGATCCCCGCGAGCCTGTGCGGCCTGTTCGGCATGAAGCCGAGCCGTGGTCGCGTCTCGTACTGGCCCGGCCCGGGCGACGTCAACGGTGGCCTCGTGTGCGATCACGTGGTGACTCGCTCCGTGCGCGACTCCGCAGCGGTTCTCGATCTCGTCGCCGGCATGCAGCTCGGCGATCCGTACGCAGCTCCCACGCTGCTCACGCCGTACGCGAGTGAGGTCAGCGTGCCACCGGGCAAGCTTCGTATCGCGTACGCGACCCGCCACATCACGCCCGAGGGCACGCTCACCGAGTCGCACGCGGACTGCTGCGCCGCCGTCGCGCACACCGCGAAGCTCCTCGGGTCGCTCGGCCACACCGTCGAGCACGCCGAGATCGATGTCGCGCGCGAGCCCGAGTGGGTCCCGAACTTCCTCGCGATCTGGGCCGTCGGCGTCACGCAGAAGCTCGACTGGTGCTCGAACGCGATCGGTCGCCGCATCGAGATGCACGAGGTCGAACCGTGCACCTGGGGCCTGGCCGAGCTCGGCCGCATGATCACCGCCTCGGCCTACGCAAACGCATGGGACTGGATCAAGACGGCCAGCCGCCGCATCGCCGCGTTCTTCACGACCTACGATCTGTGGCTCACCCCGACGGTGACCGAGCCGCCACCGCCGCTCGGCACGTTCTGGTCGCCGCCCGACGACATGCTCAAGGGCATCTTCCGCGCCGCGGACTTCGCGCCGTTCACCGCGATCTTCAACGCGACCGGCCAGCCCGCGTGCTCGCTTCCGCTCCACCGCAACGGCGCCGGTCTGCCGATCGGCATCCAGCTCGCCGCCGCGTATGGCCGCGAGGATCTGCTGTTCCGCGTCGCCGCGCAGCTCGAGGCCGCGCAGCCGTTCGCGCACGCGGCCACGCGCCACTAGACTCGTCGGGTCAGGTATCCGCCCATCTGGACGGACACCACGCCGACGGTGCGGTGCATTGCCGACAGCACCTGCGTGCGGAACGTCTCGAACATCTGGTGCGAGCCGCCGTAGAACGGCTCGACCTTGTTCGGCGGCTCGACGAGCGCGGGCCGGGTCTCGAGTCGCACCAGCGTTGACTCGAGCCACACGGTCTCGACCACCCACGGCACCTCGCCGTTCGCGCTGATGCTCCACGCGCGCGGCAGCGTCTCGAGCATCATCTTGAACATCTCGGGCGCGAGCGGCGTCGAGAGCGTGATGTCGAAGATCGGCCGCCCGCTGATCAGCCAGTCGTCGTAGCCCTCAATTGGAAAGCCGTTACCGCTGAGGCTCGCCGCGATCTTGCTCGCGTTGCGCTTGTTGCCGTTCACCGCGGCCATCACGCCAGCAGCCGTGCCCACGACCGCACCGATCGCCATCCCGATCGGACCGCCCCAGCCAAGCCCCGCGAACACGCCACCGGACGCGAATCCAGCGACGGTCCCCACACCGTGCGGGGTCGACCCCGTCGCGAAGACCACGCGCTCCGATCGGTTCTTCAGCGTCTGCGCCTCGCGCGGTATCTCGCGATCCGCGACCGAATAGACGAGCGCCTGCAAGGCCGGCGGCGCCGCGAGGGCCGCATCGCGAAACGCGCCCATCGACATTCCCTCGCCGCCTTCGCTCTTGCCGCCGCTCTCACCGGCCGGCAGCAAGGCCTGCAGCGCCGGCATCCGCGTGCGGTCACCCATCTGCATCCGCCGAATGCCGACGTCGGCGTGCAGTGGCGCGAGGAGCTGGTTGTGCAAGGTCATCAGCAGCTCGCGATCACCGACGAGCACGGCATCGAGCTCGCCGCGTACCGGCGGCAGCGCGCTCCGCCGCGTGACGATCTGAAATGTTCGCTCGCGCACGCGGCTCACGCGCACCGAGGGCTCGACCGCTTTGGCCGACGTGATCATCACGTCCGGATCGAGGTCACGCGCGAGCTCGATGTCGAACGTCGGTTCGTCGGCGAGCAGCCACTCGCGATAACCGAGAACCGGGAAGCCCCAGCGCTCGACCTCGCGCAGCCCGCGCTTCACCTTGCGGCGATGCTCGAATTCGTTCGCGCCAATGCCGAGCGCAAAGGCGCCCGCCATGACGAAGCCCAATGGTGTCGCCGCGCCGATCACGGCGGCGCCCGTTCCCAGAAGGATGGGCAGACGCTTGCTCGCCTTGCGCACCGTGAACGCGCGCGCAAGGCGCTGGAGCTCGCTCGGCTTCTTCACCCGAGCTACGAACGTACTACGCGACGCGTGCGACGGGCAGCTGGCGGTCCACCGAGGTGTTCAGCTCGGACTGCACGATCGCCACGCCGATCAGGTTCAACAGCCACATCAGGATGAACACGGTCCCCTGGGACTGCTTGCCACCGGTCACGTGCTGCACGCCGCCGGCAAACTTCCACATCCAGTAGATGCCGGCGAACGGAACGATGATCAGCAAGGCGGTTGGGATGTCCGCGCCGAGGCGATTCATCTCGTTCTTCGTCTTCACCAACCAGTAGAGCCAGTAGATGCCGAAGGTGATGATCGAAAAGATGATAACTGCCGCGACAGATCGCTTGGTCATGTTCCCTCCCCGGGCGACGTTGACGCTGAGCGTATCCTAGTCGGCACCGATCGTGGCGACGATCGCGGGAGCAAGTTCACGATGCTCGACGGGGCTTCCCCCACGTCCGCGCAAGTCAGTTGGAGGGGAGCACCGGGATCAAGGTCGCGTTCACCGGCCGATGATCGGACACGGTGTGCAGATAGTCACGGATCGTCTTCTCGAGCTCGACCGGCGCGACCTCTGCGACGTGCAACGTCTCCGCCGCCTCGCGCGTCAGCACCACGTGATCGATCATCCGCTTGAACGGGATGTACGAGTAGCCGCCGCGCTTCGCCACGTCGAGGGTCGGCGTGACATACGCGTCGGGCTTGCCGAGCAGAGGCAGGAACACGTTCGAGTCGGGCGCGTCGGCGATGTCGTCGTTCCAGTCGCCGAGCACGATCACGCGATCGCCCGCAGCCCGCCGCGTCGCGAGCCACGGCTCCAACATCGCGATCGCCTCGCGTCGACGGCGCTCCGAGTCCGCGTCGATCTGTGCCTTGAGGTGAACATCGACGACCGTGAAGCGCGTGCTGCCAACGCGGCCGGTGATCTCGAACGTGGCGGCCAGCACCGGCCGCGGGAAGTGATCCGGATCGTTCGGCCACAGATCCTCGCTCTCGACGAGCTTCAGCCGATCGGTCCGAAACGCGATCGCGACATGGGTACCAAAGCCGTACTCACCGGCGAGACCGACCCAACCAGGCAGCTTCGTCATCAGCTCGTCGAACGAGGTGAGCGAGTCGACCTCCTGAAACCCGACGACCTCCGCCGCATCGAGTGTCCCGGCGACGAGATCGATCGTGCCGCCGCTGAGCGGAAACGTCTTGAGGTTCCAGGTCCACAGCGGCAGCGCCGCTTCGCACAGGCCACGCACGTCGCACGCCTGCGCGCGCAGCACGCGACACGCGAATGGACCGATGCTCGGAACCGCATCGAGGTCGCCGAGTGAATCGAATGGACGCGCGGCGACCAGGTTCCCCGCGGCCTTCGCGTAGAGGCCGAGGTCGCGCAGCTCGGCGGCCGTGACCGCCGGATCGTTCGCGTATGCGAGCAGGCCGCGCGTATCGTCGGACTCCGCGCTCGGCAGGCAACCACTCCCATCGGCCTTGCCGACGTCGAACGCGCCGTCATCGGTCGGATCCGGGTCGGCTGCGCAAGCGGTGAGAAGGGCCAGGGCGACAGGGACGATGCGCATGGCCTACAAGTCGGAGCTGGCGCCGGGTTGATCCCGAAAATCGACGCGATCTCGTATCTAGTTGTCCACCCTCGCCTTTTCGTCGAGCTGCGACTCCGCGAATGCGGCATCGTCGCTCGTGCCGAGCGTCGCTAGCACCGCGCGGAGCTTGTCGCGCGCGCGGCCCAGCCGGCTGCGCACCGTGTTCTCCTGCAGTTCGAGCACGCTCGCGATCTCTCGCATCGTGAGGCTCTCGAAGTACGCCAGCTCGAGCGCGATCTGGTCGTCGAGTGGGATGCGCGCGAGCGCGTCGCGGAGCAGCTCGCTACGCTGGCGACGCGACACGTGCGTGGTCGGCCCGGTGCCGAGGTCGACGACGCTCGACATCGAGAAGTCGAGAGACGGCGAGCGCGCACGGCTGCGAAAATGATCCGCGAGGCGCCGGCGCGCGACCGAGAACAGGTACGCCTTCACGTTGCCTTCCATCCGATCACGCGCCTCGACGCACGCGAGAAAGGTCTGGCTGATCAGATCCGCGCCGTCATCGCCGATCTTCGAACGAAAGAACCGCGCGATGCTGCTCCAGTGCCGCGCGACAAGCTGCTCGCCCGCCGCGGTATCGCCACCGCGCCAGCCCTCGAGCAGCTCGGCGTCGCTGCGCTCGGTCACGGGCACGTCAGGTTGGTCGACACCGGCGCGTTCTGATCCTGCTGCTGTCCGTCGCCGAGCTGGAAGCTGCCGCCCGAGCCCCAGCAAGATGACCCGCCCGCCGAGAACGAACAGCTGTGATGGCTGCCCAGCCCCAGGCCCACCGCGCCAAATCCGAGGATCGGCGTGGGCGTGTTACGCAGCGTGTTCGTGCCGTCGCCGAGCTGCCCGCTCCCGTTGTTGCCCCAGCACACCACGCCTGTGGTCTGCCGACGCGCGCACACATGGCTCTCGCCGACCTCGACCTGAGCCGCGTCGAGCAGATTGCTCACGAGCAAGGCCACATCTGAATCGTTGTTCGCCCCGTTGCCGACCTGCCCTCGATCGCCATGGCCCCAGCAGCGCACCGCTCCAGAAGTGATCAGCGCGCAGCTGGAGTTTGCCCCGAGGTCGACCGTCGCAACGTTCTCGAGCCGCCTGGCCATTTCGTTCAGCACCAGGCGCGGACTCGGCGACGTGACGTTGTCCTTGGTTCCGAGCTGTCCACTGTCGTTGTTACCCCAGCAGAACGCGTCGCCCGCGTTGGTGCGTGCGCAGCTGTGGTTGACGCCGGCGCCGACATCGGAGACGCCTCCCATCACCGCGACCGGGTTCCCGGACGACTGCAGGCTGCCATTG
>JBBQFU010000124.1:0-24632 GCA_038322185.1 Haliangiales bacterium
TCTGCAGATGTGCCGCACGCCAGACCGCCGCCGGATCACCGACGAGGATCTCGCCACCCCAGATCGTGCCATCTCCGCCATACCCAGCACCGTCGAAGATCACCCCGATCGCAGGCCCATGCAGACCGGCATCCGCGAACACGCTCGCGAAGTGCGCATGGTGGTGCTGAACCGCGATGGTTGGCAACCCGAGCGTCTCGGCGAACCGGGTGGTCGCGTAGTCGGGATGCATGTCGACCACCACCTGCTGGGGCGTGACGCGATGCAGGCGACCGAAATGCTCGACACCGGCGACGAACGCCTCGTACGCCGTCAGCTCGTCGAGGTCGCCGAAGTGCGGCGACACGTATGCGACGTTCCCGGTGCCATAGGCGAATGCGGCCTTGAGGTGACCGCCGAGCGCGAGCGTCGGCGTGGCGAGGTGAAGTGGGAAGCGCTCGGGGGCGGGGGCATAGCCACGCGCGCGGCGCAGCAGCAGCGGCGCGCCATCGACCACGCGTGCCACCGAGTCTTCACAGCGCATGTGGATCGGCCGGTCGTGGACGAGAAAGCTGTCGGCAATGGAGCCGAGCCGCTCGCGCGCGTCGTCGTCTTGGAATGCAATCGGTTCGTCGCTCGCGTTGCCGCTCGTCATCACGATTGGCAGATCGCCGAGCGCGCGCACGAGCAGATGATGGAGCGGTGTGTACGGCAGCATCACGCCGACGTCACCGACACCGGGCGCCACGCCCTGAGCCAGCCGCGACGCGCGCTTCGGTGCGAGCACGATCGGCGCAGCCGCGCTGGCGAGCAAGGCGCGGGCGACGTCACCGAGCTCACCGAGCTCCGCCGCGGCGTCGACGTTTGCGATCATCACCGCGAACGGCTTGGCGTCGCGAGACTTGCGGTTGCGCAGCTCGCCGACCGCGCCCTCGTTGGTCGCATCGCACGCGAGGTGATAGCCCCCGAGGCCCTTGATCGCGACGATGCCGCCCGCCCGGATCGTGGCGGCGGCCATCTCGATCGAACCGGACAGCTGCGGCCCGCACGCCGGACACGCGATCGGCTGCGCATGGAATCGCCGGTCGGTCGGATCCTCGTACTCGGCGCGGCACGCGGCGCACATCTCGAAGCCCGCCATCGTGGTGCGCGCGCGGTCGTACGGCGCCCCGGTCACGATCGTGAGCCGCGGCCCGCACCCCGCACAGCTCGTGAATGCGTAGCGGTACCGGCGCGCGCCCGCGTCGAGAATCTCCGCGACACACGCGGCACACGTCGCCGCATCGGGCGCGATCGCGGCAGCGCCGGTCGCTGTCACATCACTGTCGGCGATCCGAAACGCGTGCTCGCCCACGACCTCGGCCGGCGTTGCGATCACGCGATCAACGCGAGCCGCACTCGGGGCGCCGGTCTTCAGCTCGACGAGAAACCGCTCGAGCGTCGACCGCTCGGCCTCGGCTTCGATCACGACATCACCGGTGCGATTCGTGACAAACCCGCTGATCCCCAGCCGCTCGGCTAGCCCAAACACGAATGGCCGGAAGCCGACACCCTGAACGACGCCCTCGACGGCGATCCGGAGGCGCTCGGTCATTGCTCCGTTACGGTGATGAGCTCCACCGCGAAACAACGCAGTGAGTGGAGGCTTCGCTTTTGCCAGTGCATCTGGGGATTCGAGAGAAACTTCACCTTGTACTGACGCTCGGCCTCGAGCTCCTGGATGTTGGTGATCCACGAGACGAAGCTCTTGAAGCAGCTGGAGTTCATGAACTCGAGCTGGCGCAGATCAATGATCGCTTCCTTCACGCTGCCGCGACGCGCTTCGGCGTGAATGCGCTCGAGCAACATGTCGAGTGCATCGAGCGCGGCGTAGTCGGCGTTGCCCTTGAGCCACGCCGAAATTGCACCGTTGTCCATGTCAGCCGCGGCGGCGAAGTCTTCGCCCTTGACGTTCACTACCTCGGGCATGCTCAGTTCGCCTCTCCCACCGACGTGGTTGCTTCGATGATCGTGATGTCGTCTTCGAGCACACGATAGGTCAGCTTCATCTCGCCCTCGGCGCAGATGCGCGCGAGGCCGAGCCCGCTACCTTCCCGACTCTTCGACTTCGCGGCGATCAGGTCCTGGTAGTACTGGAACGAGCTCTTCGCCTTGCTCATCCCGTCGAGGATGTCGCGGATCGCCGCGATGTTCGCCGGCTCGGCGCGATTGCGAAGCGCGATCTTTACGAT
Source organism: Haliangiales bacterium (assembly GCA_038322185.1). GTDB lineage: Bacteria > Myxococcota_A > Polyangia > Haliangiales > Haliangiaceae > JABFXX01. The sequence goes on from JBBQFU010000124.1 coordinate 2,211, forward strand.
CTTCGGTTTCTTGTGGTGCTCGACCTCGATGCGGATGGTGGTCTCGCCATCCTTGGAGTACTTTACCGCGTTCTCGAGCAGCTCGTGCGTCGCGAGCGCAACGCGAGAGGTGCCATCGGGATCGCTCAGGAAGCGCTGGTAGAACTCCGTCACGAAACGACGGACGACCGACACCAACGCGACGTTCGGTTTGAAGTTCAGCTCGAAATACGCGTTGTGTTCCATCTGGATGGATCCCCCCCGGAGCCGGCTATCCTGAGAGGTTTCGTACGCGCACACAAGCACCCGGACTGCCGCAAAGCGTTGCCGGTTATCGTCGGGTAATTGCCTAGTTCCGGAGCGTCACTCCTCGCGCTCACGGCCCCGCTTTCGGAGCTTGCGCTGCAACGTTTGCCGGTAGATCCCGAGCCGCTCAGCCGCCTGAGTGATGTTCTGCCCGGACTCGATCAGCGCGCGGCTGATGTGCTCCCACTCGATCTGCTCGAGTGTGAGGGAAGTCCGGTCTGGATCGACCAGCTCACCGCTCTCGATGCGACGAACGATATCGCGCGCGATGAACGGTTTGACGAGCACATCGTCCGCGCCGGCTCGAACCGATGCCATCGCGTGAGCGACCGACATGTCGCCGCTCACGACGACGACGAACAGATTGCCGTCGAGCGCCTTGAGCTCGCGCGTCAAGGCGAGGCCGTCGTCCGCGCCCAGGAACAGGTCGACGATCGCGACCTCGGGATGCTCGTGACGGACGATTTCCATCGCCTGCGCCGTGGTCGTCGCGGTGAACACGATGCGACCGTCTGCCTGCAGGTCGCGCGCCCACGCGCGCAGCTGGAGCATCGAATCGTCGACCAGCAGGACGGACCGGGCCGCGTGCTGGTCAGTAGCCTCCTCCGACATCCCCAAGACACTATAGTTAGCGGGCACTAACATCGGCGGTCAACTACCGATGTAGTGACGTATAGTTCACGAGATCATGTGCGAGCTGCTCGGGATGGAGTGCAACGTCCCGACCGACATTGTCTTCTCGTTCGCCGGCCTCGCAAGTCGAGGTGGCCGGGCGGGTCCTCACAGCGATGGCTGGGGGTTAGCCCTCTACGACGGTCGCATCGCGCGAACGTTTCTCGAGCCTGACGCAGCTGCTCGCTCCCCGCTGGCGTTGTTTGTGCGCGAGCACCCCATCAAGACCCTCCTCGCGGTCGCCCACGTCCGGCGCAAGACCCGGGGCGGGATCGGGCTTGCGAACACCCATCCGTTCGTCCGCGAGCTGTGGGGCCGGCACTTCGTGTTCGCCCACAACGGCACCGTGAAGAAGGCCCGCAAGCTCAAGCTCGGGCGCTTCAAGCCGATCGGCGAGACCGACAGCGAGCACGCGTTCTGCGCGTTGCTCGGCGCGCTCGAGCACGAGTTCAAGGAGTACCCGCGGTCGCAGTCGGACTATGCGGCATGCGTCGCGTCCTACGCCGGCAAGATCGGCAAGGATGGGACGTTCAACATGCTGCTGGGCGACGGGCGCCAGCTGTTCGCCCGGTGCTCGACCAAGCTGCACTACATCGTCCGCAAGGCGCCGTTCCAGAAGGCCACGCTCGCCGATGAGGACCTCAGCGTCGACTTCGCTGCCGTGACAACCCCCAACGACCGCGTAGCGGTGGTCGCCACGATGCCGCTCACCGTCGACGAGACCTGGATCAAGGGCGAGTCGGGAACGTTGTGGAACTTCAAGGGCGGCAAGCTGATCCGGACGCTGTCGTCCTGATGTCGGAATCTATTCGTGGGCCGGGCCCGGGCGCTCGCGATACCACCGGCCTCATGCGCTGTACGGTCCTGGCCCTCGCTGCCCTCGTGACCGCGTGTGGCGACGACGCTCCTTCGAGCACGGTCGCCTTCGAGCTCGACGGCCCGCTCGCGGGCGACACCTTCTGGGACCTGCCGTTCCCCTCGGATCTACGGCTCACGATGGATGGCCGGCCCGACCTCGCCGGGTTCCCGAACGACCGCCACCTGCCGGTGATCGACGACTTGCTCGAGGTCGCCGCCGAGCGCCGCGGCTTCCCGGTGATGCCGATCGCATGGTTTCGGTTCACCGCCGACGCACCCGTTCACACCCTCGACACGCTCGCGGACACCGTGGTGCTCGTCGACATCGACGCCGCATCGCCGGAGCGCGGTCACACATTTCCGGTCGTCGCGCAGACGCTCGTCGACGACGCGTACTCCAAGGGTGTCGTCGCCATCGCACCGCGGCCTGGCCTCGTGCTGCGCGGTGACACGCGCTACGCGTTCGTGCTGCTCCGCGGATTCGCGCCTGGTGTCGAGACGCCGCCCGCCTTTGCGGCGCTGGCAGCCGGCAAGACGCCGAGCGGCGCGCGCGGTACGGCCGCCGCTGCACTCTACGGCTCGCTGTGGCCCACGCTCGACGAGCTCGGCATCGCGAAGGCCGACGTCCTCGTCGCGACCGTGTTCACCACGGGCGACGAGGTCGCGCTCATGCGCGCGCGCTCCGAGGGCATCCGCACGGCACACGACGCGACGATCACGAACGTCGTGAAAGACGCGACGACCCTCACCGGCGCGTGCTCGTTCACGGCCTCGGTCACATTCCCGCAGTTCCAGGTCGGCACCGCGCCGTACTCCAGCGGCGGCAACTTCGTGCTCGACGCAAGCGGCACGCCGGTCATGCAGGGATCCGCGACAGTGCCGCTCAAGATCACGCTGCCGACCACAACGATGCCGAACGAAGGCTGGCCGCTGTGGCATTACTTCCACGGTTCGGGCGGCGCGTCGTACGACCTCGTCGACGAGGGGCCGCACCTGACAGCTGATGGCGCGCCGGTCGCCGGTGAGGGTCCTGGCGTCGTGGTGGCGCGACGTGGCATCGCCGCGGCGGCGTCGTCGCTGCCCATCGACAGCGAGCGCCTGCCGACGGCTGGCGATTACGACTACATCAACATCAACAACCTCTCCGCGTTCCCGTACACGTACCAGCAGGGCGTCTACGAGCAGCGGCTTCTCCTCGACGCGCTCATCGACCTCGAGCTCCCCGGGTGCAACGGTGGCACCGAGCACTTCAACGCCGACGCGCTCGTTGCAGGTGGCCACTCGATGGGCGGCATGTACACGAACATGATCGCCGCGATCGAGCCGCGCTACGGCGCGCTCACGCCGTTCGGCGCCGGCGGCATGTGGAGCATTTTTATCCTCGACACCGCGCTCATTCCGGGCTCGCGTGGGCTGCTCGGCAGCGTGTTCGGTGTCGATGGTGATCTGCTCACATTCGTGCACCCTGCCCTCGCCCTGCTCGAGCTCGGCTGGGAGATCGCGGATCCGACCACCTCGATGGCGCGCCTGTCGCGGCGCCCGCTACCCGGCTTCCCCGCGCGCCACGTCTATCAACCGGTCGGCCTCGAGGACAAGTATTTCGGGATGCCCGTCCTCGACGCCGCAGCACTCGCTTACGGCAACCAGCAGGCCGGCGAGGTGGTGTGGCCGGGCACGCAGGAAGCCCTCAGCGTCGACGGGATCGACGGCATCCTCGCGTATCCGGTCAAGGCGAACCAGACCACGACCTCGGTCGTCGTCCAGTACCGCGATGGTGGCATCGTCGACGCTCACCAGATCTACCGGCAGCTCGATGAGGTGAAGTACCAGTACGGCTGCTTCCTGGCGAGCTACCTGCGCGACGGCGTGCCGACGGTGTATGCGCCGGCTGCCATCACGTCCGCGTGCCCGTAGTACCTACTTGATCGAGTCGCGCATGAGCAGCGCGGTCACGTTGACCATGCCGTTCTCGATCTTCGCGCCGATGCGGCAGTTGCCCTCGAATGCGATGCGCGCGAGGCCGAGGCGGCTCGGTGCATCCTTGCCCGTGTCGTCCTGGGCGATCTGCAGCATGCGTGCGCGGTAGGCGGCTTCTGGCGACGGGAAGCTCGCGAGCCACTCGATCTGCTTCATCAGATTCTGCGAGTGCGCGTCGTCCTTCTTGAGCGGGTTCTGGACACTGACCTGGATGTTGGGGTCCCTGCCCTCGACGCGCAGTCTGAACATCGCGCGGTCCGCGTTGGACCAGTCGCCATACTTCAGCGCGTTCTCCAGCAATTCTCCCGTGACCATCGCGATCGCGTGACAACCGTCGAGGTCCGCAAACACCGCGATGAAGCAGTTCTGCACCGAGGTCCGGAGCAGATCGATATTTCGCCATTCATTACGAACGGTGAGATCGATCGAAAATCCGATATCGTCGAACTTGCTGCTCATGCGAACCTCAGCTGGAAGAGGTCGTCGTTCTTCTCGAACACGCGCAGTGCATCGAAGGACAACCGCTGCCACTTGAGGCTCTGGTCGTAGACCATCGCGAGCTTCACGTTCGACTTCCGGCACGTCTGGATCAGCTTGATCAGCGCGGTAATCGTCGACGAGTTGAAGTGATCGATCTTCTCGAAGTGCATCTCGATCACGCCCTTGCGGTCGGTCACGGCCGCCAGGAGCTTCTCGAACCACGGTTTGAGGATCTCGGGCGGGTTGCGCTCGTTACTCTTGCCGCGCCACGTGCACGCATAGACGCCGTCGGGCGAAACCGCCACTTCGATCGTCAAGTCTCCAGAAGTCAGGTTCTCCATGGTTCTCCTCGAACGTTACGAATCCCTCGCCAACCGCACACCCACCCTCACCGAATGCTCCACCGCCAGGTAACGCCGGCGCGACGTTAGCCTGCAATCGATCGCCCAATCACACCACGCTCCACCGCGCGACACGACCTCGCGCGGCTCGCGCGGTGACGTACGACGGTGATCAGGAATGCACCAGTCGGCGACACCGCCCGCCAGGTCGCGCACGCCATACGGCGACACGTCCCACTCGAACCCGCCCACGGGCTCGGCCTTCGGCAGGCCCTGGCGGCTATCGCGCATCTTGCAGAACGTGGCGTCGAAGTGGTCGCCCCACGGGAAGATGCGCCCATCGGTGCCACGCGCCGCCTTCTCCCACTCGTTCTCGCTCGGCAGCCGCCACCGCTTGCCGTCGCGGTCGGACAGCCACTTGGCGTACGCCTCGGCCGATTCGGCGCTGACGCCGAACACGGGGAGATCGAGAGAATCGGCCGGAGTATCGGACGGCGTGTGCAGGGTGACCGCAGCGGCGTCGCGCCGGCCCACGTCCTCGAGGAATGCTGACCACTCGCGGAACGTGACGGGGAATCGCTGCATGACGAACGCGGGCACGTCGACCACGATCACCTCGTCGCTCTCGGTGCTCAGCGGATCGCCACCGAGACGCGCCGGACCGGCGGGGATGAACACCTCGTGCTCGGCGAGCGTGCCCGCGCGCGGCGGGTTCACGTCGATGCGGCAGAGGCTGCCCGGCTCGATGTTGAATGGCCACGACACCTTTGCCGGCCCGTCGCCGATGGCGGCTGATACCACGTAGCGGCCGGCGGGCAGCGAGCGGCGTGCGGAGCTGCGTTCGGCCACCGGCTCGCTCGCACCTTCGACGAGGCGGCGCTCGCGCTCGACCAGCTTGCTCAGCGTGACCACCCCGGCGTTCTCGCTCATCGACAGCTCGAGTACGCCATCGCGCTGAAGCTCGCGGACGAACGTCCCGTCATCGACCTCGCGCAGCAGCTGCTCGTACGCGATCTGGTCGAGCGGCTCACCGCGATGCCGCGCACGCTGCAGCTCCGACCAGTACAGCCGGGCCAGACCGCGACGCGAGCGGGTGTGGTTCGGAACCGCATCGAGCGCGCGCTCGTAGGCCGACACGGCCGAGTGGAACGTGCGCACCTGCAGCGCGTCGGTGACGCGGACGATGTCCTCGGCGTCCCACAGATCCTGCTTGTCATCGGGCTGCGCCCACGGCGCGACATCGGCCCGCAGCGCGCGGAACACGGTCATCTTCTCGGGCCGGGACTCGACGAACTCGTGGTAGCGCTCGGCCAGCTCGTCGCCGCTATCGGCGCTCTTGTCGGCCTCGATGCGCTGGCGCTCCTTCTGCTCGGAGCCCTCGATCCACTCCTCGATGGCACCGGAGAGCTCGCGCACCGTGGCAAGACGCTGGTCGCGCTCGACGGCGATCGCCGCCATGCACGTCTCCTCGACGTCAGGCGGAATCTCGAGGCGGCTGTCGCGCGACGACGGCAGCGGCGGGCGGGCATAAATTCGCGTGTGGTCACGCCCGAGCTGAGTGATGTCCGACTTGCGCGCTTCCTCGAACGCAGGCACGCCGCACAGGATCTCGTAGAGGATCGCGCCGAGTGCGAACACATCGGTCCGCCAGTCCATGCGATCGACGGTCGGATCCATCTGCTCGGGCGCCATGTAGCCGAGGGTTCCGCCGCGAACGCCGAGCGGATGGTTGCGCGACTGCGCGAGGCCCCAGTCGACGAGCAAGACCTCGCCGTAGTCGCCGAGCAAGATGTTCGCCGGCTTGATGTCGCAGTGGATCACGCCGCGATGGTGCGCGTAGTCGACCGCGTTACAGACCTGGAGAAAGTAACGCAGCAGGCGGTTGAGCGTGTAGTCGTGCGGGTTGCCGTCGCCGGACCTGCGCTGGTGCAGGATCATCTCGAGCGAGGTCTCGGTGACCTGCCGCATCACGTAGTACGGACCGCGCTTGGAGTCGACGCCTGCGTCGTAGATGGGGATGATGTTCGGGTGCTCGAGGCACGAGATGATGCGAGCCTCGCGCGAGAGGATGACCTTCGTCGAGTAGGTCGATCTCGCCGGTCTGGTGCCCCGCCTTCACCGCGACGGTGCGCGCGAGCACCGTGTCGTCGCACTCCATCACCTCGCCCAGGCCGCCCTTGCCGAGGACGCTGACCTTCTTGTAGCGGCCGCCGTATAGCTCGGTCGTCGCCGAACCGCCCTCGGCGATGATCTTCTGCGCGGTGGCGTCGGTCAGAAACCCCATCGGCGGCGGCAGCGTCTTGCTCGGATCATCTTCGGGGTGCACGAGCGACGCGGCCGTCGGTGCGTGCGCCGGGCCGCTCGGAGGCTTGCGGCCGCCCGGCGTGCTGACCCTTGTCGACAGCTCCTCGGGCCTGCTCGGTGGCGACAGGCGCTTGTTGATCGACTCGAGCACTTGCGCGAGCTGGCGATCGCTCATGTGACCCGAGGTGACCCACACCTCGTGGACGGTCTTTGTGCTGCCGTTCTGGGCATACGCCTCGATGCCCTTCGCAAAGGCCTCGAGCGTGATGAACCCACGCGACAACGCAACGACCCCCACGTTGATGTGGATCTCGGACATCAGCCGCCCGTCTCCCCTGAGCCGACGTAACGCAGGACAAGAATTGTACAGTCATCCGCCAGCGTCGGGGAATGCTTGGTCACAGCGTCGAGGACCGCGGTCTGGATGGCCTGGACCGACTTGCTCGCACGCGGCTCGACGGCCTCGATGACTCCTTCGTATCCGAACGGTTTTCCGGCGGAATCCTCGGCTTCTGTAACGCCATCCGTAAGCAAGATCAGGAGGTCACCCTGCTGCAGCGTCCACTCCTGCTCCACGTTGACGTGGTCGATGTCGTCGGTGATCGCGAGAAACGTACCGAGCGTGCCGAGCATCTCGGATGTCTGCGACGCAGCCCGCCAGCACACCGCATCCATGTGTGCGCCGGCCACGCGGAACTTGCCGCCGCCGACATAGCGCAGCAGCGACAGCGTCATGTGCCGCTCGGCCTCGAGGCGGTCGTGGATGTTCTCGTACAAGACGGTGTTGAGCGTCTTGATCAGCGCGGCCGGCTTGGCGTCGGGCATCGCACGCACCAGCGTCGAGATGCCGGTCTGTACCATCATCATCACGAGGCCGGCCGTCAGACCGTGACCGCTCGCGTCGCCGATCGCGAGCCAGGCGCCGTTCTCGACCGGCAGCACGTCGTAGTAGTCGCCGCCGACCTCGGTCGCGGGAATCATCTTCGCGCTGATCTCGAGCCCGACGACGCTGACATTGCGCGGCAGGATCGATGTCTGGATCTTCGCCGCGATCTCCATCTCGCGGGACAGCCGATCTTTCTCGAGCAACATCGTGCGCGACTCGTCGATCTCCTTGGCCATGCGGTCCATCGCGACGCCGAGCTGGCGCACTTCCGTCGGTCCGCCGATCGGACGAGGCTGCAGGTCGCCACGCGCGATCGCCTGCGTTCGCCGGACGAGCGCATCGATCGGGCGCGACAGCCCTCGCGACAGGCCGAACGCGAGGATCAGCGCGGCGAGTGCAGCGCAGCGGCGCCGAGCAGCAGCAGCAGTATGCGAACGATCTGCCGCGCCGGCGCGAGCGCCTCGTCGATCGAGCGCAGCAAGACGTAGTCCACGCCTTGCGTGCCGGTGTAGCCCGGAATCGGAACGATCTGCGCATACCAGTGCGCTCCGCCGAGCGTGACTTCCTTCTGCCCTGCCCGCACGGCGTCGAGCACCGGGCCGAGCTCGCCGCGGCCCGCACCGGGCGGCAGCGACGTCAGCGCGTTCTTGTCCTCCACGACCACGAGCGAGCCGCCGGTCTGGCGCGCGATGATCGCGGCGAACTCGTCGTCGATCGCGTGCCCGACGATCAGCGCGCCAACCACGCGGGCGCCGAACGCGAGGCGACAGCCAGAGACTTGATAGACCTTGCCGTCGGCGAGCCACACACCCGACTGCTCACCCTTTGCGAGCGCGTCGCGCACGACCGGGCGGTCCCCCAGCGCGAACCCAGATGCCTTCGGATCGGCGCTGTCGGCGATCAGGTTGCCGTCGGCGTCGACGATCACGAACACGCCGGCGCGCAGCGTCGCCGCGAGGTCCCGCACGGCGTCGACGATGGTGTCGCGCTCGACATCCTCGGTCGCGACCACCGCCTTGAGGCGCGGCTCCTCGGCGACCACCCGACACTCCTGCCGGTGCAGCGTGGCGCGGTTGGCGTGCAGATCGAGGGTGACGTCGCGGCTGCGCACGGACTCGGCGGCCACGCGGTCACGGGTGTTCCGATCGAACACCATGTAGATCACGCCGATCGTGGAGCCGAGCACCACGACCACCAGGAGCAGAACCCACAGGAACACAGTCGTGCGTAGCTTCACGGCGCCTTTTTCTTCTCGACTCGTCTTCCGGCAGGCGGCGGCTTGATGCTGACCGTCCTGGGCAACCCGCCACCGAGCTTGATCTTCGCGAGTGCCATCGGGTGCTCTTCGATCTCCGTGATCGCGAGCAGCTTGGCCACCGCATCGGACATTCCGCGATACACGACCTCGACCTCGACCGAGCCCGCGGTCGCCGCCGGCAGCTGGATCGTTTCGGCCCACTGCCCGCCGACAGTGATGCGCGTGTCCGCATCGACGCGCGTCGCCTTCCAGAACGGGACCTCGGTGCCCGTCGCATCGACGAGCCTGCGGCCGAGCACGCGGGTCTCGGTCGCAACGTCAGCGCCGGAAGCATCCTTGAGCTTCACGCGGATCACGATACGTCGCTCGGGCAATCCTGCCGGCACCGCGTGTCCCGCGTTGTTGTTCTTGACCACGAGCGCGACCGCGAGCCTTGGCTGGCCAGCCCCGGCCTTCGAGACCGTGACGTCAAGACCGAGGGCACGCTTGCGCAGATCGTTTGCGAGACCGAGCAGACCGTGGTGCGCCACGCCCGTGCGCACGGGCGAGCCCTCGGCGAGCTGCGCTTTCTCGTCGGGCATGTGGCAGTCCTGGCACTGCGTGCCCTCGGCGGCCTGCGGGCCGGCCTTCCAGTCCGCGTACTCCGTGAACACCGGGATGCCCTTGGGCTCCCACCAGTGACAGGTGCCGCAGATCTTCGCTTCCTTGTGCTCGGGCGAGCAGCCCATGCGGTGGAAGTAGTGGTCCTCGAGATCGCAGCGCGGACCGAACTTCACCATGTCGTCGACGGCGAGTTTCCATGTGCCGCCGTCCTTGCTCGGTTCCGGCGAACGGAGCGTGTGGCAGACGTCGCACGTGACGCCTTCGGTCGCGACCAGGTCCTTCGGTGCCTCCGCGGCGAGCGGCGCGTGGCAGCGATCGCAGGTCGGATCGTTGGCCGATGCCTGCGACGCCTTGTAGAAGCTCGAGCTCGCGGCATCCGCGTGCCCCGATACTTCCCACTCGTCGTACATCTTGACGTGACACTCCCCGCAGCGACCGGAGAAGCCGAGCACCGAGTCGAACTTGCCGGCCTGAAGCATCAGCGCGAACGCGTCGACCTTGGGGCGCCACTCGCCGTACGCGAGCTTGACGTCGAGGTAGTCGCCGATGAACAACCCGTCGATGTCCGAGATATCGCGTGCGCGCGGCAGGAAGTCGACACTCGCGTTGAGCTGCGCCGTCTCGCCGATGCCCGAGAACAGGGTCAGGTTGAGCGCATTGACAAGGAACGTCGACTTGCCGCGCGAGTTGATCGGATCGAAGACCACCGCCCGCGATTCGCCGGTATCGGCGACGTCGCCACGCGAGTTGATCGTGGTCGACAGCGGATCGCCGTAGAACACCCACGACGACGGGATGTACGCGTACTGGGGAAAATACAGCTGCAGCAGGTCCGAGCGCGTGCCAGCGCCGTTGCCGTTGGTCGCGAAGAAGCCGAGGTCGAGATAGCCCCCGACCTTGCCGGATACCGGCGCGAGCGCCTTGAGCTTCTCTTCGAGGAACGTGTTGTCGTCTTTCGCCAGCTCGAGCTCGTCCTCGACCGCTTGCAGCCGCTGCTCGAGTGCCTGCATGCGTGCGTCGGCTTGCGCGTTCAGATCGGGCTCGGGCTCCGGCTTGGGCTCAGGCTCGGGCGCGGGCTCAGCTGCTGGCGGCGGCTCGCTCTCGGACGTGGGCTGCGCGAGGGCGGGCGCCGAGACACAGAGGAGCAAGGTGACGAGACGCTTCATAGGGATTCGATCCATGCGCGGATGAGCGCGACGCCCGCCTCGTCGGTGTGCTCGGTGGCGAGCGGAGGCATCTGTACGTTCATCGCACGCTGGGTCATCCGATAGAAAGCCGCGCTCTGGTCGGGATCGCCCGCGACGATGCGAGTGGCGTAGCCGTGACCCAGCCACTGCTGGATCGGGACGCCCACCGTGGTCTGAACGATCTGGTTCGCCGCCGGGTCGCGCTCGCCGACATCGAGCCGCAGGATCATGCTCGAGTTCACCCACGCGCCGCCACGCGGGTTGTGGCAGTGGCCGCAGTTGGCGTGCAGGTAGCCGAGTGCCGTGTTTGGCGCGGCGAACGGCGTTGCATCCGCCGGCGGGACCGACAGCGGCAGCGACGTGACATCACCGAGCTGGAGCGCCGACACACCGAGAGCGTCGCCGGGCTCGCCGATGTGACAGCGCCAGCAGGTGTCCTGCGATGGCGCGTCGTGGTCGGTGCCGCGGACGTCGCTCTCACCGTCGGGGACGAGCACGGCATCGGTCTCGTCGTCGTTCCACACGTACGAGCCGACGAGCGTGTCCTTCTCGCGATTGCCGGTCTCGGCGATGCGCCAGATGAGGCGCGTCTCGAGTCGAACGCCATCGCGCGCGAACTCCTTGAAGAACTTCGTGCCGATCGGAAACTTCCAGCGGTCCATGTCCGACGAGTCGATCACGGCGCCGATCGGCAGCTGATACCACCGCGTCTTCACGGCGCCGTCGGACCACAGCACGTTGTTCGGCGTGAACACCGTCAGCCGCGACGCGACGACCTTCTCGCGGATGTCGGTGTAGAGCCCCGTCTGCGATAGCCGGTCGGGCAGCGCCGACGGCAAGACCTCCGCGTCCGGCGGCACCGTCGGTGGGTCCGAACAGGCCCCCAACGCGATCAATGCAACGACGCGACGCACGGCTAGGGCACGGTCGGGCCCTGGCAGTTACCGCACGGATAGGGGCAGCCATCGTTCGGGACCAGATCGCCGTCGTCGTCGGTCGCGTTCAAACAGTCGGCTCCAGTCTCCGGCACCGGCGCGTTTGCCGGCATCGGGGGCGGGCCGCAGTTCGCCGCGGCCGGGTCGGTTGCTGTGTCGTTCACGATCGGCGGCAAGCTCGCGAGATACTCGACGATATCGTCGAGATCCTGCTCTTCGAGCGCGGCGTACGGCGAGATGACGCCGCCGTGCGTGGCAGCGCACACGGCCTTGTTGTCGCGGTCACGGCCCTCGGCGATCGCGGCCTTGATCTGCGCCTTGCTCCAGCCACCGAGACCGGTCACGTCCGAGGTGAGATTCCGCGTCGCGATCACCGCCGGGTACGACGGGTCGATGAGGCCGAGCGTGCCCTTCGGGAACACTTTGCCGCCGGCAAACGCGAGGTCCATGTTCAGCTTGATGCCGAACGGCGAGGTCTCGGGCGTGTGGCAGTCGATGCACAGACCGACGGCCGACGTGAGGTAGCGACCGCGCATCGCGCTCGCGTTGTTGGTGCCGCCGACCGGGTACGGAATCTCGTTGTCGAGCAGCGCAACCACGCCCGGGAACACCGCGTCTTCACGTTCATCGCGGCGGACGCATCGACGCCATCGTTGTAGAGCGAGAACGGGGTCTCGTTCGGCTTCACGGTGTGGTTGACCGGCGGCAGCGAGCGCAGGTACGCGACAACAGCGTCGGCATCCTCGTCGCTCATGTTGTGGAAGATGTACCAGGGCATGATCGGCACCAGCTTCTTGCCGTCGGTGCGCACGCCGTTGCGAAATGCGTTCTTGATCTGTGTATCGGTCGCGGCGCCGAGCCCCGTCGCGCCGGCGTCAGGTTGCGCGTCGACAGGCAGCCCGTACCGTTGTCGTTGTCGGTGAAGTCTGGGCTGTCGAGATCGATGAAGCAATCGATACCGGAGTAGAGCTTGTCGAGGTCGCGCGTGCCGTTCGGCAACAGCGGCGTATGGCAGAAGCCGCACGCGGACACGACGTTCATCAGGTAGGCGCCACGCTCTGCCGGCGTCTGACCACCCTCGTCGACCGCGGCGTCGGCCGGCGGAGCGTTCCGGTTATCGCCGCAACCCACGGCGAACAGCATCGCCATCACCCCGACCAAGATCGATCCACGCGACATGTTCATTGCTAGTCCTATTTCAGAAGGCGGATGCCGCTGGCACCACCGGCGGCTCGGTCACGGCAGGATCGACCTGCCCCGTCAGAGTCTCGAGAAACGCTACGAGATCATCGATCTCTTGTGACGTCAGATTGAGCACTTTGATCTTGGAATCGATGATGCCGATCGTCTCGCCGCCCCGCGTGTGGATCCCGCCCGTGTTGTAGTGCTCGACCACTTCGCGGAGGGTCGCGTACATGCCGTTGTGATGAACGGGCCGGTGATCGCGACGTCTCTCAGGCCTGGTGTCCGCCACTGGCCCTTGTACGAGTCGTCGAGCTCGAGGCTGTAGTACTTGACCTTGCCGTCGCACTCCTCGGGGTGCGCCTCGGCGTAGGTCTGCATCGTGTGGAACGAGAAGTGGCTGCGGCACTCGACGTCATCGCTCCACTCCGAGTCGCGGCGGAATCGGTTCGCGCGCAGCTTGCGCAGACCATCGCGTGCACCGACGGGCAAGCAGTTCTGCGGTAGCGCGGTGTCGTCGGAGACGCAGTCGCACCAGCTGCCCGCAGGACACTCCGCGGTGGTCGGGACGTACGCGCCGATCTGCGGCACCCCGATGTTGTGGAACTGGCTATCGCTGAAGTTCGGGCCACTGTGGCACTCGGCGCATGCCGCCTTGCCGACGAACAGGCGCGCGCCCCGCTCGGCCGCCGGGTTCAGCTTGCCGGGCGTGAAGCCGCCATCGGCCCACTCGTCGAACGCGGCGTCCTTCGAGATCAGCGTGTACTCGTAGGCCGCGATCGCCTTCGCGAAGTTGACGTAGATGCGTGTCGCGAGCCGCTGATCGCCGAGCTGCATGCAGTCCCAGGCATCACCGTACGGCTGCTCGATATCATCCGGCGCGACGGTGCCCCACTCGCACTCGGCGACCAGGCCAAACTCGACGAAGCCGGGACGCGCGTCGAATGGGAAGCGCGGCAAGCACACCGTGTTCTGCGTGTGACACTCGGGCGGGCACTGCGAGAGCGCGTCGAGCTTGCAGCTGCCATCGGCCTCCAGGCGCGTGGCCTGCGTTGCGACCGCGTCCATCTCGACGGGAAGTGGATACTCGGGGAACGCGGCCTCGTAGTCGGCCTTGTACTTGTCGACGATGCGCCACGCGACGCGCATGCGGCTGCCGTTGACCGAGACGTGACTCTCGACGACAGCGACGATCTGACTCCACAGCGAGTCGTTGCGACCGTTCCAGTAGACGATGTCGTAGAACGCCGAGTTGATGGTCTGTTGAGAGTTGACGTCGTAGGCGCCGCCACCGAACGAGACGACGTTGCCGGGTGGATCGCCCGTGTGGTCGGAGCCGCCGCGCGTGACGTCGTGGCAGGTGTTGCAGCTCGCGTTGACGTTCGCGCCCATCGCGCCGCGGCCCGGCGACGTCATCGGTCTCAGCAGCATGTCGGCGAGGATCACCTTGCCGGCGAAGTGCGGATCGAAATAGAGCTTCTTGCCGAACGCGATCACGGCTTCGTCGCCGATGTACTTGTTCGACGAGTCAGGCGGCGGATCGCCGAGTCCCGCGTGCTTCTCGAGCAACGGCACGAACGGATCCGGGGGCTCTGATTCGCAAGCTGCGCTCAAGACTGCCGAGACGGCTATACAGAGTGCACCCCGCAGCACTGCCAAACATCGTTCCACAGCGGTCGTTTGGGGTCAACGGATTGGAACGACCCGCGAGCTTCGACTGCTGAACGCCTCCTATTTCAGCAGGAGGATGAGCACGATGATCAGGACGACAGCGCCGACTGCGGCGGCGTAGATCGGCATCATGTTCTTCGGCGGCTGGTCAACTGCGCTGTCGGTCGGCGAGCGCGTCTGCTGCGTTGCGGCCGCTTGCTGCGACGGCGTCGGTGCGAAGCCCGCGTGCTGCGGCTGGTACGCCTGCGGCGGTGGCGCGAAGCCCTGCCCCGACGGCTGAGCGTACGGCGGCATCTGATGCGGCTGGCTCGGCGCATCGCGCGTTTGCTGCGGGACACTCGGCTGCGCATACGCCGGCGGCATCTGATGCGGCTGGCTCGGCGCATCACGCGTTTGCTGCGGAACGCTCGGCTGCGCATACGCCGGCGGCATCTGATGCGGCTGGCTCGGCGCGTCGCGCGTTGGCTGCGGAACGTGCGGCTCCACCATCACCGACGGAGCGGCCGGTTGTAGCGGCTGCTGTGGCTCCTGTGGCTGATTCGACTTGAGTGCTTGCTGCCACGGCGCCTGCATCCCCATCAGCGTCGCGGCCGGCGAGCCCTTACCACCGACGTGCAGCGCCGCGGGTTTCGTCGGCTGCGGTGCGGGCAGTGCAGCCGCGGCGAGGGCTGCGGGCGACACGGCCGGTGCCGTTGGAGTCGCGGCGGGCTCGGGCTGCACATCCCAGCCCATCGTCACACCCTGCGGTGCCTTTGCGGCGAGCGGAGGCGTAGCGATGATCGGCGTCGGCGCAACAGGCGCTGGCGCGGGCGGCGACATCGACGGATTCGTCGCCCCCGCACTGGGCTCGGGTTCTGCGTCCCAGCCCATCGTCAACGATCCCGGCTTCGCAGCGGCGGGTGCCGGCGCGGGCGCTGGCTTCGCGGCGACCGCGGGTGCAGCGGTCGGATCGGGAACAACGTCCCAGCCCATCGTCAGTGCGCCGGCCTGCGGCGCGAGCGGAGCCTTCGCTGCAACGGGTGCGGGTGCGGGCGCGCCCGGATCGGGCATCGCGTCCCAGCCCATCGTCACCGACTTCGCGACTGCAGGCGCGGGCGCGGGAGCCGGCGCTTCACCGAACTGCGGCGCGGGCTTCGCCGGCATCACCGGCGCGGTCATGCCATAGACGGTCGCGGACTTCGCGTTGAGTGTCTTTCCGGAGAACGGCGCCGTCGTGGGCATCGGACCAGAGGCGAACGCGGGGTGCGGTGCTGCGGGCGCGGGCGCTTCGGTCGGATCAGGGACGGCGTCCCAGCCCATCGTGACTGACGCGGGCGCGCCGGAGGGAGCGGCGGCCGCCGGAGCAGATGCAGATGCACTCGGATCGGGAACAGCATCCCAGCCCATCGTGACCGATGCAGCCTTCGCCGCCGCCGGCGCAGCAGTCGGCGTCGGATCGGGCATCGCATCCCAGCCCATCGTCACCGACTTCGCGGCTGCAGGCGCAGCCGGATCCGGAGCCGGCGCCGCGGTCGGATCGGGCACCGCATCCCAGCCCGTCGTCACCGACATCGCCTTTGGACTTGCGGGTTGAACGATGAGCTCGCCGCCGTCAAAGCGGCAAAACTTCGCATCGTCTGGATACTCGGTATTGCACTTGGAGCAGCGCTTCATGACCGTCCACGAGCGTACTCCATCTACGACTGCAATCGGGCGCGCCGGCGGTTAGACCTTGATGCTGCGGACTGCGCGACGGGGTACGCTGCCCACGTGCTACAGCGTGCGCACCTGGCCCTGCTCGTGCTGGCTGGCTGCGGCCGACTGCAGTTCGACGACGGGCCTTCGTTCGATGCGCGTGGCAGCGCGGCCGATGATGCGAGCGATGCCACGCCGTGCGTCGAGGACGGGCACGACGAGGACGGCGATGGTTTCGACGACGCGTGCGATGTCTGCCCGCAAGTCGCCGACGCCCAGATCGATGTGGACAACGATGGCATCGGCGACGCGTGCGATCTCGCGGTGACCGCGCAAATCCGTCTGCTGTTCGATCCGTTCACGCAGATGACCACCAACTGGGCCTATCAGGGTGGCGACTTTAACTCTCCCGACGTCTACCGCATCAACTCGACCACGGGAGCGGGTGCTGTGCTCGTCGCCACGCCGGGACGCGACACCTACGAGGTGCGTGGCAACATGATCGACGGCGGCGCTGCGCCGACCCAGGTCGCGATCACGATCAGCAGCGGTCCCGATCACTACTACTGCGAGCTCTACGAGGAGGGCGCGACGTTCTCGCTGTCGTTCACGCACACGCCCGACGACGTCATGTACTTCACGCTCGACACGGCAACGATCCCGGGCCGCTTCGACACCGGGCCGTTCCTGTTGATCATGGATCACACGCCACCGACCGCGACCTGCATCGCGGAATGGGGTGGCACGCGCTACACGGCGACTGCCGCCATTCCGGCCGGCGTTGGTGCGACGGAGGTCGGCATCGGCGCGTTCTCGTTGGACGTCGCGTTCTACTCGTTCGTGCGGCTCACCACGCCGCCGTGAGCTGACTACTTCTTGGTCAGCTCGAACGACGCGAGCGACTTGAGCGCAAGCGGACCATCGGTGGTCGCGCGGTCGAACGGACCGCCGCAGTTCACGATGTAGATGGTCTTGTCGACGAGGTACACGCGCATCCACTTGCGGTGCGAGGTATTCTCGACGATCAGCGAGCGCCCCGGGTGCTTGCCGAGCGTGATCTCCTTGTCCTCGATCACCGTCGCGTTTTCCTTGTGACGGGCGGTGGCGCCATCGAGGATCGTCTTCGCGTTGTCGGCTGCGGGAAGCTTCATGAACGCAGCGCCACACATCGACGTGCGCGGGTCTGCCGTGGTCGCGCCGAACTCGGCACCCACCATCTTGAGGCCACCCTGATCGCGCTCCTCGCCCTTGCCCGGCAGCTCGATCGTGAACCCGCCGTCCTTCGACGTGAACTTGTCCCAGATCTGCGCTGCAGGTGCCGGATCGGCGGGCTTCGCCTCGGGCTTGGTTCCCTCGGGCGCGGGCTGTGGCTTCACGCCGGGCTCTTGCGCAGGCCCGGCGCTTCCCTTGTCAGGCGCTGGCGTAGCCTTGTTCTCCTTCTTGCAGGCCGGAACGAGCGCGAGCGCGATGAGCAGTGTCGTGCGAAGCATCCGCGCAGTATCCCCGGTTACAGCCGGTAGTGCAGCTGCGCGAGCGCGTATCCGGCCGTCGGACCACCACCGCCGAGCTTCTCGAGCCGCGTGGTCAATAGCCACTCGATGTGCGACGTCATGAACCAGTGGAGGTTCAGATCGACGCAGTCGCGATACAGACCGTCGACGCGCGTGTCCTGCGTGAAGTGCCCGACACCGAGATCGAGTTGCAACCCCGCGGGCATTGGCCGGCTCGCCATCGCATACGCCGCGAGTTGATTCGTCTTGAAGTCGCCGATGTCGATATGCTGGCGGATCAGCTGCGCCTCGCCGAGCAGCATCACGTCGACCGATGGCAAGTACAGCTTGCCGGTGAGGCCCGCGTAGGTGCGCGACTGGTCATCATCGTTCGTGTACTTGATGCCGAGGCCGACGGCAGCGTGCGGTCCGATGCGAGCCTCGCCGTAGAGTGCGCCACCATCGCCATGCTCCGGTGAATCCATGAACGGATCGTGGAGGAACCCGGTCGCATGAACCTCGTAGTGCGGATTCACCCGTGAGACCGCGACGGCATACGCCTCGTGAAACAGCTGCCGGCCGCCAAAGCGCTGCGTGTAGACCACGTGCTCGGCGAGCCGGAGCCCGAACGTCGGCATCATGCGACCCGCGCGAACGTAGTAGCCGCGACCCTCGTCGGGCTTTTCTTTCCACATCACGTAGTGCTCGCGGGACCACAGCACGTGGAGCGCGCTGCCCTCCTCCGCCGGTCGGCGAAACCCGACGAGCGCCTGGAGCGAGAATGCACCTTTGTGCACGTTCGCCGCGAGGTCGGCCTGCATGGGGAACAATGCGGTGCCGGACTCACGCGCGCTGACCACACCCGCTGCACCGCGCAGATCACCGCCGAGCTGGAGCCAGTCCGGAAGCCCGAGCACGCCGTGGAGGAACGCGGGTTCGTGATCGAGCCACGCCACGGTCTGTGCCATCACGAGACCGTTCTCCGTCAACAGACCACCACCGTCGGGCGCGCGATGGCAGCTCGCGCAGTTGACGTCACGCGACAGCTGCCACTGCGGGTAGGCATCGGCGCGGCCGGTCGCGCACGCGATCACCGCGAGCGTGATGAGGAGCGCCCGCTTCATTACAGCCCTGGACCGCCCGCCACGAGCCAGGCCTGGATCAGCTCGATGTCCTGGTCGGCGAGCGGCGAGTCGGGGGGCATCTGCTCGTCCTCGCCGAGCAGCACATCCATCAGATCGTTTTCGATGAGCTTGCCATCCTCGATCGATTGGTCGATGCGGAGCTCGATCATCGCCGCGCGCGCGTGCTCGACGGTGTCAAACGCGAGCTCCTCCCGCCTCGTGGTCGACGAGTGGCACTGCACCTGGCCGCAGCTCGGCGCGAGAATCGTGAGCGTCACGACCTCGAGCGTCGCGGGACGCTCATCCTCACCGGTGCCGCACGCGACGAGTGCAGCAGCCAGCGCGAAGCACGACAGGCGGGCCATGCCGGGAGCTTACGGCACGAACGGCGACTCGCGCATCGCCGCAGTCACCTCGTGAGGCGCGACCGACGTGCCGCCGAAATACAGTCCCGCGGCCCATGCGAGTGGATCGAGCTCGACCTCGGTGCAGCGTCGCGGCAGGCTCGCATCGACGACGATCGAGCGCCCACGCAGGCTGCCGCGGATCGCGACCTCGTAGCTCCCGGTCGTTCGCCACAGCCGGTACGTCAGCGGCTCCTCCGCGGCGAGGTCCGCCGCGTCGACCGTCAGAAGCGGTGCGCTCGACGTCAGGTGCACGCTCGCGTTGTTCGCGTACGCCGTCAGCTCGAGCAGCGCGAGCTCGGGACGCCAGCGCCAGCCGAACATCAGACCGTCGACGGAGAGATCGACCGTGTTGCAGTCGGAGAGACCGGGCAGCTTGTTCCAGTCGAGCTGATCGTCGGGCTGGGTCGGCGCGGTGAGCTCGTAGATCGCCGAGGCATTGAGCGCGAGCTCGTACTCGCGGCCGACAACGCTCACGACCCCATCGATCGGATTTCTGGGCGAGCGGTTCACCAGCTGCGCCGAGTGCGCGCCGGCCGCGATCACGTAGGTCGCCCAGGTCCGCTCGGGCATCGCATCGACGGTCTCCTCCGGAGAGCCGCAGGCGACCGCGAACACACAGGCTGCGTGGATAATGCGACAGCGCACGCCGCATCGTACGCCGGTTCATCCGGGAGACGAACTAGCGGCGGCGCAGACCGATGAGCTGGCCGTCGGTGCCGAGGTGCACGTCGACGGGCGGCATGTTCACGTCGCCGCGGCGAACGCGGAGCCGAACGATCGTGTAGCCATCCGAGCTCGGCGGGAGGTTCTTCGAGCAGATCGTCCCGCTCGGCGTCGGGGCCAGCGCACGCGACGCGCCGAAAAACTTGGCGTCCTTGGTGTACGTGTCGAGCGCGTACTTCGTCTCGCGGGTGTCGAGGTTATAGGCGAGCGCGAGGTCGGTGAAGCAGAAGTTGAGCGTGCCGTTGGTGTTGCGCTCGATATGGAAACCGTCGAGCGGCGTGACGCGATCGAACCAGTAACGCGCGGTGATGCGCTGGCGACGGATGAGCGTCTCGGTCATGTACTTGGCGCTAAGCGGTTCGCTGTACTGCGCCTCCTCGACGGCAGCGGCGATGTGCCGCGGACTCAGGCGCATCATCAGCTTGGCGCCCCAGAACGCGTCGAAGCGGTCCTTGTCGAGGAGGGGCCAGTAGATGTGGCCGGCCTTCCACTCGTCCGGGTGGTAGTCCTTCACCTCGTAGATGCCGATGCCCTTGTACGGCATCCGGCGATCACCATCCCACGGACGGGGCTTGAAGCCGAGCCCGAGCAGGTCGCCGGCCATGATGCCCGTGTCGAACCGATACGAGTAGCCGGCCGAGATCGTGCGATCGATGGAGCGCATCGCGCCGAGCGCCTTACCGAAGTCGATCAGGTAGTGCAGGACGTGCCCATCCTTGAACGCGTCGATGGTGTTGTCTTCCTTGATGTCGGTGTGGTTCAGCCACGCGAAGATCGGCTGCTGGCCGCGCAAGCTGCGACGGTGCTCGTGCGCGATGAGATCGTTGGGATCGTCCGAGCGGCGGCCTTCGCGTGCATACGGGCCGATGACCTCGCCGGGCACGAACTTGCTCGCGAGCGCACGAATGCGGCCGTCGGGCAGCGTCTCGACGAGCTTCATCGCCGTGTCGATCTTCTCGTCGGTGATCCCCTTCTTCTTTGCCTTGTCCGAGAGGACCAGATCCTCGCGCTTGAAGTAGCCGAGGTAGTCCTGCGGCACGTGGTAGCCGAGCGCCCACACGATGCGATGCATGATCTGATGCGCGCCGGTCTCCATCTCGGGGAACCCGAGTGTGTCGAACTTGAGGATGTACTTGTCGCCGCGGGCGTCCTCGAACGTGAAGCCGAGCGAGCGGCCACCGATCTTCGCACCGGTGATCTTCCACGGCCGGTGATCGAACGGGCTGGGGTCGACGTTGGGTCCGCGCTTGAGCTCCTCGACGGACATGTCGCGGACGCCGATGCGGTTCTGGAACCACGTCGAGTCCGGGACCTCCTCGATCGAGTTGACGTCCTTGGCGCGTTTCTCGTCACGCAGCTCCATGCCGCGAGTCGCGCGGTACACCCAGTACTCGTCGATCATGTAGAGAATGCGAGACGTCTCGCGCTTGCCGGGGGCCTTCGCGATCGGCTTCTGGTCGTTAACGCGCCAGACGGGCGGCGCGTTCGCGAACCGAACCTTGGCGACCGGCGCCGAGTGCGAGCAACTGGCGAGGACGAGCAGAGCAAGTAGAGCGCGCATCAGTATTGTCCTGCGCGTTCGCGACGGCCGAACGCAGGCGAGAAGATCAGCTGGAACAGCAAGTCACCCTCGCGAGAGGCAGCGACCTGAAGACGGGTGAAGAACGTGTTGCGGGTGTGGACCTGGATTCCACCGCCGAAGCCCATGCGGAACACCCTGGTGGACTTGGCGTCCTCGATCGACTCGATCGGACGGCCGACGTCGACGAACGTGTAGGCCGCCATGTTGTTACCAACGGGCCACGTATACTCGGCCGTGGCGAGGACGACCGCCTTGTCGCGGAACCGGTCGTTCGCGTAGCCGCGCAGAAACTCGTTGCCGCCGAGGCGCGGCAGGTCGGTGAAAGGGATCCGGCCGTCGGTGCGAACATCCGTCCCGCCGACCGCGTCGAACATCGCGCGCAGCGCCAGCACGCGGGTGCCGTCGTAGAGATCGAAGTAGCGCTGGAGCTCGCCACCGTAACGGAAGTAGTTCGTGGGATCGCCTTGGATGCCACGTGCGATACCGGTGTGGACGCTGGCCCACCAGCCCGTCGCGTCGATCGTCTGGGTCGTGAACTCCGAGGTCGGTCGACGCGAGTCGTACGAAAACTCGTGCTCGACGTAGACGTTCTTCACGCCATCCTCGTCGAAGCCCACCAGCTTGCTGGTGTCGTAGTGCATCGTGATGTCGTCCTCGATGCCGGGACCGATGTCGCGCAGCATCAGGGCGCCCGACACGCGAGAGCGAATCCGGGGGGAGTACTTGATCTTGACGTCGACGGTGTTTCGCAGGACGTCCTCGCCAAACGTCGACTTGACCGCG
>JBBQFU010000125.1:0-24198 GCA_038322185.1 Haliangiales bacterium
TGACGGAAGAACCGCAGGATCGCGATCTTCAGCAGCAACAAGAAACCGATCGTGAAGCCGAGGATGATATGTGCCGTGGTGCGGGCGGGAAACTCGACTTGATACTCGTAGAGCCGCGGGACCATCTTCCACATCAGCAGCACGTAGAGGACGGCGAACGCGTAGCCGAGCACCCGGTGCAGGAGCATCGCCCAGCGTGGTGCTTGACTCGTCCGCGTGGCCTTATCGTATGGATAGCCCCACAGGTGGAGCATGAGAAACATCGCGGCGAGCCCTATCGCGAGAAACGCCATGCCCAGGATCGCGCTGCTCAGCATGAGTCGACACAACTACGACGGACTCACGACACAACTACGACGGACTCACGACCCATGAAAGCGATTGTCAGGCACACTGCATACGCACGCGGACCAGGGGCCGCGACTCATGACTCACACCTCCCGCATTGTCGTTATCGCCATCGTCGCTATCGTTGCTGGCTGCGCGGAGCCCGCACGCCCGGCACGGTGGAGCTACATCCACGCCGCGATCATCCAGCCTGCGTGCACGACGGCGGGCTGCCACTCCGCCCTCACCGCGATCGCCGGCGTCAACCTCTCCGAGCGGCAGGGCGCCTACACGATCCTCACCGGTCGCCTGTGTGGAGAGCCTCCGAGCTCGCTCGAACCGCCGCGTAACTACGTCACGCCGTTCTCGCCGGAGACATCGAAGCTTTATCATCAGCTCATCGGCGAGAACACAGATGTGATGCCGCCCGACTCGCCGCTGCCCGATGCGGAGATCGAGATCGTGGCGCGCTGGATCGAGGAGGGTGCGCGATGCGATTGATCCTCTGCGCCATTGTGGTTGCGCTGGTCAGCATCACCGGACATGCCGAGGCGTATCCCCAGTTCCAGCTCTCGACGGGCACTGACCGATGCTCCTCATGTCACATCTCGCCCGCGGGTGGCGGTCTGCTCAATGACTACGGCCGCGAGGAGGCAGGCAGTACGATCAGCCGCGGTGGCGACGGCCGGTTCCTGCACGGGGTATGGACGCCGCCTTCCTGGCTCCAGCTCGGCGTTGACACGCGTGGCGCCCTCGGCCTCAAATATCGCAAGGAGGAGCGCGAGGTCCTCGCGTTCCCGATGCAGGTCGACGCGTACGTCCGCGCCGGCGGTGAGCGGATCTCGTTCAACCTGACCGCGGGCCTTCGCGGAGGTGCACGCGACCCGCAACCTGCGCTCGTCGAGCGCCTCGCCTCACGCGAGCACTACCTGATGTACCAGCGCGAGAGCGGCTCGTACGTTCGGCTCGGCAGGTTCTTTCCGATCCACGGCATCCGCTCACAGGACCACACCGCATACGTTCGCCGCTATCTCGGTTTCCATACCCTCGAGGAGCCGTACGGAGTCGCGGCCGGGATCATGGAGACGTCATGGGAGGCGCACGTCTCCGCATTCGTACCGCGCCCGGTCGACCTGCTCGGAGCAGGGATCAAGGCCAAGGGGATCGCGGCGTACTACGAGCGCCGGATCCTCGACGATACCGCGGCGCTTGCGCTGCAGACCAAGCTCGGCTTCTCGTCGACCGACACCCGGCTGTCCGCGGGCGTCGTCGGAAAGCGGTGGATGCCAGACGCGGAGGTCATGTTGCTCGCCGAGATCGACCTCGTCCGCCAGTCGTTCGCCGACGCTGCTGGTCCCCTGCGCTACCAGGTCGCCGCGTACGCGGGTGCGAGCAAGATGGTGGCAACCGGTGTGATGGTCGGCGCCGCGGTGCATCGCTGGCAACCCGACCTACGTCTCCGATCGTCCCGCGACGCGTTCGAGCTGAACATCCAGTACTTCCCGAAGGCCCACTTCGAGCTGCATCTCTTGACCCGGATCGCGGGCGAGGGCGACTTCGAAAATCCGGGCCTACTCTCCCTCCTCCAGCTCCACTACTACCTATGAAGCGCATCCTCACCGCACTCTGGCCCTGCGCGCTGATCGCGTGCGCCCCGGACGCTCCGGCAACGCCCAGCTTCCAGACGGACGTCATGCCGATCCTCGCGGGCAACTGCTTGCGCTGCCACGCCGCCCCGGTCATCGGGGGCGCGCCCGAGTCGTTCCGCCTCGATGTGCTCGAGGACGTGACCGTGCGCGAGCGGACGATTCCCGAGGGGGATTCCGCCTGCACGCCGCCGAGCTCGGATCCGGGGTGCTTCCCGATCGTGATCGCGGGCGCGGCGACGTTGGCGTCGACGGCTGCGATGCGAGTCGACGACGACGACCAGCCAATGCCGCCGCGCTTTCGGATCGACGATCACGAGATCGAGACGATCCAGAACTGGGCCGACAACGGCGCGCCCCGCGGCGCCCCACGGCCAGGCAACGAACCGCCCACGGCCGCCGTGGACTCGATCGGGATCACGGGCACGAGCGTCGTGCTCCATGTTCACGTCGACGATCCGGATCGCGATGTCGTTGGCGGCTCGCTCCACGCACGAATCGC
Organism: Haliangiales bacterium; assembly: GCA_038322185.1. Classification (GTDB taxonomy): domain Bacteria; phylum Myxococcota_A; class Polyangia; order Haliangiales; family Haliangiaceae; genus JABFXX01. The sequence continues at coordinate 2,476 of JBBQFU010000125.1, forward strand.
GGGTGTCGACACGTTCGTCGGCCTCCTGTATTCGGGCGAGGCCGTGGTGCGCTGGAACACGACCGGCATCGCGGCCGGGACGTATCCGCTGAACGCTCTCCTCGACGACGGTGGGGCGACATCGACCATCGCACTGGGGACGATCACCGTGGAGGGACCGTGATGAGCATGCTGCGAACCTTGGTCGTCGCGATCACATTCACCGCGGCATGCGCGGAGTCCGTCACGCCCGAGGAGCTCGGGGACTACACGCTGGGGCCCACGATGGGAGGAGCGACGTTCACCGTCCGCGGTCCCGCGCCCGGGCACGGTGACACGATCCGCGTCATCTACATCAATCCGACCGCGGCGATGGCGGACAGTATCTCGCCGAGCTACCCGGTCGGCTCGACGATCGTGAAGGAGATCCGCGACAACGTCGACGGTGAGGCCGGAGACATCAACTACATCGCGATCATGCGGCGGCAAGACACCGTCGTCACGACAGGTCTCGAAGCCGACGGCGGATGGCTGTTCAGCGAGCAGCGCCCCGCAGGGGCCGCCGAGATCCATCGCGATCTGTGCTGGAACCGCTGCCACGTCGCGGCGCCCTACAACGGCGCGTTCTACGACTACCGCACGAAGTGAATCAGCACCGGCGCTCTATCTTACGGTCCGGACGGAGAGTCTATGATCCAGAAATGGCACTGGTCATGCCGGCTCCACGACCGCTGTTTGGGCCACTGCGTCCCGTTGATTCTGCGCGAACCACATTGCGCGAGCTCCCCGATGGGCGCTTCGAAGCAACGATCGCACACGCACCATTGCGAGGCGTGACGCCCGCGATGATCGCGTGGTTCTTGCGCAACATGTCGCGCACGCTCGAGTTTCGTGGCGCGACCATGCAGGCGTACCTGTGGTGGCACCCGTTTGATCACATCTCGCTGAAGGTCGTTAGACACTCGCCCAATGGAACGGTCGGCCCCGGCGCGTGGTTCAAGATCCGCGAAGCGTTCCGGCGCGACGAGGCGTATCTCGTCAACGAAGTCGTCAGCGTGCCGCGCTTGGACGAAGGCGGCATCACACTCGAGCAGCACCGCCTAGGTCAGCTCATATTCCGACTCGCACATACGTTCACGCCAATCGACGGCGGCACCCAATACGATTCGGTGATGCACCTCGGCTCAGACGCGTGGTGGTTCAAGCGCATCGCCAACGTGATACGCCGCCGCCGATTTCCCCAGCACAAGCAGCAGGTATGGCTGCAGCACAACGTCGAGGAAGTGGGCTACATGGAGCACTTCTTGCCCGAGCTCCACCAGAGCTACGGCGCTTCCGAGCTCGCTCCTGAAAACTGAGCGCGTGAATGGCGCGTGCTGACGCTCGCCATCAGGGCTGCATCGCCGCTGGCTGGACGCATTCTTTCGACGGCTTGGTCGCGGTGAACGCGCCGGCGTTGCCGACTTGACGCCAGGTCGAGATGGTCTCCTCGCCGAACGGACGGATGGCGATCGTGTCGGGGAACCAGACCCGGCAGTACTGCAGTGGGTCGAGGTTCGCGCCTGACCGGCCGTCGGGGTCGGTCTGCCAGGTGCCGACCGCAGGGTCGAAGTGCTGGTTGACCTTGCCCCACCACATCATGATCCGCGGCGGTGCGGCCGACGCCGGGGCTGGCGCTTGTTGTGGTGCAGCGGGTGTCACGGGCGGAGCAACCGTCGACACGACGTACACAGGTTGCGGCTCCGCCTGGATCATGCAGCCAGCCGCGAGTGCTATCGCGACTGCGAGTGAGCGCGTGCCGACCATTCGGTCATCGTATCGCACCTGTCCATGCCATTACACGTACTGCTGTTCGTGGGCACAGAACCAGCGCTGGTACTGCGCGACGAACTGAAGAGGCTGTCCACACCGCGGACAGTTCGGTGCAGCCTCTGAGGGGGCGCCGTACTGACCACCTTGCTGCGGACCGCCGTGCTGCTGTTGTGAACCGGGGGACTGACCACCTTGCTGCGGAGCGTGCTGTGGACCGCCGTGCTGTTGCGAACCGGGGTACTGACCACCTTGCTGCGGAGCGTGCTGTGGACCGCCGTGTTGTTGCGAACCGGGGTACTGACCACCTTGCTGCGGAGCGTGCTGTGGACCGCCGTGCTGTTGCGAACCGAGGTACTGACCACCCTGCTGCCGCCATGCTTCGACGTACTTCGGGAGGCTGTCGATGAAGGTCTTCTGCCCCGACATGAACTTGGCAATCGTGTTGAGCTTCAGCGGGAGCTTCCCGCCGTCGACGGTATGAATCGTAACGGTCTTCTGGTTCAGCATGCCGCCCGGCTCGATCTTCGAGATCGTCTCGTACCGGATCTCGGTGAGCCCGTGGTTCTCGGTCTTGAGCGCGAAGAGCCCCATCTTTGTCTTGATGAGAAACAGGCGCCGATCGGTGGCGAGCGCGAAGAAGTACCCGCTGCCTGCGAGCGCGAGCGGTCCGACGAGCACAGCCGCCACGAGCGACTTGTTGAACAAGAAGGCGGTGTGGAGGATCTGCTCGCCAGGCGCCAGACGCGGCGCGAGTTCATTACGAGCGTAGGTTTCGTACTTGCTGGCCATGTCGGAGGAGAATACCTCGCTCTGCTCCACGCCCACCGTGTCGGTCGCGTCACGAACCGTCGTTGAGCGATCGAGATCGCGCCGGCGGCGGACCCGTCTCGGCTGCCGATTCCGACTCCCTCCTCAGGAAGCGTCAGCAAAGATGATCGTCGCGACCGTATAGAAAATTCGGCGGAGACCAACGTGGTCGGCCATGTCGATGCGTCCGCCGCCACCGTGCCGTGATCGGAGACCCGCAGCTTCTTCTCGATGGCAGCAAGTTGACGACTGGATCCACGAGCCAAATCTCGAGCAGAGCCTCTATCGTCGGTTTGCAGATCGCAACTGCCGCTAGCGACCGGCGAGCGTCGGCTACGAGCTCGACAACAGGCGTCTGACAGGTCAGCAGCCGATCGGCTGCTGCGCGACCACGACATCATCGAAGAACGCCTCGATCTCCGGATCGTCCGAAGCCGTGGAGGCGCCGATGGCGAGCTGCAAGAAGCCGCCCGGAACGAGCGTGTTCGCGGGCCCGGCGTTGACGATCTCGTTGCCGCCTACGAGCACTCGCAGCCGGCCGTTCGTTGGCGTGATGTCGATCGCCAGCTCGACGCAGATCCAGCTCTCGCGCGGCGCGCTGATCATGCTGCGGCTATCGATGCTCGCGAACGGAGCCGCGATCGTCCAACGATCTGCGGCTGACAGATCGGCGGAGACCTTCTCGAGGCCGAGCGTGTCCTCGTCGTTATCGAGCTGCACGAGGACGAGGTACGACCCGATCGGAGCGCCGGCCGTGATCTTGACGTAGGCGCGGGCGTGCAGCGATCCCGCGGTGATGGGCGACGTCCACTTGTAGAGCGCGATCGCCGCCTGAGACGGCGTTGCTCGCGCGCGTGCGCCGCCACCCGCCCGGCCGGCACCGGCCAGCCACGCGACGTCTCCGAACGTCGACCCGGTGCCAAGTGCGCTGTCGTAGCTTTCGCACATGAGTGCGTTCTCGCAAATGTCGGCGCGGCCATCGTCACGCAGGGTGTCGTCATCGCTTGCCGGCGCGTCGCCGCTCAGCGACTCGAAGCCGATCCTGCACGCCGCGGTGACGACGAGAACGATCACGACGAGCACGCGCTCCAGATGCACCGGTCGATGGTAGGACAAGTTGGCCGCACACGCAGTAGCCTGCCGGGCATGCGGCCGGCGGCGCGGCGTCGGGTTGCGCGTCCGCCGTCGCCGAGGCGTCGATCAGGACCAGCGCGTCGTGCGCATCGTTGGGCGAACCATCGGCCAGCGTGGCATCGCGGTTCGTCCCGGTTCGTCCGCGTCCCAACGTCGGTCCGGTTCGTCCCAATGCAAGGCCGACTGCCGGACATGGTGCCGGACAAGTCTCGCGCCCGCGAGAGCTTTGATTTATCAACGTCGGTCCGGTTCGTCCCGCTGTCAATCCTCGCTCAGCCGCGAGGGGCGCCGGGAAGTTGCGAGGATGATATCGTGGTTGCGATGGCTCACCGAATCGGGCGGTGCGTGGTTGCGGCCTTCGCGCTGTGCACGAGTACTGCGCACGCGGATGCGGGTGCAGAGGCGGAAGTCGGGTTCGGCGCCGGTCGGTGGAACGCCTTGAACAGCTCGATCGTCGACTTCCGCTTCGCGATGGGCGGCCATTTCGACATCGGTCGGGGCCTCGTGCTGCACGCGGGGCTGGCCGCCGACATCTTGTTGGTCCGGACCACCACGAACAACGGTCTCATCGAGTTCGGTCCCTACGCCTCGATGACCTCGCCGCTGCCGAGCGGCTGGTCGATCGGTCCCCGCGTCTCGTTCGCGTTCGTCGAGAAGCCGATGGTGTTCGTCGGCGTACGCGTCGATCACCGGCCGGTGACGTTCGGGATCGACGCCGTGCACATGTTTGCCGCCGAGACACCGACCGGCGTCGTCGCGACCGCGTCGCTGACGGGAAAGGCGGGCGCGTGGGGCATCGCGATCGGCGGTGTCCTTGCGCTACTGCTCGCGGCCGGCAGCCGCGGAAACGGCTGAGCTCATGAGAACGCCGGCTCGTAGAGCGCCCGGAAAGCCATCGCCGGCTCCTGGCAGGATGTCTTTGCGCGAATCAACCGCGGGCCGGTTCGTCGCGTCGCGTCGTGCGCAAGGCTGGGGTCCGTGCAGCGGTTACCCTTCAACCGACCGTGCGTCGATCACTTCCGCGTTCACGAGCACATCGAGCAACCCGCGCGGCCCGGTGACGACCATTGGCGGGAACGCAACGTCGATTCGCCCCTGCCCCCCGAGCAGGACCACGATTGCCGCACGCGCGCCGATGAGCCGTACGCCTCCGATCGAGTCGCAGAACGTCTCGGTCAGGCTCAGCTCCACCCGGAGCTCGCCCGCTGTGCGCGTGCTCGTCGCGCAGCGGCGCGTGTACGGATCGAGCTCGACGTCGCTCCACACACCCTCGCCGAGCGGCGATCCCAAGGCGCCCACGATCGCCCCGGCGAGGGTCTCGAGCCCGAGACGCGTGCACGGCGGCGAGGGACCGCGCTCCGGCGGTGGCGAACACGGTGCTGGCGCCGGCTCGGGCGTGCGATCGAACGCGCCTCGGGCGCGTAGCAGCGCCTCGATCTCCTCGACCATCGCCGGGGGGAAGTGGGCTCGCAAGTAAACCGAGTAGATGGGTCGCTGCGTGTAGTCCGCGATCTCGCAGCCCCAGTCCGAGTCGAGCGGCGTACGCTGCACCGAGTCGAACACGAGGTTGGTGTTGCTGACCGTGCACTTCAACGCCCCGTGGACGAACGTCTTCTCTCGGGCGCTCACTCGGGGCTCGGCTCCGGCACGCCGCGAGCATCGCATGGCGTGAACGGCAGGGCACCCGTCCGGGACCACAGGCACATCGAAGGCGAGCACGTTGCATGCGGACTGCGTCGCCACGCGGATCCGGAGCTGCGCGTCGAGGATCAGCGCCGGTTCGATTAGCTCGCCGATCGCATCTGCAACCAGGGCACGGTCGACGTCCGCCGGACTTACCTTGGCGCGAGGCCTACGCGGCATGTCCGTGCGGTCTCGCGCATGCGGAGTGCGACCAGCACGCCCGCGCGGCAGCAGCCGCGTTGCGGCGCCGTACGTTCGCTCGTAGGCGTGATGTGACATGTGCGCGGCCACATCGGCACGGCGTGCGCGCTCGACGCCAATTCCCGCGCTCGCGAGGTCGTGGGCTTACCTCGCGACGTGTCCGGCTACCGGACATGGAGGCCGCATACCGGACGCCATGGCCACACGAACTGCCACCGATCAGCTCTGCAGCATCCCGGCTATCCCCGCAAGCCAGGCTGGCAATCACGCGGGTTCCGAGGACTTGTCTGTTTCGGAACCGGTTATCGTTGCGCGATGAGCTCACGGAACGTGTGGCCTTGACCGAGCGAGACCTCATCGACGCGCTCTGCGAGCTACGCCCCGAGTGGACGGAGCGCCGAGCGGCGATCCACGAGGCGCACATCTACTACGCCGACGGAGCGGAGCTCGGCCGCGAGCTCGTCGAGGCGGTGCTGGCCAGGCGCGACGAACCCTGGATGAGAGCTGCGTTCGCTGTCCTCGAGCGCGCGCTCGATGTCGGAACGAAGGGCACCGCCAACCTCGTCGTCGTCGGCCTGTTCGAGGCGATGCAGAACCCTGTCTACGAGCGAGCGATCCCGTCGAACATCATGGACCGCTGGCTCGGACCGCTGTCGCAGATGGCCTGGGAGGACCTCATCGAGGGGTGGACCGGCAAGGGCATCAAGACGATCGCGGCTTGGCGCGGGGTGATCATCAACGGGCCGCGCCATATGGTCGAGCTTCGCTCGCCAGGTTTCGAGATCACCGCCAAGCTCGCGCATGGCGTCTATCCGCCGCCGGATCCAAGCAGGCCAGCGCCGCCGAACCTCGTGTCATGGCGCTACCGCCTCGCGTCCGGTTCCTTTTCACCGTCAGAAGCGGACACCGAACGAATCCTGGCGCCGATCCGTCCGCTGCTCCCATTGCGGATCATCGGTCCGGGCACGGTCGATCGCGAGGACATCTTCGCGACGCTGATTGTCGATGGTGCGCAGGGCCGCGCCGAGATCACGTTTGGTGCCGAGCTCGGGGCAGAGAACGATGCGGGCCGCATCGCTCATCGCGACGGCAAGCTCTACCTCGTCGACTACCACGCCCTGATCGACAGCTGGCGCTGGATCGTCGAGCGCTGAGTCAGCGCTCCTTGTAGCTCCGCTGCCGTCCTGGGGCCGTCGGTCCACACGCCCGATCCATCCGGGGGCACTTGTACTCGACGCGGGCCGAACCAAGCAGCGTCCGTACCGCGCTGGAGCCGATCAGATCACGGTGACGGTGCGCGGATGGTCAACGTCTGCGTGGCCGGCGCCTGAGCGACCGTGATGGGAACGCAGGTGCGCAGGTCTGGGCACGCGCGATAGTTGCCCGGCGCGATCTCGAGCTGAGCCTCGTTGTTCGAGCACCGTTGCATTCCTTCCGCGCCAGGTTTGGGCGTCTCGGTGCCCGGAGGCACGACCATCATGAGCTGGCAGTCGCCGCCGAGCACCTTGATCGTGAGGGCGATGCGCTTGTCGCCGGTTTCGAGCTTTGCGGTGACGCGCTCGTTCGCGACGACCGAGACTTTCACGGTAGCTCCGACCTTGCCGGGGCCGCCGATGTTGGAGATCGCGTACTCGCCGGGGACCAGGCCGTCGAAACGGAATGCCCCGTTGCTGATATTGGCCGTCAGCCTTCGATGAGCGTCGGCAGTCGAGCGAGCGATGACGAGCCCGCTATCGCGATCGCGGCCTTCGACCACGCCGTCGATCCCGCCAGTCGGCATGATTCGCAGATCGATGACAGCGTCGCCGTCGTCTGGAAGAGCTGTCGGCGCAGAGGTGCCGTGCTGGGGGTGGGTGGCGACAACGGAGGTTCCCTTGCCGATCGCCACCCCGTCAAAGCGGTACGTGCCCGTCGCATCCGACACGGTGCGGTAGCGAGCTCCGAACCACTCGGCGACGGTTGACTCGATCCCGAGGTTCGTTGGACCGATGCTGACCTGCGCGCCCGCGACCGGCGTGTCGGTTCCACCGAGCACCCGACCGGAGATGCGCTGGCCGTGGGCGAGCTCGATATCGCCGAGATCCATCACCTGTCCGGCCTTGATCGTGAGCTTGTCGAGAGTCTTGCGCGCGCTGCCGGTACCGATGATGACGATGCCCCACGTTCCGGGGTCGACATCACGGAGGACAAATCGCCCATCACTGCCGTGGACGCCGAGCGGAGTGCCGATCCACCAGAACTGTGGCCTTTCGGTGAGCAGGAGACCAAAGTGGATGACAGGTTTGCCGTCGAGAACGACGCGACCCTTGATGGTGCCCGGTGGCGACAGCACGAGGCGAACGTCCTTGGTGCCGGTGTGAACGAGTGTGCCTTCGCCAAGCCTGTGCTCGTCTTGGTCGGGCCACAGCGCGCTGACCTTGTAGTCACCAGGAGGCAAGCCGCCGAGATCGAAGCGCCCTTTGGAGTCGGTGATGTCACGACCGAATGACGCGGTGGTCACGCGACCTTCGGGCATCGCGCTCACTTCGGCAAGTGCGATCGGCTCGCCCTTGTCGTCGACGACGACACCCGAGATATTCGAAGCCACGACGGTGAGTTTGATTTCCGCGCGCTCGCCATCGGCCACCGCGACGCGGGTAGGTTCGCACCCGAGACCTTCACCGACCGCGAACACGTCGTAGTCGCCGGGATCGATGCCAAGCAGCTCGAACCTACCTTGCATGTCAGTGGCGTCGCTGTAGTCGGTATTGCCCGCGAGGACGAACACCGTTGCGGCGGCCACAGCCTTGCCATCCGTGTCGACGACCGCACCGACGATCTGCGCGTCGCGCTCCACCCGCAACACGATGCCGGACACTGGAGCTTTGCCATCGCTGGCAACCGCGACGTCCGGCGCGCGACCGTAGATCTCCGACGAGGCCTGCAGCTGGTACAAGCCGGCGGCCACATCGCACCGCCAGTGGCCAGTCGCGTCGGTCTCGACACGCGTGCTCCACCCATCGTCATCGGCTGAAGTATCGGATTTCGAGATGTCGACACTGGCGTCTGCCAGCGGCTTTCCGTCGGGGTCGAGCACGACACCCGCGAGTGCGGCACCGCGCCGCAAGGTCACACGTTGTTCGAGGACGCCACCAGGGTCGTCAGCGAGCATCATCGTCATTTGCATGGGAGCGAATCCCGCGGCGGTGATCTCCACCGAATGAAAATGCGGCCGCAGGCCGGCGAGCTTCGCGACACCGTCTGGCCCCGTGATGACTTCTTGCCAACCCTGGCGCACGACACGCGCACCAGCGAGTGGCGCGCCTTCTGCGTCGACGCTGATGATCAGCGTCGAGCCGCGACGCATGCGAAGGATCACCGGCTCGCTGGTAGTGCTGAGGCGAACTCTCCGGACGGCAGCGTACAGCTCGCCGAACTGAGCCCCGAGCTGATAGGTACCGGCGGCCACCTGGTCGAATGCGAACGTGCCATCTTCGCCGCTCGTCGCGATCAGATCGTGGTTGGCCAGGACCACGTTTGCCCCGGCGACCGGATGGTGGGCGTCATCGATCACCTGGCCTTCGAGACGCAGTGCGCCGTGAATCTTCGACGACGGTGGAGGCGACGGTATCGCGATGCGGTCGCGGGCCGATCCTCGCGCACTACCACCTGTGGCCGGTGTGACCACCGAGGTTTGCGTGGGCTGTCTCGCGCACATCACGAAGCCCGCCGCGATCGTGGCGAGTGCGCCAACGACCATCACACCGATCACGCGCCCTGTCCGTCGTTCCATCCTTTGACGATAGAGGAAGTGCGCACGGCTGGCTGCACCGCTCACTCGACCGGCTGTCACTTCTTCACGGCTTATTCTGGCGGCTGGCTGGCACCAGATCGTACGGCTCGGCTCTCGCTCAGCCGATGGGGCGGAGTCGGCGGCTCACCGAGCTCCCGGAGGCGCCGCGGCGTATCTGGCCCGCCACCGCCCTTGCCACGCGTCACGCGCTGCGACGGGTAGATGCTGCGATGCCCGGTGATGAGGTACGCGACCACGCAGACGATCACCACGTGCGGTAACACGTTCGCTCCGAGCAGCTCCACGGCCATGATCGAGAGGGCGAGCGGTGTGTTCGAGGCGGCCGCGAACACCGCGGCCATGCCCACGCCGGCGCCGAGCTCGGACGGAATGCCGAGCACCGGTGCGAGGACACCGCCGAGGGCCGCACCGATGAAGAACAGCGGCGTGACCTCGCCGCCGAGGAATCCCGCGCCGAGCGTGATCGCGGTGAACAGGAGCTTCATCGCGAACGCCCACTCGACCACGCCACCATCGCTGAACGAGCGCACGATCATCGGCACGCCCAGGCCGAGGTAGTCGCTCGTCCCGATCACCTTCCACAGAAGCACGATCATCGCGCCGCCGATCGCCATGCGCACACCGAGGCTCTTCACGCGCCGCTCGCCCTGACGTTTGAGAAAGTGCGTCAACTCGATGAACACGATGCTCGTGAGCGCGATGGCGACCGCGAACACGAGCCACTTGAGGCAGAGCAGCGGCGAGATCGCGACATGCGGCGCGATCGGATACACCGTGTGTCCGATCCCGAGACCGCGCGTGGTCATGTCACCGACGACCGATGCGACGAGCGCCGGTACGAGCGCCCGGTACTCCATCCGTCCGAGCACGACGAACTCGAGGCCGAACACCGCGCCCGCGATCGGCGTGCCGAACACGGAACCGAAACCGCCGGCAACGCCCGCCGCGAGTAACTGAACGCGCAGCTCGCGACTCAGCTTCGCGCGGTGCGAGACGAAGTCGGAGAGGCTCGCGCCCATCTGCACCGCGGTGCCCTCGCGGCCGGCACTGCCGCCGAACAGATGCGTCAGGACGGTGCCGACCAGGACCATCGGCACCATGCGGAACGGGATCTCCGGCCCCTCGTCGTGGATCGTGTCGATCACGAGGTTGTTGCCGGCCTTGATCGACTCGCCAAACCGCGCGTACAGCACGCCGATCACGAGGCCGGCGAGCGGCAAGAAGTAGACGATCAGCTCGTGGCCACTGCGGTAGTTCGTGACCTCCTCCAGGAGGAACAGGAACAGCGCCGAGGCTGCTCCGCAGAACACGCCGACCACCGCCCCAAGACCGATCCACTGCGCCAAGGCTCCGAGTTGTGCGCGCCAGTTCATGACAGCTCCAGGGGCGAGAGCGAGACGGCCGCGCCGTCGAATCGGACAAGCACGGCATCCACGAGCTCGTGCGCGAACGCGTCCACGAACGCATCGAGCACCGCGCGATCCGCGACCAGCTCGATGCAGGTCGGCAGACGCTCCATCGGCGCGTCGGTACCGGCCTCCGCGAGATGCTTGGCGCCGTGCACGAAGCCAAGATGACCCAAGGTCACGCTGGCGTAGGTGACGCCGACCTTGAGCGCCTCCTCGACGAGGTACTTCGAGATCGGCTTGCGCTTGAACCAGGCGCGTACCGAGACCCAGCCAAGGACGACGACCTCGCGTGGCAGCGGCTTTCGCGGTTGGCTATCGGTACTCATCTCGGGGACTCCTGGAGAGCACCGAGGTCACACACGTCCTACGGTGCCCGTTCGGGCTCTCGTAGGAGTCATTGGCGCCTCCGGCGGGCGCGGGTATCGGCGGACTCCACCGCCATCCATGTGTGTGAGGGATGATCGTCCGTCGCGGGTGCCCGAATGTCAAGCCTCGCCGACCTGGGCTCGAAGCCGAGCGGAGGCGCTGCAGCTCATCCTCGACGGCGCGGGCACCGGCCGCCTGGACCGTCCGCGCTCGGTCTGCTGCCTCGCGAGCTGCCGTCGCTGTCTTGCGGAGCGCCGCTTCGATCCCTCGACGACTCTCGATCATGCGCTCGGCGAGATCGTTCACGACGCGGTTTGCGTTGATGTCCAGGAGCCGGTACAGCGGCACGTGATGCGCGCTGGGTGCCAATCCCCAGCAGCGGCATGTCAGATCCTGTGCCCGGCAGGCGACATCAACTGCGGCTGTCGCTGCGCAGCGCAGATGGCACCGTCTCACTCGCTCGCGCTCCTGCGCCTCGATCTGTGCGTCGCAAAGTGCGGCACGACGAGTCGTGTGTCGAGCACAACTGCATGGCCGTCGCGGAGACCTGCGGCCCGCAATCGTCAGAGCGGAAGATAGTGCAGGGCCACGACAGACCACGTGTCGCCAGTCGGCACCGCGATGATGAGCGCGCTCATCGCGTACGAGATGTCGCCCTTCGAATAGCGGACGTTGGCGACAGCGTATCCCCAGTGCTTGCCACGAACCTCGTGCACACCCGTGTCCTTGTTGATGTCGAGCTTCAGCTTGCTCCACTTGGCGAGCAAGGCTTTGGCCGCGACGGGGCCAACAGCGTATTCGGCCTTGTCCGTTCCTTGCACGACCACTGCCGGATCGTCTGCCAGTGATGCAGCCACTTCACGTGGGGCGACTAGCAGCTTCGACAACGGTCCAGCCGCGGTTTGCGCCGGGATCGGAGAGAACACGGTCGATTCTTCCAATGCACGGACGTTCCCGAACGACGCGGCAACAACCTTCCAGTTCGATGCCGCGTCGAGCAACTCGAGCACGCGGACCACGTGCTGCTTCTTGATGGGCCTGGGCTCACCGTGCTCGCCCGCCGTGGTCGCCAGCTCGATCTCGCCGGAGAGCCACACCATGGCTGCATTGCCACCGGCGGTGACCTTGTTCAGCTTCTTGCGCTGGAGCGTTGCATGCGGCGTCATGCGTGCGATCGCCTCTGCTAGATTGATCGACGGATCGTCGATCGTCATGCCATCGAGCGGCCACGCGACGGGAACAAGCACGACCGCATCCTTGCGGAACATGCTCGCCATGGGCTCGTCGCCGGCGGGTAGCGCTTCAACTTGCTTGGCGAGCAGTGCTCGCGCACGCGCTTCTGGCAGTTCGGGCGGCGTGTTGGCAGCTTCGTCAGATGTGGGCACGCCGTCAGGCGCGTCGGGTGTGGCCCCGGAAGCTGCAGCAGCTGCGTCGCCTTGGACGAGCTGGGAGGCTACTTCAGCGCTGCCGGGTGGAGCGCTCGACTCGGTCGATGGTCGCGAGCTCTTGTTGCAGCCGACCACCGCGGTGACGAGAACGACACACGCCCAGTGCTTCAACGGCTCGATCGTACACCGAGCCCGTTTATCACCACTCGATCGCGATCTACTTCTCGGCGGAGCGTCCCTCGATCGCAGCGCCGCGTCCGAGCACGAGGCGCCACTCGAGCAGGATGCCGAGAACCAGGGTCGGCAAGGTCTGGGTGGCGTGATACACGAGCGCGAACGCAATCGCGGGCTCCTTCGCGACATGGAGGATGTCGACGAGCGGCATCAAGGCGGCGAGCTCGAGCGTCCCGACGTGACCCGGCGTCGACGGGATCGAGATCGCAACATTGATGACGAACATGACGAGCAGCGCGCCGCTCCACTGGACGGAGGTGATGTCGAGCGCATACAGGACGAGCATCACCGCCACGAGATCGATCAGCCAACCGACAAGCAGGACGACGAACGCCATGACGAGCTGACGCGGCCTGCGCTCGAGCGCGGCGACGGCCCGTCCGAGCCAGGAGTGTGGCGAAAACCGGCCGGAGACGAATATGACGAGCACGACGGCGGTCGTCGCGAATGCCGCGAGCGCAAACATTCCGTGCTCGACCCAGGCGGGTAGAGGCAGCAACCATGGCAGTGGTGCGGCAATCGCAAGCAGCGAGAACGCGTCGAGAGCCTTCTCGCTCGTTGCGATCGCGACCGTCGTCGCCGTATCTACACCATCGCGCTGCTTGAGTAGCCAGACTCGGACGACCTCGCCGGCGCGAGCGGGCGCGATCGCCGACGCGGCAAACGCAAGGATCGTGTACCGCACGAGTCGGGGGACGCTGACGTCGAAGCGAGGCGCCAGCATGATGCGCCAGCTGACCGCCTTCAGCACGTAGACGGCGATCGCGATGGCGCTGGCGGCGATCACGGGCCACGGGCGCGCGTTTGCGATGGCGTCGGCCAGCTCGCCGAGGGCGAGTCCTCGAAGCATCACCACGATGCCAACGACCACGCATGCAGTGATCGCTGTCCGCAAGAGAGGGCGCAATCGCCTGACCCGCTTGCGCAGTTGCTCTGTTCTCGGTGACATCAGCTGTGGTCGATCAGGAGGTAAGGGCAGTCGATCAGGGCTTGGGGATGCGAATGCGACTGATCATCAGCGATCCGGAGAGCGCAAACAGCAGCACCAGCGGGTGCAACGCGGCGCCTCCGAGCGAGACCTCGCCCAGCCAGAGCGTGTCACGGAGCGCACCGTGTGATGCTGCAATGGCGAGCAGACCGACGAGTAGGATGGATGTCGGGATCGGCGTGCCTTCGAAGTACAGGACCCCGGAGGTCCCTGACAATGCGTCGGCCGTCACGTTGAATCGCGCGAGCCGCGACACGCCGCACGCGACGAAATAGCAGAGCACGATCCGGTCACACACGCCCTGCATGCCACAGACGTAAGCCAGCATCGCCGGCGCAACACCAAACGAGATCACGTCGGCGAGAGAGTCGAGCTCCTGACCGAACAACGAGCTGCTGTGCCGCCAACGTGCGATGCGGCCATCGACGATGTCGAACACCAGGGCGGCGAGGATCAACGCGGCGGCTCGATAGACATGATGGACCGCATTGGTGCTCTGGTAGCTCATGGCGCAGAACAGCGCGCCGGTCCCACACACGGCGTTCGCCAGCGTGAACCAGTCCGCCAGCTGAAATGCGCGAACCATCGATGTGCGGGACGGGTGCGTAGGCATTGGAACTTGAGGACCACGATGCGCATCTGGCGCGTGAGGTGACGAGGGCGCAGGGCGGAGGAATGCCGGTAATGCGCGTAAGATTCGCGTGAACACCGTCGACGAGCGCGAGCTCGCAGTCGCGCAATCCGCAGACGCCGCCGTGGTACGCGCAGCCGCCGCCGTACCCGCCGTATCCGCAATAGGCAGGTAAAACTGTGCACTCCTACTGGATCTGAACGACTCAGATAAATGCCGACGGGCCCGGCCGTCGCGGGCCAAAAGCCATAGGATGGTCCATGTCGTGTGGGGGACCTGGTGTGGGTGAGAGGCGATGATCGAGGCTGATCAGCTCGGTACCCTCATCGCCGGCCGCTATCGCTTGACCGAGATCGCTGGTAGCGGCGGCTTCAGCGTCGTGTATCGAGCCGAGCAGGTCGGGCTCAGCCGCATGGTTGCGGTCAAGTTGATGCGGCGCGATCGCGTGGAGATCGATCCGGACCTGTTCAGGCGCGAGGCGCAGATCGCGAGCCGGATCAACCACCCGAATGCGGTGTCGATCTTTGACTACGGCGTCACGGATGACGGGCTGCCGTTCCTCGTCATGGAGTGGCTCCGCGGCCGCACGCTCGCCGACGTGATCGCGGACAGCCCGCTGTCGCTCGAGAGAATCGCGACGATCATGGGCCAGGTCCTGCGTGCACTCGACGAGGCGCACGGCTGTGGCGTCGTGCACCGCGACCTCAAATGCGAGAACGTGCTGATCGAGCAGCTCCGCGCGGGCGAGGACTTCGCAAAGGTCATCGACTTCGGAGTCGCGCGTGTGCTCGGAGTCGACAGTGCGAACCTCGGCGTCGTCGGCACGCCGGAGTACATGGCGCCCGAGCAGATTCGCAATCTCGAGGTCGGTCCGTACACGGACATCTACGCGATCGGCATCATGCTCTACGAGCTCGTCGTCGGTCGCACGCCATTCGCGGGCGGCGGTATCGCCGAAGTGCTGTCGCGTCACCTCGACGACGTAGTCACGCCACCGCACCAGCTCGTGCCGCGATGTCCCCTCGCGCTGAGCGAGCTGATCGTCCGCACGCTCAGCAAGAACCCGACGGATCGTCCGGCCTCTGCCGAGGGACTGCACAGGATGCTTGGAAGTGCGCTCAAGCACTCCGCAACGCGGGCATGTCCGCAGTGCGGCATGACGCTGAACGACACGGGGCGGTTCTGCTCGACCTGTGGCTGGCACCTGACCGTCACACGCGGCACACAGATGGGCATCGTGGCTCCCGCGGTGCGTGCGCGCCTGCTCCCGCCGAAGCGACCCGACGAGGCGGGCTTCGCCGATACACTCGGTGGGCTAGAGAACATCGACCTCCCCACCCGCGTTGCCGACCGTGCGCCGGCGGCGGAGCGCGACGTCGAGCTAGTCGAGATCCTGTCGTTCGTCCAGGCCGCGCACCCGGGCCCGGCGCTCGCAATCGTCGGGCCGCGTGGCAGTGGCAAGAGTCGACTGCTCCGGCGCGCGATCGAGCACGTCTCGTCGGAGCGCGTCGCGCTGCTCGTCGGGCGTGACCCGAGTGGTCTGCAAGAGAGCTGGTACCCGATCCTCGCGGTGCTCGCCGCGGCACTCAACCTGGCGTCGTCGCCGACGCATGCCGAGCTGTCCAAGGCGGTCGCGGGTGTGGGATTGCCCGAGCGCGACGTGCCGGGGCTGTGCGAGATGTTCGACACCCCTGGGCCACTGAGATCAGCGGAGATTGCGGTGCGACAGCGCGAGGCGTTTGCGGCGGCTCGCCGGGTGATCGAGGCGATCGACGTGCGCTTTCCGGGTGCGATCGTGTGTCTGTTCGACATCGATCAGTACGACAAGCCGAGCTTGCGACTGATCGAAGCGCTGTGTCAGTCGCTCGATGGTACTGGCCTGCGCCTGCTCATGACGACCGAGGACGCCGCGTACGTTCCCCCGGGTGCCCTGACGGTGATGCTCGAGCCACTGCAGGCGGACGCGGTTACGAGCATCGCGGCAACGACCGCGGGCCGCGCGCTGACCATCGAGGAGCAGCTGCTGGTCGGAACCTACGCGAAAGGAATCCCGGCCCACGGGGTGCAGCTCGGTCGGTGGGCGCATGCCGGTGGCCTGTGGGAGTCCTGCCCCGAGTCGTACATCGAGCTCCTCGCGCTGCGGGTGAATCATCTCGGGCCGATCGAGCGCAAGACCTTGCAGGCGATCGCGTTGATGGGTACGCGTGCCGATCTGGAGAGCCTCAACAAGCTCGTTGGTGTCGAAGTCGCACCGATCATCGAATCGTTGAGTCGGGCCGGATTCGCCGTGTTCGCCGAGAATGAGGCCGAGATTTCTCTCGACGTCGCCGGCATCGTGTTCGAGTCGATGCCCGCCGAGGCGCGTCGCGACATGCACTCGCTCGCCCACACGCTCCAGCTGTCGACGGTGCGTCGTGCGCATCACGCGATGGGCGCTGCCGCGTTCGATACGGCGCATGCGCTGTACATGGCGGCGGGTGATAGCGCCGTGCGCCGCTTCGACGATCACGGTGCGACTCGCTGCTATGGCCGCGCGGTGCAGGCAGCCCGCCACTTACTCCTCGTGGGCGATATCGAGAACGGCACCACGTGGTTCGTGACCGCATCCGTTTGCCTCGCCGATACGCAGCGGTTCACGGGCGAATACGCGATGGCGCACAGCGCGCTCGCAGAGGCTGCAGAGGTCGACTGGGATGGTAGCCGCGCTGGGATCATCGCCCGCTCGCGGGCGCGCGTGCTCGCTGCAAGTGGTGACCTCAAGGCCGCGCGCACGCACTATGCTGCGTGCATCCGTCTTGCCCTGCGTTCAGGTGAGCGCAACTTCCTGTGCGAGAGCTATGTCGATCTGGCGGGAGTGCTCGCTCGGCTAGGCGACTTCAAGCAAGCGGCGGCCGAGCTCGCCGAGGCCGTCGATGTCGTCACGCTCGGCGAAGACATCGGGACAATCGACGGCATCGACAAGCTATGGCTCCTCGGGTTCCGGCTCGCGGAGATCCAGCTTCGTGCGGGCGATCCGGCTCAAGCCGAGCGCGGCGCGTTGAAGGCACTCGCGCAAGCAAGGCGTTGTCAGGCGCACCAAGCGCCAGGGCGCTGCCTCGCACTCCTCGCGCGCATCGCCGAGGAGTCCGGCAGTCCTCGCAAGGCGCTTTCGTACCGCACACAGGCAATCGAAGAGCTCCGCAAGGTGGGCGATCGTCGTTCGACCGCGAAGCTACTGCTCGAGAACGCGCGCGTGACACTGCAGGCCTCGCCACTCTCGAGTGATGGAGGGGCGGCACGCGAACGTGCCCAGCGCGTCGAGGGCCTCGCCTTCGATCTCGCGCGAGAGATCACCGGCACTACTCACACGTCGTTCACTCCGCTGATGGCGCTGCGCCCGGTTCGCCCTCGACTCGAAGACGACGCCGACTAGCTCCACGCGAACGACAGCGAGCAGCCTCCAGCTCTCTGGTTTCGCTTCTGAGCCAACGGGCACCGCAAGCTTCGAGCTGCCGTTCGCGAGCTGAACGCCTGATCGTCAATTCGCTGAACCAGCACCTCGTCACCTGGAACGCTCCAGCGCACGCGGTCGACCTCACCGGCCAGTTGTTCCCGCGCCTGGTGGATCGACAGTTCGATCCCGCCACGCGGCGCCTTCACTGGTCAACGATCGGCTCCGGGCCGACACCGCAGGTTACGACGAGCTTCATGGGATTCGGTCACGACGGCACGTACTCCGATTGGTGGATGGTCTCTCGCTACGTCGAAGGCGGCACGCAGTTCCCGCTGCTTCCGGCCGACCTCGCGCCGCCGATACCGCCAGATGGTCAGGGGATCTATTTCGACGTTGCGGTCGGCCGCGCCTCGGCCGGATACGAATGGCTTCGCGATCAAACGCTCGGCATTACCCTCGCCAACGATGTGTGGGTGGTCCTCGCGCAGCAACTCGAACCGGCAGGGCAGGGGACGCTCGTGTTCGAGACGCCGTGGTAGATAGCGTTGCCGCTCGTGGTCTCGCCACGCCACCGAACAGAAAGACGAGCGTCTGCTAATTCAGCGACACGCTGCCCCACTCGGTCTGGCCGTTGACGAGCGTGCGAGTGACGAGATTGGTGGTGTAACCCGACGCCGTCGCGCGGACCGTGATCGTTCCCGCGGGCAGCCCGCTGATCAGGTAGTAGCCGCTGGCATTGGTGGTGACCGTCGTGCCGGTTGACAGCGTGACAGTGGCGTACGGGATGCGATCGAGCCCGTTGGTGCCGCGATAGATCACGCCCTGAAGTACCGCGGTGCCGGTCGGCGCCGTGGTGCCCGACGACACCTTGCTGAGCCCGACGCTGATCGTCGTGCCTGCACTGGCCTGCCGCGTCAAGGTCGCTGACTCGTAGCCCGTCTTGCGGATGGTCACCGTGTACGAGCCAGGGGCGATGCCGTCGATCGAATAGGTCCCGGTCGACGATGTGGTGGCTGACTTGCTGCCCATCGTGACGGTCGCACCGGCGACCCGCGCGGTCGGGTCGTTGCCCTCGTAGATGACACCGTCGACCCGGATCGTGGTCGCCGGCGGCGGCGTGGTCGGCGGGTCGTTCGTGTCAGCGTCCTGGGGCGCGGTCTGCGGCCCCGCATTGGCCGACTTCACGATCGAGCCGAGCAGGCCGAACGTCGTCGCGCCCGGGCAGTCCGTGGCGGTGGTGCCCTGTTCGCGGTGGCCCTTGACCGTCGAGCGCGAGATCGTGAGCTTGTAGCGCTGCCCGATGGCATGCAGCAAGTTGGCGGTTGCCACCAGCTGTGCGGACGGCGGCGGCGACTTGTTGAACGAGCCGATCAGGGCGATTCCGACGTTGTTCGTGTTGGCGCCGCCCGTGTGCGCACCGAGCTGGCTGATCGGACGGCCCTCCCAGATCTGGCCGTCCGGCGAGATCAGGAAGTGGTAGCCGATGTCGCACCAGCCACGGATGTTCTGGTGATAGTTCTGCATCTGCCGGATCCGCGCAGCCACCGACAGCGAGTCGGCGTTTGGCGTGTCGGTGTGGTGGATCGTGAGCTTCTGCGGCGAGTGAGTTGACGTGCAGCCCGCGCGGCGCGCATTCCAATCGGTCCGGCTGCGCACCGTGAGGCCGGGGAGGGAGATGGCCGCGGTAATAAACGCATCGCCATTCTCGTCGGCGTCATTGCCCTCCCACTCCTCGACGATCGCGCCGAGCACGTCGATGCGTGCGTAGCTCACGCTGCCCGGGGTGCCACGCAGCTTGAAGTGAGTCGCCGGTCCACCCTCGATCGCGATCTCGCCGACGAACGAACCGGTGCGGTCGACCTCGACGTTGCGCAGGTCGATCGAACGCCACGCGCTCCACGTCACGCCATCGCGGCTGGTCGCCAGCTCGAGCGCGGTCGGGCGGTCGGCATCGAACATCACACCGATGCGCTGGAACGGCTCGTGGCCGACGTGCACCGGTGACGTGCTCAGCTCGGTGTTCAGCTCTTCGCCCGACAGGACGACGGCCGCGTGCTGATCGCTGCGGTCGAGCGCAGCCCCGGTCTCGCCCACCATACAGGCG
The DNA here is from genome assembly GCA_038322185.1 of Haliangiales bacterium. Lineage (GTDB taxonomy): Bacteria > Myxococcota_A > Polyangia > Haliangiales > Haliangiaceae > JABFXX01. The sequence continues at coordinate 22,438 of JBBQFU010000125.1, forward strand.
GCGGAAAGAACCGTGAGCAACATGACGAAGATGGACGCGCGCATCGGGTACTCCAAGTGGCAAAGGGCTCGACGAGTCCCGACCATTGCGAGGCGCGTGCCTGACCTGCCCACGCAGAACCGCGTGTTTCTAGCTACCGCCCTACCTACACGTGGGGAACTACCTCCCAGATCGGGGCGTCGGTCGCCTGAGCTCGGCGTGTCGACGTGGCGCGGAAGTCCGTAGCCGTGCTCCGACCGATCGCGAGTGTCTTGCAGCATGGTCTCGAGATGAGTGGCGATGACGCGGTAGAACGCCGTCGTCTCGGGTCGGCGCGGAAGATAACCGCGCGGCAGCGGCCGCGTTGCGGCGTCGTACGTTCGCTCGTAGGCGTGATGTGACGTGTGCGCGGCCACATCGGCACGGCGTGCGCGATGCCAATTCCCGTCGTGCGCTTACCTCACGACGTGTCCGGATGCCGGACATGGTGGCCGCATATGGACGCCATGGCCATACGATCTGCCAGCTGGCGTATCGGGCCAGCGCTGGTCGGGCGCTCTGCGAGCCGGGCTGTGACACGCCACTCGTCGCGACGGCGGAGCCACACTCGCGCGCCTCGATACCGAGCGCTATCGCATGGGGGTCGGGATGTCTCATCAGGGCGGACAGATGTTGATGCTGCCGATGCGCGCGGTCGACGGTGCGCTGAGTGCCTGAAACGTTCCCTCGTTGAACGACAACTTGACCATTGCCGGCGGTGGCGTCGGATCCACGGCAATGGCCGTCCATTGCCTGCCCTCTGGCGACACTTCGGCGATCACCGCGTTGCCGGCGTCGTCGGGACGGATGCGCCACCAGCGCGAAGACGCATCGAACGGGACCTGCCCCAGGCGCATTGAGCCGCGGCTGAACGACAGCATGCTCGTCCCGCCCGTTGAAGCCACCCTCCAACCCTCCGTGCCCCCGGCTGCGTCAGACACATGAAACTCGCTGTACTCACCCATCTGTGTGGCGATAGCAAACACCTCGACCATCACGCCAAATGACGCCGTGAAGGTGAGCGGCGCACCCGAACCGCACACGCAGATCGTGCTGTCGATGCCTACGCTGGGGGGCATCGTGAGCTCGCCGCCGACCACCGTCGCCGTGCAGGCAGTCTGGGTCAAATACCCCCAAGAGCACGGCGTGGACGTCGGCTGCTCGAAATCGTCGAAGTTCGAGGTGATCGGCATGCACGCAGCCGCGTCTTGCAACGCAGTCGGTTCGAGCCCGAAGAAGGCGTTGCAGCCGGTCAGCCACAACATGCTAGCTGCGCGCACCCGGTGCATTGTCGCAGAAAACCGGCCCGGCCGTGCACGGCACCAACGTTCGCTGATCCGTATGGCGCACGGACGAGCGACCTCGACGGGGCGTTGGTGAACGACATCTCCGTCGGCACCTTGCCCTCCGGATCGGGGCGACCAAGAGTCGAGCTGCAAGCGCGCGCTCTTGGGTGGATCGGAGAGGTGCCGCGCGCTCGGCCATCGGCGCAAAAACTCAGGCGACCAACACCGTTAATTATTAGTGCGAGCGGGGGGACTCGAACACTACGCGCGCAGATCGAGATCAACAATTGATTCGCGATCCTGCAATGACCACACTGACTTGCGCGTCGTCGTGTTCCCGTCTGCTCCCGCCTGATCCTTCGTTTTCACGCTCGGCGTGGCAGTGGCGTGGCAGTGAGAATCGGGCCCGTTGCTCGGCAGAATCCTCGTCGAGAAACATCCTGAAGCCGGCGTCTCG
>JBBQFU010000126.1:0-24121 GCA_038322185.1 Haliangiales bacterium
GTCACAGCGCCCGCACGTCGCGGCGCTCAACATGGGCTCGATGAACTACGCGAAGTGGAACAGCGAGAAGAAACAGTTCGCATTCAACTTCGTGTTCACGAACTCGTTCGACGACATCATCGCGTTCGCGAAGGCGATGAAGGAGCACGGCATCAAGCCCGAGATGGAGTGCTTCGACACCGGCCACGTGAATTCGCACCGCGCGCTGGCGGAGCTCGGCCTGATCGCCGCGCCGTTTCACTTCTCGTTCATCATGGGCGTGTTCGGCGGCATCCCGGCGAGCGCACGCCACCTCGCATTCCAGGCGGAGCAAGTGCCGACCGGCTCGCGCTGGAAGGTGATCGGTATCAGCCGCGAGCAGTGGCCGCTCGTGATGGCAGCGCTGTCGCTCGGCGGTGACATCCGCGTCGGCCTCGAGGACAACTTCTATCTGCCAAGCGGCGAGATGGCCAAGAGCAACGGCGAGCTGGTCGCCAGTGCAGCACAGATGGTGAAGCTATCGGGCCGCAGTGTCGCCAGCGTCGACGAGACCAAGCAGCTGCTGTGGCCCAGCGGCGGCCACAACTGACGTGCAGCTCTCCGATCTTCCTGGTGCGCGTGGCGAGCTCGGCAACGAGCTGATCGTTGCGATCGAGCTGGCCCGCGAGGCCGGCGTCGAGGTGATGAAGTTTCGCGGCGGCGATCTGGGCGTCGAGCTCAAGCCCGGCGACGAACCGGTCACGCTCGCCGACAAACGCGCAAGCGAGCTGATCGTGGCGGGCCTGCTCGGCCATTTCCCCGGCGACACCGTGATCTCCGAGGAGGCCGAGCTCGGCGTCGGCGCACTCGAAGCGGCAACCAGCACGCGCGCGTGGCTCGTCGATCCGATCGACGGCACCAAGGACTTCATCCGCGGCAGCGACGGCTTCTCGGTGATGATCGGCATCTGCCGCGCCGGTCGCCCCGTGCTCGGCGTCGTGCACCAGCCCGCCTTCGGCACCACGGGTCGCACGTTCTTCGCCACGACAGACGGCGGCGCACACGTGATCATCGGCGACACCATCGAGCGACTCGCCGTGTCGGCCGTCGCCGCAGCGACCGACGCCCGGCTCGTTGCATCGGCATCGCATCGCAGCCCCGATATCGATCGTGTGAAGAACACGCTCGGGATCGAGAACGAGCAGAACGTCGGATCGGTCGGCGTGAAGCTGTGCCTGATCGCGGCCGGTACGCGCGACCTCTACGTCAATCCCGCTGCCAAGACGAAGGTCTGGGACACCTGCGGTCCCGAGGCGATCCTCGTCGGCGCCGGCGGCCGGCTCAGCGACCTGTTCGGTACGCCTGTCGACTACACCGAGCTGCGCCAGTTGCGTGGCCTGGTGGCCTCCAATGGGCACGTGCACGGCGAAGTCGTCGCCAAGCTCGCGCCGTTGTTCGATTCGTTGCGCACCAATCGCTCGTGATACGATCCTCGACGATGGGGAACCCTCGCGTACTCGTCGTCGCGTTGATGCTCGCGGTCCTGCCCGCCGTCGCGTCGGCGCAGTCGGCCAAGGACAAGCAGAAGGCCGGCGAGAAGGTGAAGCTGGCGATCGCGAAGAGCCAGTCCGGCGATCACGAGGCTGCCATCGAGCTCTACCTCGAGGCCTACAAGATCATCCCGCAGCCGCTGCTGCTGTCGAATGTCGGCTCGGAGTACCAGGCGAGCGACAAGCCTGTCGAGGCGCTGTCGTACTTCTGCAAGTACATCGAGGCCGACCCGCAGGGCAGCAACGTCGGCTACGCGACCGCGCAGGCCAAGGTCCTCTACATCAAGCTCGGCGGCGTCGACACGGTCCAGGACGCCGACGTCTGCAAGCCGATCGTCAAGCAACCCACCGTCGAGGACAAGCCGATCGTCGAGGACAAGCCGATCGTGGTGGCGCCGCCCGTCGACACGGGCCCCGAGCAGCCGAAGGCCTCGCCGCTGCGCTGGGTCGGCGTCGGCGTTGCGGTGCTCGGCGCAGGCGTGTTCGGGGTCGGGGTGTTCTACGGCCTCAAGGCCAAGAGCATCAGCGACGACATCACGAACCATCCGATGGACCAGCCGTGGGACCGCGACATCGCGCAGCAAGAGGCGGATGGCGCGAGCTACGAGAAGAAGCAGATCTACTTCATGATCGGCGGCGGCGTCGCGCTCGCTGCCGGCGTGACGCTGTTCTTCCTCAATGGACCGAAGGCGCCCGCCGAGACCAGCGACAAGACCGTTCGGTTCACGCCCGTGGCGTCGCCGGACTCGTTCGGGTTCGCCGCTGCTGGCCGCTTCTAATAGGAATCGGACCCCTATTAGCTACGGCAGGACTTCGTCGAGCAGGATCGCGACCTTGTCCGCGGGGACCGTCACACGTGCGGTACCGACGACATCACCTGGCTGCTTCGAGATCGCATCGCTGTCCTGATCGTATCGCACGGTCACGACGACATCGCCGCTGAGCTCGGTGCCCGCGATCATCGACTGCGCATCGGTCATCTTGAACTCGAGGCCGTCCTTCCACTCGAGGCGATCGACCGCGAGCGGCGGTCCGCTGGGCTGCCCGTTGGCATCGGCCTTCTTGATCACCACGAACACCGCGCCGCCGGCCTTCACGCGATCCTTCGCCTTCGGGTGAACCTTGATGGTCCCGGTCACGCGGTGGTTCGGATCGATCTTGCGGTTCGGATCGGGCGCCGCGAGTCCCATCTTCGACACGTCGGGGCTGCCAGTGCCGTGCGGGTTGGCAGCGCCGCCGCCCATGTCCATCCCCGCATGCGGATCGCCCGCCGCGCCGCCACCCATGTTCATGCCGGCGTGCGGATCGCCAGCGGCAGCGCCACCATGCGGATTCGCGCCCATGCCCGGCTTCGGTGTCGGAGCGGGGGGCATCGGTGCGCCCGTGCTCGAGCTCCACTCCTGAGCCGGAGGCAGACCTTCAGACTTCTTGTCCTTGCACGCGGACATGGCGAGTAGCGCAGCGACGAGGAGAAACCGACCCATAGCGTCGCAGTCTAGCAGGCGAACGCCGCCTCTCCACTAAACCCACCTGGCTGTCGTCGTGACGGTTGCCAAAACGTGGTTAGGCCCTGGATAGGCCTCCCCGAGCCACTGCTGATAATGCGCGGGGCCCTGCCCGACCGCAGCCTCGGCGACCGTGGCGAGCTCGTAGCGCGTCGGTGGCACGTGCACGACCTTGACGTCGAACCGCAGCAGCCGGTGCCGGCGAAACAGCGTGACCTCGACGGTCTCTCCGATGCGCCGCGCGACCAGGAGATTACGCAGATCACCGTCGGAGGTCGCCCGAAAGCCATCGATCGCGATCAGCTCGTCGCCGGGCGAGATGCCGGCGAGCTGGGCAGGCGAGCCATCGAACACGCCGGTCACCTTGTTGCCGCTGCACGTGACACCGAGCCACGCACCCTGCGCGCTCTCGGTCGCGACCGCCGGATCGGCACTCGTGCGCAGCTCGAGGCCCATGTACGAGAGATCCTCGCGCAGCTCGGGATCGCTCGTGCCGCGGATCAGGGTGTCGAAGAAGTCGCCGAGCGGCAGCCCCGTCGCTTCCTCGAACAGCGGCTGCAGGTCGTCGGGATGTGGCTCGCGCGGCGCACCGTGCTTGGTCCACAGCAGGCGCAGCACGTCGTCGAGCGACTTCGCACCGTCGGTGCGGCGGCGGATGTGGAGATCGAGCGCGAACATCACGAGCCCACCCTTGAGGTAGTAGCTCACCGTGGTGTTGAGGTTCGTCTCGTCTGGCTTGTACAGCTTGATCCACGCATCGAACGATGACTGCTCGAGGCTCTGCCGCGTCCGCCCCGGCGTGGCCATCATGCGCGACCAGTCGTCGAGGACCTTCTCGAGGTAGCTCTTCGCGGTGATCCGACCCGACGAACGCAACGCGAACCGATCGTAGTGCGAGGTCACGCCCTCCATCACCCACAGGCACGGCGTGTACGCCTCGCGCGTGTAGTCGAATTCGAGGAGCGGGCGCGGCGCGATCCGCTTGCCGTTCCAGGCATGAAACAGCTCGTGGGACAGCAGCTCGAGCAGGCCGTCGTACGACTTCCTCGTCGCCGCGAAGTGCGGATTGTAGAGGTTCACGCTCGACGCGCGATGCTCGAGCCCGCCGTACGCATCGTGCGACAGCATGAGCAGAAACGTGTAGTCGTCGAACGGCGCCTCGCCGAATCGCTTGACGTGATCGTCGACGATCGCACCGAGGTCGGCCACCAGCTTGGTCTCGTCGAAGATGCCGCCTTTGGCCCGCTCGCCCCAGATCACGAGCTTCGCGTTCACGCCCGAGGGCAGCTCGTGGGTGCGTACCTCGCCGAGATGGATCGGCTGATCGTAGAGCTCGTCGATGTTGCTCGCGATGATCCGAGTCCCCGCCTTGCGTGGCTGCATCAGCACGAGCGCGTCGGTCTGCGGCGCCGAGCGTGCACCGCTGGTGAGCTCCCACTCGGTGGGGAACTCGAGGGTGACCTCGATCGGCGCGCCCCGCATCTCGACCGGATACATGAAGGTCGCCGGGCCGTGCAGGAAGGCGTGAGCGTCGTCGATATGGTTGGTACGGACGGTCAGGTCGTGGCCGTAGACCGCGTAGTCGAGGGTGATCTCCTTGGCCCCGGCCGTCTCGATCCGCCAGGTCTGCTTGTCCACCTTGGTGACCTTGCGGGGCTTGCTGTCATCGCCCTCGGCGGTCAGGTCACGTACGAAACGCGCGTAGTCGCGGATCAGGTAGCTCCCCGGGCACCAGGCCGGCAGGGTGACGTCGGTGGTGTCCCCCTCGGGGGCAAACCGCAGCTCGACCTCGGCAATATGACGTTCTGGCGCCTCGACACGGACGGCGTAGCGAAGAGTCGACATGCGTGGCGGGTATACTAACTGCTATCCTCGATGGGCATGCGTTCGGGTCATTTACCTTCGCAACGCCCTTCGGCGTTGCTGGTCGCCATCGCGCTCGTCTCGAGCGCCGCTCCCGGCGTGACGGCGGCACCGCGTGCGGGGCAAGTTGTTCGGGTGGAGCGCAAGGCGGCGGGCTACACCGGCCATCCCCGGTACTGCTCGATCCAGCCGTCCGACTTCTACGGCAGCTGCACCGGTACCCGCGCACCCGAGGTGGGTGATCGCATGGTCGCGGTCGACCGCAACCACGTGGTCGGCATGCTGCGCGTGACCTCGGTCCAGCCGCAGTCCGACGGCTGCTCGCAGACCTACAACTGGATGATCCAGACCGTCGCGGACAGCGGCGACTTCACGACCGCGCGTGGCCTCGTGCTCGCGCTGTCCGACATCAACGTCGACCCGCGTAGCGGCCGGTTGATCGAAGTCGACAAGACGCCGACCGGCCATGCGTGGGGCACCGATCAGATCTTTGCGGTCGACAACAACGGCGATGGCCACGCGGACCTCGAGTTCGTGCAGTATGCGTGCGACGACTTCGGCAATGCGTCGACCGCATCGGCCACGAGCTATTGCCAGGACGTGTGGACCACGCAGTCGGTCTCGAAGAGTTTCGAGCGGCTGCGGCAGGATCGTTTCCGGACCTGTTACTGATGAATCGCCATGACCTCCTAGCCGCCGAGCGCGGCACGCTGTTCAAGGAGGCGGAGCTGCGCGTGGCGCTCGTGTATCCGAGCCCGTATCGCGCGGCGATGTCGTCGCTCGGTTATCAGCAGATCTATCGGACGCTCCACGCGATGCCCGGCGTCGCCGCCGATCGCGCGATGCTGCCCGAGGAAGGCACGCCCACCGATCAGCGCTTCGACTCGCTCGAGACCGGGCAGCCGGTCGGCAGCTATCCGATCCTCGCGTACTCGGTCGCCTACGAGCTCGAGATCGCCGGCGTGGTCGAGACGCTCGAGCGCGCGAACATCCCGGTGCTGCGCGACGATCGAAACAGCAAGCGTCACCCGATCGTGGTCGCGGGCGGTCCGCTGACGTTCTCGAACCCTGCCCCGCTCGCTCCGTTCTGCGATGTGATCATCGTCGGCGAAGGCGAGGAGCTGATCGTCGAGCTGGTGACGCTGGCGCGCGAGTCCGGCTTCAATCGCGAGCGCCTGTGGGATGCGCTCGCCGGCAAGCACGGCTACTACCTGCCGCACATCCACGGCGAGACCGTACCGAAGGTCGCTGCCGTCGACGACGCGCTGCTCCCCGCGCGCTCCGTGATCGCCACGCCCCACACCGAGCTCGCCGACATGTACATGACCGAGGCGGCGCGCGGCTGCTCGCGTGGCTGCACCTACTGCGTGATGCGCCGCTCGACCAACGGCGGCATGCGCATCGTGCCGCGCGAGACGATCATCGCGGGCATCCCCGACTATATCGGCAAGGTGGGTCTCGTCGGCGCCGCCGTGACCGATCACCCCGACATCGCCGCGATCGTGCGCGACGTGGTCGACGGCGGCCGCCAGGTCGGCATCTCGAGCCTGCGCGCCGACAAGCTCACCGACGAGCTGGTCGGCCTGCTCGCCAAGGGCGGCTATCGCACGCTCACGGTTGCCGCGGATGGTGCGAGTGAGCGTATGCGTCGAGTGGTCGAGCGCTCGACCCAGGCCAAGCACCTGCTGCGCTCGGCCGAGTTTGCCCGCACGCACAAGCTCAAGACCCTCAAGGTCTACATGATGCTCGGCGTGCCCGAGGAGACCGACGCCGACGTCGACGAGCTGATCGCGCTATCCAAGGAGCTCGCTGCGATCCACCCCCGCGTCGCCTACGGGCTCGCGCCGTTCGTGGCCAAGCGCAACACGCCGCTCGATGGCCAGCCGTTCGCGGGCATCAACCTCGTCGACGCGCGCCTCACCCGCTTACGCAAGGGCCTGCTCGCCGCGGGCCTGGGCGGCAAGGTCGAGGTCCGCGCGACCTCCGCGCGCTGGGCGTGGGTCGAGTACATGATCGCGCAGGCCGAGACCGTCGCCGGGCTCGCGATCATGGACGCGCACAGGGCCGGCGGCACCTTCGCCGCCTACAAGAAGGCGTTCGCTGCGCGTGGCGTCGAGCCGACCGGTCCCCGGGCCCGCGTACCGTCGAGCCTCGAGCTGATCGCGCTCAAGAAGCGGAAGCTCGCGAGCTGATGCCCCGCGCAAGCTCGCTGGTGCCCGACGCCGACGATCCGGCCGCGGATCTCACGTGGGCGATCAGCGCGCGGGACACCTTCGATCGCGAGTCGCCGACCTCCGCCGAGCTCACCGGGCGTGGCGTGATCCCGGGCCTCATGGAGCTGTGGGCGAAGTTTTTGTTCGAGACCGTGCAGCTCTCGCAGCGGCACCATGGCGACGGCGTACGGACCCAGGAGGCCAGTCGAGGCTTCACCGAGTTCTGGCTCCAGTTCGACGGCCAGGGCGCCGATCACATCGACGGCGACTTCGCATGTGCGGGGCGGATCCGGCACTGGATCTATGGCGCCACGAGGCACACGATGCGCAGGGCGATCGACGAGGCCGACCAGGAGCTCCTGCGGACGATCGCGCTGGCTCACGCGCGCGTGCGAGTCGCGCACGGTCGCGATGCGGGGACCACGATCCTCGCGTGCGCCACCGACGACGATCGCGATGGATTCACGATGCGCCTCGCCGGGCTGTAGTCGACGACGACTGCGACACCAGGTGAGGCCGCGACTTCGCACTCGCGCGATCTGTGGTCCGCGCGCAACGCATGTGCCGAGCGTGCAACGCCCTCGCGCGCTGAACCGTTCGGAATCTCGTGACACAGACGCTGGTCAATGGTTTGCTTGCCCCAACGCCATGTCGAAGACCCTGGGGATCGCGGTCGTGCTCGGAGCTCTCACTGCCACCGCCGCCGCCGACCTGGAGCCGAGTCCTCAGGTTCGCTTCGGCCTGACGTCGGGCGCCAACCGCAATACTCCCGAAGGCGCCGAGCTCGGCCCCATGGTCGCGGCCGGCATCTCGCTGGGCCGTTTCACGGGCGAGGCGAACTACAGCTACCTCAGCTTCACCGACCCCGATACCTCGATTCATCGCTCCGGCCTGACCGCCCGCGCGGGCATCACCACGTGGGGCTCGCCCCGCTACTGGCGCACCCTGTTCGGCGAGCTCGGTGTCTCCAAGCGCTGGGGCAACTGGGGCGCGAACGAGTCGAGCCAGAACGAGGTGCACGCCGGCGTCGGCCTGCAGCTCGACGACAAGTGGCAGTTCGGCGTGCGCGTCGGTGCCGCGCGCATCGATTCGATGGTGGCCGGGGGCGGTTGCAATAGCGGCGTGTGCGCGGCCGTGTCGCAGATGATGCCCGACTCCTCGGGACTCGCCGGCTCGATCATGCTCGAGTGGATGTTCATGCTCGACGGCCGCAGCAAGAACCTCTAGCGCGCGCTCGGCGACGGCCAGCGATAGCGCGCGAGGATCTCGGCGAAGCCTGGCGTGGTCAGGCTGATCGGCTCGAGCCACACCGCCTCGACCCGCTCGCGCCGCCACCACGTATCGGCGCTGTATGGCTGCATCCAGTAGCGATACCGCTGGATGCGGACCCAGTTCGGCGGCGTTCCCGCGAACGGATCGATCACGAGCTCGCGAATCGTGCGATCGCCGTCGAGCAGCTTGTACGCGAGGTGCACGAGCCACGGATCGTGGAGCTTGTCGTACATGGCCGCGAACCAGATCAGCCAGTCGAGCCGCCGGTGATAGGGCCCGAGCGTGCACGGCCGGCGTGACACATCGCCCGGCTTGCACGGCAGCTCGTAGGCGCGCCACTCAGCATCCGGCGCGCCCGGCGTCTGCGCGAGCGTTCCTTCGATCACGAGCTCGTAGCGCTCGCTACCGACGGTGCCAAAGGCGCCGTAGGCGTTCACCAGCGACAGCCGATCGAAGGCGCGATTCATCGCTTGCCGCTTCGCGAAGAACAAGTTGTCGACCACCGCCCAGCTCTTGATCACGACGAGCACGGCGAACACGCGCACCGCCCACGTGTGTCCCTTCCCGGCGGGTCCCTGCCCCAGCCGCGCCTCGACCCACGCGCGCAGTCGCCGCGGCATCACGCGCAGCAGCGCCTGATCGTCGAAGCACGCGAGGATCGGCACCAGCGTGAGCCAGTTGAGGAACGCGAGGTTCCCGCTGGCGATCAGCACGAGCTGGAACGCCGCCATCAGCACGCCCGCGACGAGGCGCACCCTGCGCGGCCCGAACACGCAGAACGGCGCGATCACCTCGACGACGTGATTGAACGCGACACCGATCGCGAGCACCCAGTGCGGCATGCCGTGAAACAGCGGCGACAGCGGATTCGGAATCGGCTGCGTCTCGAAGTGCCAGTCCAGGCACGTCAGGTCGGTCCAGCACGCATCGCCACGCAGCTTGATCAGGCCCGCGCCGAGCATGATGCGGAACGCCATCCACCTCCACAAGACGATCGACACCGCCGGTGGTTGGCGCGCAGCGAGCGGACGCGGATCCCACGGATGCGCGAGGAACGCCGCGAGCAGCGTGGTCTCGAGAATCTGGATCTCCCAGCCAAACGAGAACCACAGCTGCCCGACCCGCTGGTAGCTGCCGTAGATGAACCACAGCAGCAGCAGGCTCGGCAGATTCGCGTAGCCGACCAGGCACGCGAGCGACAGGATCAAGCCGACGATCGCCCAGCCCTGCAGCGCGCCGTCGCTCGCGTCCCACATGAACAGGCTCGGCACGTCGATGAACGAGCTGCCATCGCCGCGGAGCAGATCGACATACGTCGCGACCGGCGTGAGCCCGTGTGATCCGAGCAGCGCGGGCCCCTGGAAGATCAGGCCGAGAAACGCGAACACGTAGACCAGGCCCAGCAGCCGCAGAATCAGCCAGCGCGTGAGCTGGTAGCTGCACGGCGGACCGAGCCACGCCGACAGTCGCGCCAGCGGCGACCTGGCACGGACATCGATCTCGGCATCCTCGTCGGCGGACACACGCCAATGGTACCGTCGCCTGCGTGCGACGCGTAGTGTGGTTGGTGCTGCTCGCGGCGTGCGGACGGGTCGGATTCGATCCATCCACCGGCGATGGCGGCGGCAGCTCGGGCGATGCAGCGAGCGCCGATGCCACGTTCGTCGGCGCAAGTACGACGTACGTCAAGGCGCCCAATCTCGATGTCTCGGACTTCTTCGGCACCTCCGTCGCCATCTCGGCCGACGGCAACACGCTCGTCGTCGGCGCACCCGGCGAGGACGGCGCCGACCGCACGATCAACGGCGATCTCGACAACGACGCCGCCACCGACGCAGGCGCCGCCTACGTCTACGTGCGCAGCGGCGCCACGTGGGTCTTCGAGACGTACCTCAAGGCCCCGAACGGTGATGCGATGGATGACTTCGGGCGCCATGTCGCGATCTCGGGCGACGGACTTCAGATCGCCGTCGCCTCCGTCCTCGAGCGCAGTACCGGGATTCCTGCGGACAACAGCGCGGCGAGTGCGGGTGCCGTGTATCTGTACTCGCGCTTCGGCGCGACCTGGACCTTCGACGCCTATATCAAGGCGCCCAACGCCGAGGCGCTCGACGAGTTCGGCACCGACATCGCACTGTCCGGAGATGGTTACACGCTCGTCGTCGGTGCACTCGGCGAGGACAGCGCCAATAGCACCCCGACTGACAACAGCCGCCCCAACGCCGGTGCCGTCTACGTCTACAGACGAAACCCCTCGTGGGTCCTCGACGGGTACGTGAAGGCCTCCAACCCGGACAACGCCGATCTGTTCGGCGCGAGCGTCGCGATCTCTGCGGATGCGACCACGATCGCGGTCGGCGCGATCCAGGAGAGCAGCAGCACCCCCGGCATCAACGGCGATGCGACCAACAACAGCCTTGGAAACGCCGGCGCGGTCTACGTGTTCACGCGCGGCGCGGCATGGACGCAGCAAGCCTACGTGAAGGCATCCAATCCCTACGGCAGCGCGTTCTTCGGCACGAGTGTGGCGCTGTCCGCCACCGGCGATACGCTCGTGGTCGGTGCGATCGGCGAGTCGAGCCCAGCCACCGGCATCGACGGACCGCAGGCCAATGGCGCCTCGTTCGCCTCCGGCGCGGCGTACGTCTTCGAGCGCGCTGGCGCGACGTGGGCGCAGACGACCTACGTGAAAGCGTCGAACACGGACATGGGTGACGAGTTCGCGCGCAGCGTTGGCATCTCCGACGACGGACAGATCCTCGCGTGCGGCACCGACAACGAGGCGAGCGGGACCGGCGATCCGGCGGACAACTCGTTCCCGGGCGCCGGTGCGGTCTACGTCTTTGGCCGCGCAAATGCGTCATGGGCGAGTCGCGCGTATCTCAAAGCGCCGCAGCCCGGCAGCGATGACGACCTCGGCCGCGACGTCGACATCTCCGGCGACGGCCGGGTGGTCGTGACGGGCTCGGCGGGCGAGGATGGCAGCATGCCGGGCGGGGTCGACGAAGCGTCGACGGACGCCGGCGCGGTCTACGTGATCGAATAGGCCGACTTAGCTCGCGTCGACGCCCTGGCGCAGATAATCGACCGTGTCGACGAGCGTGAGCTGCGGGTCGCGCGGCTCGAAGCCGAGCTCGGCGCTCGCCTTGCTCGAGTCGATCCACCAGTAGTGCTCGGCCATCTCGACCGAGATGCGATCGACCGGCGGCTCCTTGCCGCGCCAGCGATAGAGCTCCTCGACGATCGAGGCGCCCCACTTGTTGAGCCTGGGCGGCAGCTTGAGCCGCGGCGGCGAGACGTTGGCGATCCGGCCCAACCGCGCGAAGAACTCCTTGGTGGTCCAGTTCGGACCGCCGAGGAGATACCGCTCGCCGGCGCGGCCATGCGACAGCGCGTTGGCGGTCGCGAGTGCGGCATCGCGCGCGTCGACGAAGTTGATGCCACCATCGGGGATGGTCGGGATCTGCTTCTTGATGAACTTACGTACGTCGCCCGTCGACGACAGCCGGCGATCGCCGGGACCGAGCAGCAGGCTCGGGTTCACAGCCACGACCTCGATGCCGAGGCGCTCGCCGTGCTCGAACGCGAGGCGCTCCTGGTAGATCTTCGAGGCGTAGTACGGCCAGCCCGCGACGATCTCTTCGGCATACGGTGCCTGCTCGTCGAGGATCTCCTCGCGCTTGGACACGCCGATCGTGCCCGAGGTCGACGCGAGGATCATGCGGCGTACACCCGCCGCGCCCATGCGATCGAGCACGCGACGCGTGCCGTCGACGTGGAGGCGCATCATGCGCTGGCCGTCGTCTGGATCGCGTGAGACCGCACCCGCGAGGTGGAACACGGCCGACACGCCATCGAGCGCGCGATCGAGCTCGTCGCCCGACAGCACGTCGCCGCGGACATGCTCGACGCCGACTTCCTCGAGGACGCTCGAGCGCGTGCGTGCGAGGCCGCGAACGATGTGGCCCTGTTCGACGAGGACGCGGCACAGGTGCTCGCCCAAAAATCCGGTCGCGCCGGTCACGAGAACCGAGGTCTTCATGCGTTTGCCTCTTCGTCGGAAGTCGCGCCCTGGCCTCTGGACTCGAGATACTCGGCCATCGGAGTGGTACCGGCATCGCCGAGCGTCCACGCCGCATCATGCGGTGCGAGACGGCGAATCGTGCTCTCGACGTTGAACGTGACCGCGCGGTACTGCGCCGAGCGGGTCTTGTGCTCGCCGGCGATCTTCAGGACGTCCTGGTAGCTGAGGTACGGCCCGACGTACGACGCGACCCGCTCGCCGCGCTTGGGCAGGTAGCGGCCCTTCGGCATCGCCTCGTAGGTGCGGTGCAAGTACATCGGCAGGATGCCGCACTTGTTCTGCAGCGCGAGGTAGCCAAGCGACGGCTTGAAGTCAGCCATCACGCCGCTGTCGCTGCGCGTGCCCTCGGGGAAGATGAGCAGGATGTAGCCGTCGCGGATCACCTCGCCCGCGAGGCGGAGCGACTCGCGCAGCGAGCCATGACGCTCCATCGGGACGACATTGGTGAAGTTCTCGAAGTACATCCGGCGAACCGGATCGTCGAAGAAGTAGTCCTTGGCGCCGAGCGCGACGAGTGCCTCGCCCTGCTCGCCCAGTGCGTACTTCACGAGGCCGGTGTCGAGGTGGCTCGCGTGGTTGGCCACGACGATGTAGCCGCCAAACGGAGGCACGTTGCCGCCGCCGTAGATGTCGGTCTGGAGCACGCGCTCGTAGAGAGCACGCATGCCGCTGCGCAGTGCACTACGGCCGAGCGACACGAGCGGAGCCGGCACGTTGATGTCGTCCGAGACATCGACCTCCTTCTCCTTGATCTTGCCCTTCGCCTTGCCGGGGATGCCCTTCTGCTGCTCCTGCTTGGAGCCGAGCCGGGACACGAGCTTCTCGACGTCGGAGACCTTCTCGAGTGCGGTCAATTCGGCCGGATCGGGCAGCTGTACACCCGCGCTCTCGATCGCAACGGCGAGCTCGGTGAACATCAGCGAGTCAAACCCGAGGTCAGAGAGCAGCGTGTCACTCGTGATCGTGCCGCGCTTCTTCTGCGACACATCGGCCAGCACGTCGTGGATCCATGCGCCCCCGGTGGCCACGCCCGCGAGCTGCTTGGCTTCCGCGCCGCCCTTGGCCGCGCGCTCCAGGCGCTGCAGCTCCTTGACCACGTCGCGACGCTTCACCTTGCGGCTCGACGTCTTCGGCAGATCGAAGTCCCACAGGTGGAAGACCTTGACGCGCTTGTACAGCGCGAGGCCCTTGCTGACCTTCTTCACGTGCTCGCGGACCATCTCGCGAACGCGCTCGCGGTCCCCGTTGTCTTCGTAGTCGGGCACGACGAGCGCCCCCACCGTCTCGTGGCCGCCCTCGCCGGGAATGCCGACGACGCTGACTTCCTTCACGTACTCGGAGTCGCCGTACAGCTCCTCGAGCTCGTCCGGATAGATGTTCTCGCCGCTCGCGCCGAGGATCATCTCCTTCTTGCGACCGACGATATAGAGGTTGCCGTCGGCGTCGAACTTCCCGAGGTCGCCGGTGTGCAGCCAGCCGTTGATGATCGTCTGGCTCGTCGCCTCGGGGTTCTCGAAGTAGCCCGCCATCACGTTGGGGCCCTTGGCGATGATTTCACCCACGCCGGTCGCGTCGGGGTTGTCGATGCGCACGTCGATGCCCGGCAGCGGCCGGCCGACCGAGCCCGGAATCATCTTTTCGCCGGGCCGCGTGACGGTGAGCACCGGCGAGGACTCGGTCATGCCGTAGCCCTCGTACAGATTGAAGCCGAGGCCGCGGAACGCCTTCATCGTGTCGGCCGGCAGTGCCGAGCCACCCGAGATGAGCAGACGCATCCGGCCGCCAAGCTTGCGGTGCACCGGGAAGAACAGCGCCTTGCCGGCGCCGATGTCCCACGGCAGCGCATCGCGCAGGGCGCGGTTGAGATCGACGACGCTGTCGAACGCCTTCTCGACGAGCACGCCCGCATCGCTGACGTTCTTGTAGATCTTGCGCTCGAGCAGTTGCCAGAGCGCCGGGACGCCGACCATGCCGGTCACGCCTTCGTCCTCGAGCGCACGTGCGAGCGCATCGGCCTCGACCTCCTCGAGGTAGTCGATCGACGCGCCGTGCATCAGCGGCATCTGGAAGCCGGCCGAGAACTCGAACGTATGGTGCAGCGGCAGAACACTGAGCAGCTTGTCGTGCTTGTAGAGCGTGAACAGCGAGCTCAGCTTGCTGGTCATCGAGGTGAGGTTCTTGTGCGTGAGCATCACGCCCTTGGGCGTGCCGGTGGTGCCGCTCGTGAAGATGAGGCTCGCGAGCGAGTCGCCCTTCACTTCGGGGCGCACGGCACCGACGGAGACGGCCGGCTCGGTGAGCAGCTCGTCGTAGGCGAGGACGCGCGGTTGAGTCTCCAGCTGCTTGCCAAACCACTCGCCGAGCGCGGTATGCGCGGGCGACCACACCACCGTGGCATCGTCGTTGTCATCACCGACGGGAATCGCGAGGTTCGCTTCGCCGGCGAGCCGCTCGGCCACCTTGCGTGACAGCACGATCGCGCGAG
Organism: Haliangiales bacterium; assembly: GCA_038322185.1. Lineage (GTDB taxonomy): Bacteria > Myxococcota_A > Polyangia > Haliangiales > Haliangiaceae > JABFXX01. Next base: position 14,931 of record JBBQFU010000126.1, read on the forward strand.
CGCTGCTGACCTTGGCGAGGTTCATCACCTCGGCCATCGTGAGGTCCTTGTCGAGCGGCACCGCGGCGGCACCGGCGAGCAGGATCGCGAAGTACGAGACGCCCCACTCCGGGCGGTTCTCGCTCATCAGCATCACGCGCTCGCCCTTGGTCACGCCGAGCTGGCGCAGCATGCCTGCGCCCTGCCACGCGGCCTCGTTCATCTGGCCGTACGTGTACGTGATCGGCTCGAGATCCGGATCCTTGCGGAGCAGGCGCAGCGCGGGGCGGTTGCGGTGCAGCTTCACCGTCGCCTCGAACAGCTCGACGATCTCCTTGTACGTGTAGACGCTCTTGGGCTTCGCGCCGAACTCCTCGTCGAGCTTGTCGAACGTCCACCGCTGGAGGCCGGGGAAGTGCGTGTCGAGCCAGTACGCGCGCCAGTCGACCAGGTGTGGCGCCCACAACAGCTTGTGTTGATCCTCGACGGTGCAGCGGCCCCACAGCGCGCGAATGTTGTCGCACCGGAACGAGATGTCGTGATCCGTGGTGAACGGCTTGAACAGATCGACGAGCTCGTTGATCTGGCCGGTGAATGCCGAGACCTTCTGCAGCTCCTCGCGTGCGCGCTCGGCAAACGCCTCGATGCGCGGCGCCCCCCACTTCGGCAGCTTCTCGTCGATGACCTTGGTCAGCCCATCCGCGACCCTCTTGATCATCGGCGCCGACCACTTCTCGAAGTGCTCGTACGTGACCGCCTTGCCCTCGAACCGGGCGCGGATCTGCGAGCGCAGCTTGTCCTCGCCGCGGTCGGCCTTGTCGCGGTGCACGCGGCGCACGGCGAGACCGGTGAGCTCGGTGAGCCGCTTGCTGGTGATGCGGTTCACGTCGCTGGCGCCGAGCTGGTAGACCGGCTCGTGCTGTCCCGCCAGTACCGCCGCGGTGGCGAGCAGCATCCCGGCTGCGATGAAGTCCACCGGGATGACATCCATCGCGGTGTCCTCGCCCATCGGGATGTTCCGGTGCCCCTTGAGCATCAGGTACATCAGCGGCGCGGTGGTGTTGAAGCCCTCGTTCCAGCCGGGGAACGGGTAGCGCACGGCGCTCTCGACGACAGCGGGCCGCACGATCGTGACCGGCACTGTCGGATCGCCGAGGATGATCTGCTCGCCGAGGCTCTTCGTGTACGTGTACGTGTTGGTCCAGCCCCAGTGGCGGGCGCGCTCCATGCCGAGCTTGGTCAGCACGTCGTTCATCCAGATCTTGCGCTCGCGGGCGACCGCGATCTTCAGATCGTCCTCGTCGTCCGGATCGCGGCGCTGGGCGCGAAGCGTCTCGGCACCCTTCTCGCGGAACTGCGAGATGTGCTGCCGATCGTTCGACCGCTCGCGTGCCTGATCGATGATCTTCTGGCAATCGGCGATCTCGGCTGCCGGATCGAAGTCGCGATCGAGCAGCTCGTTGTCGCGGTCGTCGCCCCAGTCGCGCGAGATCGTGCTCGAGCGCGGGAAGTAGCCGACGATCGGCTCGTCTTCCCACACGTCGCCTTCGCGCTGGCCGGCGACGTAGCACGTCGACACGTGACACAGCCGTGCCCCCAGGGCACGCGCGAGGTCGAGCACGTTCTTGGCGCCCACCGCATTGATGCGCAGCGCGCTCTCGAGCGACGGCGCAAACGACACCAGGCCGGCGCTGTTGAGGACAACGTGCACGCCACCTTGCGCGTTGATCTCGGCGATCTGCTCGGGCGTGAAGTTACAGAGCGGGCGGCCGATATCGCCCGGGATGGCGACGATCTTCGAGCGCATGAATGCCTCGTAACCATCGCCGTAGCGCTCGCGCAGCGGATCGAAGACCTCGACGGGCGCGACCTTGCGGAAGAATCGCTCGTCGGCCGTGTTACCGGCGCCTGGGCGCACGAGGCAGAACACCTTGCCGATGTCGGGGTAGCTATGCAGCAGCATCGACAGCGCGACCTTGCCGACGAACCCCGTCGTGCCGATGAGCAAGATGTGCTTGCCGCGCAGGATCTCGGCGACGTCGAGCCGCGGCTTGCCGGTGATTGGCTCGCGCAGTGGCGGCAGCGGCGTCTTGAACGCATCCGGCCACGGCTTGGTCGCCGAGCTCGGGCCGTACGTGGTCTCGGTGTCGAGGAAGTAGCCACCCTTGGAGGCGTTATGTCCGTTGCCTGCAGCCATCTGGGATCACATCACGTCGCAGATCATGTACGGCGGGTGATGCATCATCGAGATCTGGGCGCTGCGGCCCATGGTCCCGCGTGCCATCGCGATCGCCTCGGCGATCGAGCCCGCAGTCTCCCAGCCCATGATCGCCGGCACCGTGGCGTTGTCGGCACCGACGACGATCACGCGGCTGACCTTCTCGCGACCGCGCTGGCCCCAGTACCACATGAAGCACGGGTGAGCGCCGTGGTACGCGTTACCGCGCCGGTACATCTCGATGTAGCTCGGGTTGTACGCGAGCTCGTCCTGGTACTTCTGCTCGATCGTGTACGCGTCCGTGGTCTCGGTGAGGATGCGGTTGAAGAACTCGATGTAGCTCGGGTGATGAACGGGATCGAACTTGTCCGAGCACGGGTGCGTGATGATGAGGACGCCGCCATCGCGGAGCACCGGCTGGTTCCGGTACATGTGATAGAAGTAGCCGAGCGCCATCACCTGCACGAGCAGCGGATTGAGCGCCTTGCTGTTGACGTTATACGGCGACACGTACGGGATGCCGTAGATCATGATGTCGGCAGGTCCATCGACCTCGACACAGTTCTGCTCGTTCTGCTTCGCCAGCGTCTTGTCGTGCGCCGGATCGACCGCGCCGGCGTAGCAAGCGATCAGCTCGTAGGCCGCCGGCGTGCGCATGAAGATCTCGCGGCGTGCGGCAAACGGCAGCTTGTCGAGTGTCCACTTCATCGCCTGGTACTTCAGGCGATCGGCCTCGGTGAAGTCGTCCTCGTTCTTGGTGAGAAACGACAGCGGCCCATCGAACGCGCGGTTGTTGAGCACCGTCTCGATGTGGAAGACCTTCAGTGTCTTCTCGACGAGATCGCCCTGGCGCTTGAACGAGTGCGACAGATACGACTTCGGCGGGTCCATGTACGAGTTGGACGCGACGATCGCCTTGGGATTGTGATGCGCCTTGAGGCTCTCGTAGCCGCACAGGCCGACGGCCATCGACTTGTTGCCGCCGTTCATCGGCACGAAGTTCAGGTTGACGTAGATCGTCAGGTCGCTCTCGGCGACGCGCTTGTTCATCTCGACGATCTCGCCGTGAGGCGTCTTGCCGAGCAGGACCATGCCGTCCGGATCACAGCCGTCATGGTTGTAGAGACGATCCGGCCAGTAGTCGGCCCACACCTTGGGACCGACCATCCGCTTGATCTCCCAGTCGTGCATCCGGCGATGCAGGCCGAGGGCGATGATGATGTGAACGTCATCGACGCCGTGGTCGGCGAGCATCTCGCACACGATCTCGAGCACCATCTGCCGGACATCCGGCGTGCGCATGATCGGCAGCGGCATCGAGATGTCGTCGACGGCGATCGTGACCTTCATGCCGGGCTCGAGCATCGCGTGCAGCGGATCGGAGTCCTCGGGGTGGTTGAGCGCGTAGCGAATCGCAGCCACGGGGTTGGCCACGGGCGTCATCGGCCGCTTCGGGTAGATGACTCGCGTGCCGACCGGGAGATCCTCCATCATGAGGTTCTCGCCGTAGAACATGATGCGAGGTGCGGAGTCGGTGTCGATGGTGACGATGTGCTCGCGAGCGTGCGAGCGAAGCTTGGGCCGAATGGCGCGCATCTACTACGGTCTCCTCAGCTGGCGCGTCACGCGCGCTAGGCCTTGCGGGCGGCGGGCGGCCGCGCGCCTGGGCTCTTCATCGAGCTCGAGCACGGGCCAGTCGTAGCTGCGCGCCAGCGTGCGCAGCCGGAAGTCGGGGTTGCATACCGTCGGATGACCGACGGCAGCGAGCATCGGATAGTCGGAGAAACTGTCGGTGTAGGCCCACGACTCTGCGAGATCGATGTCGTGCTTCTTGGCGTACGCACGCATGATGTCGGCCTTGGTGGCGCCGGCGACGAACGGCTTCTTGAGCTTGCCGGTCGCGTAGTGGTCGACGAACTCGAGCTGGTTCGCGATCAGATCGTCGACGCCGAGGTACTTGGCGAGCGGGCGCATCGTGAAGTCGAGCGCGCCGCTGATCAGCACCTGACGAATCCCCGCGCGGCGGCTCTCGTCGATGACGTCCTTCGCACGCGGGTAGATGTTTGGCTTGATCACGTCTTCGAACAGCTCGTCGGCGAGCACGACGAGGCGGTCCTCGCCCTGCCCTTCATACGAGCGATAGAAGATCTCGTTGAACCACTTGCGGCTGAGCTTGTCGGCTGCCCAGAACATCGGGATCGAGACCGCGGTTTTCAGCGAGCGACGTACGCTCTCGGACACCGATGCATGGCGTGACGCGTAGAACGCGAACGCGTGCACGATGTTGATCTTGATCAGAGTCCCGTCGACGTCATAGAACGCAGCGGAATTCTTGTACTTTGCTGAGGCCCGGTGCATCGGGAGTTGGCGCACTCTGGACCAGGCTGATGCAGGGTGTCAATGGGCAGCGGCATACGCACCTGTGCTACGCATCGGGGGTGAGAATCCCGGTCTGGTTCGCGCTGACGGTCGCCGCGTTCGTCGTGCTTTTCGGCGCTTACCGCATCAAGCTGGGCCTGACGCTATCGCCCGAGCAGGAGGAAGCCGCCAAGAAGCGCGGTGGCCTCTACGCGATGGGAAAGCGGTTTCACCTGTTCATCGGGACGATCTACATCCTGATGGGCGTCGGGCTCACCGCGATGGCGTTTGGCTGGCAGCCGCTCGGCAACTCGGTGGGGCCTGCGACCGAGACGCCCGCGAAGGACCAGGCGCCGACCAAGGGTGCTGTTCCGATCGATCAGCTGCCGACCAAGAAGTAGAGCTAGAGGATCTCGAGCCTGCGGCTGTGCTCGGCCGCTTCGCCGATGTACTCGAGCACGTGCGGGTGGGTCATGATCATCTCGCGGAAGTCGCTTGCCGGTAGGCACAGCGCGAGGCTCTTGCCCTGCGAGACGACCTCGCTCTTGAACTTCACGCCCGAGAGCAACGCGGTCTCGCCGATCAGCTCTCCCGGCCCGACGGTAGCGACATGCGCGCCGTCGCGCCGGACGGTGAACCTGCCGGCGAGCACGATGTAGAGCCCGTCGGGCTTCACGTCGCTGCGCAGCAGGACCGCGCCCGCCTCGACCTCGAGGAACTTGAAGTGGCCGGCGATCTGCTGGCGGACGCCGTCGTCGAACGGACGGAACAGCGGGCTCGTGCGCATCCAGCGATCGACCAGGCGGTCGCGAACGAAACGCAGCACCGCTGCGAGCACCTCGCCGTGCGAGGCAAGCACGCCCGCGAGCGTCTTGCGATCGATGCGGAGCAGCTCGGCATCCTCGACGGCGCTGACCGTGGCGGAGCGCGGCTGATCGGTCATCAGCGCGACCTCGCCGATGAATGCACCGGGACCGAGGCGAGCCATCTCGACGCGCGGCGGGCCCTCGGCCTGCACCGACACCTCGCCCTCGACGATCACGTAGAGCGCGTCGCCCGGATCGCCCTCGTGAAACAGCACCTCTTCGGCGCCGAGGTGAACAAGCGTGAGCTTCTGGACCAGCGACTCGAGCGCCTCTTGCGAGAGCCCGGCGAACAGCGGCGTGCGAGACAATGCTTGCGCGGCTGCGGCCGGCATCAGGCGTGGCTCGGCGAGCGGAATCTCCTCGATGTCCTCCAGCGCGAGCTCGTCGATCTCGTCGGGATCGACGGCGTCGTAACCGTCGGGGTCCTCGATCTCGATGGCGGGCGACGAGCTGTCTTCGGAGATCTCGATCATCGGCGCCGAAGCGTTGCCGTGGGCATCGGAGCCTGCATCGAGCTCGTACTCGCCGCCGGGGCCGCTGCCCTCGGCCTCGATCTCGGCGAGGTCCTCGCCCGCATCGTCGATCGGGATCACGTAGATGCCCGACGCCTCCCCGCGCTCGAACGAGGCGGGGACCTCGTGCTTGAGGGTGAGGGCTTCGATGCCCTGATCGGGCAGCATCTGTACCGGCTTGCTCTTGGTGCGCGCGACCGAGATCGGCGCTGGCGTGTCCGCATCGGGGAACGTGGCCGGCGATGCCGCGAGGTCCTGCGGCGTCACGCGCTGATGCACGCCTGCGGGTTGCGGTGGAGTGCCCGGCGGTGCCTTGACCGCGTGCGGTGTGCGCGTGCGCGGAATCGCGATCGGCGGCGGCGCCGAGTCGGGCTTGTCGCGCGGCGGCGGCATCTGATCACGGATCATGGGCAGCGCGCCGGTGCCACCGGTGCGCAGCGCTGTGACAGCGGCGTTGCTCGCGAGATTGGGATTGCTCTCGGCCATCGCGATCGCGCGCGTGGGGCCGGCACCGATCTGCTCGTTCATCGAGGCGATGCGGCGGAGCGCCTCGTCGTTTCTGGGATCGATCTGGAGGATCAGCTTGCAGACCGCCATCGCCTGCACGAGGAAGCCGCCCTGCGCGTAGCGATCCGCGGCACGCGAAAACGCGCCGATGGAGTCCTTGTCCTTGCCGAGCCGGCGATAGGTCTCGGCCGCCCGCTTGGACCACTGGGCGTCTCGGGGCTCGAGCTGCTCGAGCTCGAGGTACGCGGAGAGTGCGCGCTTGTGCTTGCCTGCCGCGGAAGCCTCCGCCGCTTCGGCGCGCAGCTGACGTACATCGCGAGCCATGAGTCCGCGACTATAGCAGCAGGCTTTACGGGCGGTCGCTCGATGCGCCGGTAGAACGTTGGCCCAGACGCGCCCGAACCGCCCTGCCGATCTGGGCGGTCAGCGGACCGGCCGTGCGCGGCATTCCGTCGAGGGAAGTGACCGGGACCACGCCGCGTAGCGCGCTGGTCACGAACACCTCGTCCGCAGCGCGCAGCTCGTCGAGCGTGATGCGCGCCTCCATCGCGGCGATGGCCAATCCGGCACACGCCTCGAGCACGCGCGATCGCGTGATGCCCGGCAGCACGCCGAACAGCGGCGGTGTGATCACCGTTCCGCCGAGGACGACGAACACGTTGGAAGTCGCGCACTCGAGCACCTCGCCCTCGTGCCCGAGGCGCAATGCCTCGTCCGCTCCCGCGGCAGCGGCGAGGTCGCGCGCCATGATGTGATCGAGGTAGGCCAGCGTCTTGTACGCCGGCCCCGGGCGGCGCGGCAGCGGCCAGTCCACCGTGGCGACCGAGATGTCGAGTGGCTGCGCGGGCAGCGGCTCGATGATCACGATCGTCTTGCCGGGACCGAGCGTCTCGGGACGCGCGAGCATCGCGCCTGGCCCTCGGGTCACGATGATGCGAATGCGCTGATCGCCGGGGGCCGCGTTCGCGCGCGTGCGTTTGATCGCCTCGATGAGCCGCTCGCGATCCATCGTGCGAATCCCGAGCGCCTGTGCCGATCCATAGAGACGATCGAGGTGCGCATCGAGATCGATCAGCTGCTCGTCCCACGTGCGCAGCACCTCGAACACGCCATCGCCGTAGAGGAAGCCGCGATCGAAGATCGAGATCTTCGCCTGCTCCGGGTGCGTGAGCACGCCATCGATCGACACCGCGATCATGACGGGAACACCAGGTTGAAGATCGGATCGAGCACGCCGGGAGCCGTGGGCTGCTTGGCCACCGGCGTCGGTGCCTCGACCCACGCGCCACCGTCGGAGGTCGCGAGCGCGATGAACGTGGAGTGTCCGTCCTCGGCATCGGGCCGCTTCGTGTTCGCGATGCCTGCGGCACGGATGCGCGCGAGCTCGGCAGCGAAGTCGACCTCGACCGTGCGCTCCTCGGTGGAGATCACACCTTGCACGTCACTCCACGCGCTGTACTGCACGGTGCCGTCCGCGCGCTGCAGATACTCCATCTCCATGATGAAGCCGTGCGCACCGCCGATCACGAGGCAGCCCCCGACGAACGCAGGATCTGCACGAAGCCTCGCCACGAGTGCGGGCACGGCCTCGGGGCCTCTTACGCGATACGGGAACTCCGCCACGCACGCACCCTACAGCATGCGCGCACTCCCGCGTATCCGATGAGCGTGAGGCCTCGGGTACCCTCGCTCCGCTCGGGCCCGTGGCACGGGAACCCCGGTCCAACCCCACCGCCAACCCGCCCAATGCCGAGGGCCTAGCGCGAGGTCACGCCGAGCACGTCCTGCGCGGCCTGCAGGTCGGTCTGGGCGGCGAGGCGCCACAGCTCGGCTTCGGCCGGCACGGTGGCCGCCAAGCTCGAGCGATAGGCGGCGGTTGCCTTCTTGAGGTACGTGCGCGCTCCGGTGAACAGCGTACGTCGCAGGTCGGCGGCGACCGGCTCGAACATCAGGCCGAGCGCGAGGTCGTGATAGAGCGTCCCGATCCGGTACTCCGCGGCGAGCTTTGCCACGCCACCGGCCTCCGCGATCGCGCGGTAGCGACGCACGACCTCGGCCGTCGCGTCCTCCTTCTCCCAGACCGCGAGACGCTGACGGGGGCGCATCGCATGCACACGCGCGAGTGCCTGCTCGGCTGCAGCGAAGGCGCGTGCAGTTCGCGCATCGACGCCGGGCAACGGCGTGCCGACCTTGGGGCCGCGAATGTCACCGGCGCCACTGGCCGCCACGATCTCGGCGCGCACGCGATCGGTGCCTTCGAGGATCGTCGCGTCGTTTGGCGCGAGCGCGGTGGCCCGCGCGATCAGATCGCGTGCGCGGCCGCTCTTGTCGCTGCGTGCCTCGAGCTGCGCGAGGTGCAGCGCTGCACGCGCGGCGACCTCCGCGGGCGCATCGGGGCTCGCGAGCACTTGCTCGTAGGCGGCACGCGCAGCGGCGTCGTCGCCGATGAGCTCGGCGAGCAAGCCGTCACCGTAGAGCGGCGACACGCCATCGAGCTCGGTCGTGATGCCCTGCGCCGGATCGGCGACCAGCTCGCTGTGCAGCGGCTCGGTCGTGCGGTGCGGTGCGGGCCGACCGCCGTCGGTGCATGCGGCGGCGAGCGCGATCACCACCGTCACGACTGCGCAAAATCCTGTCCTAAAGGACGCGTCGCCTCTAGGGTCCCCGCGTCGCGCCCCCACCAGCCAAGGCGGGTGCAACTTTGGGGCCCGATTAACCACCCGGGCACCCCCCCCGCCCCCCCCCCCCCCC
>JBBQFU010000127.1:0-24095 GCA_038322185.1 Haliangiales bacterium
CGGACCGTCGCTGACCGTCTCGTACGCGTGATCGAAGGTCTCGATCACTGCACCGTCGGTGCTGGTCCAGCGCTCGTGCTTGTAGTTGGCATCGCCGGCGAGCATCGTCGGGCCGGTCGCGCCGTAGTTGCTGATCGCTCCGTTACGGATGCTCACGAGCGTCGAGTATTGAACCGACGTATCCGTGCGTCCCATCATGAAGATGATCGGAATCTTGCGGGACGGTGCGCGCGAGCTCTCGAAGCACGTCGTCTCGCCGAAGCCGCCACCGTGCCCGCCGCCCGCGGGGGCCGCTGACGCGAACAGGTCCGCGTGATCGCACAGCAGCCGCCAGTTCATGAACGCGCCGCGCGAAAAACCCGTGACGTGGATCTTCTTCGGATCGACGCGAAACACGGTCTTGAACGTGTTCACCATCGCGATGAGCTTGGTGTCCTCGGCATCGGTCCACGTCGAGCCGGGCTGCGGTCCCGGCCACGGCGGACCACTCGGCGCGATCACGGCGTAGCCATTCGCTGCGCCGAGCTCGCGCATCTTGACGTGCGCGTCCATCAGCAGCCCGCTGCCGGTATCACCGTGCAGCACGAGGATGAGCCCGCAGCCGGGCGCCTGACACGCCGGCGGGATACGCGCGTCGACCTGCAGGCCTTCGCAGGTGTAGACATGGTCGCCGCTCGATACGTCGGTCACGCAGCCGCTCGGCGTGGGCGGTGTCGCGTCGACGGTCCGCCCATCGATCGAACCGCCGTCGGTGCCGGTACCGCCGACAGAGCTTTCGCACGCGAGCAAGAACAACAGCAGCGTGCGACGCATTGCCTCGATTCTAGGCGATTACTTGCGGCGGCGGCGGCCGAAGATCAGCAGGCCGACCATCGCGAACGGCAGCAGTGCCGCCGACGAGCCGCCCGTCGATTCGCAGCCGCAGCCGGACTGCAAGCCGCCATCGTCGAGCTCGCCACCGGGCGGCACGCACTCGCCAAACGAGCACACGTCGCCGTTGTCACAGCCGGTGTCGCCCTCGTCGACTTCACCGTCGCAATCGTTGTCGTCGCCGTCACAGGTCTCGGCTGTGATGGGAGGCGCGCTGCAGCCGGCCCACTGACCGGCGCTGCACGACTCGGTGCCCTGGCCGCATGCGTTCGAGCACGCGCGCTTGAGGTCCTGGTCGATCTGACCGTCGCAGTCGTTGTCGACGCCGTCGCAGATCTCGGCCGATGCCGAGCCCGCGATCTGCGTGAGCGCGGCCACGAGCTCGGCGGAGTTGTTGACCTGGAAGTAGCAGTTGTTCTGACCCGCGGCATCCTCGCTGAGCGGATCGCAGTTCGGGCGCTGCGTCTGGGCCGCGACCGCCATGCGGTTGAGCGCGATCGGATCGACCTCGGCGCCGAAGCCGACGATCCAGGTCTTGATGCCAGCTGCATTGAGCTTGTCGATCGCCGCCGTGCCTTCGAAGCGCGTGCTCGGGTCGTAGGGCACGCAGTACTGCCAGCCGTCGGTGATCAGGATGACGTGGCGCTCGCCGGGCGCGCTCTGCATCGCACCGATCTCGGCAGCGGCTTCGAGGGTCTGCGCCATCGGCGTGTAGTTACCGGAGGTCGGCGGCGGTGCGCCGAGCGCGCCGCTGATCGCCGTCTTCGCGTTGAGAGCGGGCGTGACGTCGAGCGCGCCGGGGCCGCACTGGCTGGGCTGCGGGAACGTCATCAGGCCGAACTCGGCCTTCGCCTCGTAGGTGCCGAGCAGCTGGCCGAGGCCGTCGACCGCCACGTCCCACTTGGTCTCGTTACCGATCATCCCGGTGACCATCGAGCTCGACTTGTCGAGCACCACCATCACGCGCGCTGGCGAGCAGTCATCGGCGATGGCGGCCTTCGGGGCAACCAACAGTGAGGTCGTAGCAAGGAGAGCGGCGGAGATGGTGCGGAGCATGGGCGTGCCTCCCATCGAGCAACGCTGATGCCAGCGTGCGCACGCGCTAGATCCGCAGATCGAGACGGATCGGCATGGCTAGTCGAGTAGCCATCCACCCCCAGACCTGGCACCTCGAGTGTCTGGTGCCAACAGGTTGCAGTCACTTGAAGTGCTAGCGGGGTACCAATTGGCGCAACTGCCAGGCCTGCATATGGAGGTGGTGCGAGGCCGCGACCGCGCGCGTCCTCATCTGTGATGCCGCGATCACCGCCCCCACAACGAGCGCGACCGCGTACAGCGCCCCCACCAGGATCGTCGGCCCGGGGAGCTTGCCGGAGATCGCGGGTGCCGCGAACAGCACCCCGTCGGCGCTGACCGACATAGTGGTCGACAGGGCACCCATCTGCTCGAGCAGCAGCGGCGCCGCGACGCCACCGGCCATCAAGATCGCGATCGTCACCGGCGAGCCGAGCAGCGAGAACCGCGGCGTCAGAACCATCGCCATCGCGAGTGATGCCGCGACTCCTGGTGCGATCAGGATCGGCGAGAACATGCGGGCGAGCACGATCACGATGATCGTGTTCGCGATCACCACGAGCCCCGGCTTTGGCTTCTTCGAGCGCACCGCGTGGAGCGCGACCACGCCGTCGAGCAGGAAGAACGTCATCAGAGCGGGCACGTACGGCGAGTCAGACGGCGCGATCCACCACAGCAGCGGAATGAAGAACAGCGCGCCTAACACCGCCCACATTCCTGCGCGTGCGACCGCCTTCGCATCGCGCACGTCATCCTCGGCCATCGCGACCTTCACCTCGGGCGGCGTCTCGCGCGGAGGCTCGAGCATCAAGCGCGCGACGAGCTCGGCTGCGCCCGAGAGCGCGGGATCGAGCGCGAGTGCACCGGCTGCTTCGCGCATCGCCGTGCGCCGGTTCTCCGGACTGTCCGACGTCGCGAATGCGGCGCGCCCTGCCTCGAGGTGCGTGCGCGCCAGATCGCGGCGGAGCGCCAGATCGCGATCTCCGTCGAGGAATTGCTCGACACGCTCACCGAGCTCACGCGCGGTCTGCACGCGATCGTCGCGACTCGCTGCGGTCGACCGTGCGCACAGCGCATCGAGCTCGGGGGGAATGTCTCGCGTCGGTGCGCGCATGGACGGCCGCGAGTCGCGCGCGTCGAGCGCATCCTGCATGCCCGCCGGGCCGCGCGCGTGCAGCGGTTCGCCAGCCAGGATCTCGAACAGCAGACAGCCGAGCGTGTACACGTCCGCGCGGCCATCGATGTCACTCGCGCCGCGCACCTGCTCCGGTGACATGTAGCCCGGCGTGCCGATCGCGGTGCCGGCGCGCGTGGCGTGCTCCCCACTGCTGCTCGATCCGATGTCGGCGAACTCGCCGTCCTCTTCACCGATGATCTTCGCGACGCCCCAGTCGAGCACGTAGGTCTCGCCGTAGTCGCCGAGCATGATGTTGTCGGGCTTGAGATCGCGATGCACGATGCCGCGCACGTGTGCGAACTCGACCGCGAGACACACGTCGGCAAACGCGCGCAGGACTTTTTGTAGCGGGATCCGATCGCGGTCCTCGAGCAGCTTCGCGAGCGACGTGCCCGTGAGCTTCTTCATCACGAAGTACGGCAGCCCGTCGCCGTCGCGACCGATCTCGTGTACCGGCACGATCGCCGGGTGCTCGAGCCGCCCTTGCACCATCGCCTCACGCAGGAATCGCTGAATTGCTTTCTCACTCGGGTTCGCGGCGCGCATCCGCTTGATCGCGACGTCGCGGGCGATTTGCACATCACGTGCAGCCATCACCTCGCCCATGCCTCCCTTGCCGATCCGACGCGCGATCTTGTAGCGACCGCCCACGACTGAATCTGGATTCGGCTCCGCACGGTCTTCACCGGCGAATTCGTCGCCGGTAATCGCGACCTTGATGGTCGGTTGCTCGGCCTTGTCGGTCATGTGATCAGGATAGACCGAACGCCATTCGCGCACGGGCGTTGTCGCCACGTCGTACGCAAACACACCCACTGGGTAGTGGCTCCTCGAGTAGCCGCGTCAACCAGACGCGGCACCTGTCATGCAGTGGAAGACATCACGCCGATGCTTTCGGCGCGTACATGGTCTACGAACCGCGACATCAACTTATGACCTCGACTCGCTTCCTTCTGATCGCACTGCTCGGCGCAGCTTGTACCGACGCAACCCCCGTCGAAACGGACCTCGCGGTAGACGACATCATCGCGAACGTTCCCGGCGACAACACACCCGCCGACAGCGCCAGTGGCTGGGATGTCGCCGAGACGCTTCACGCGAACTCGCGCATCCACAACTTCGCTGAAGCGAATCACCGCGGCGTTCATTCGCTGTGGATCGCCGGCAGCAACATGAACCGCGTGCCGCTCGCGATCAGCGCGAAGGCCGCCGACGGTTACAACGTTCGCATCGCGGTGCTCGGCCCGCTCGTCAACGGTACGCGCGCAGTGCTCGCGGCCGACGGTTACGGCACGACGAAGACCAGTGTCAAAGTCTCGATCGATGTCGCGTCGCGCGGCGAGCACCTCGTGGTGGTCGGCTCGCACAACCTCGCGACCGAGACGTTCTACGAGCTGGTCGCGGAGTGCAACGACTGCGAATCGCGCGTCGACGTGCTCGCGAACCCGAAGGAGTTTGGCCTCGTCGGCAACGAGCACGGTCTCGTGTCGATGATGCTCGGCGACGTGATGCTCGGCTACAACGCCGACGTCGAGGTCGAGCTGTGGGCGTCGCCGCCGATGCAGTGGTGGAACGGCACGCTGATCGGCACCTCGGTCGCCTCGGGCAACCAGGTCAACGCGATCATCCCGTCGACCGTGAAGGCCGGCGATGACCTCCGCCTCGTCGTGCGCGAGGCCGGTGGCCGCGTTCTCGATAGCGGTCTGGTCACGCGCTACATGCCGACGAACAGCTCGTTCGCGCGCCTCGACAGCATCCTCTACGGTGATCTCACGAGCCTCCAGATCGCCGGCGTCACCGGCTTCTTCGAGGGTCACGCGGACCTCCGCCTGTTCTCCGAGACTCACCAGCGCGAGATCGCGCAGGACAACAAGCACGTCGAGTTCCCGGGCCAGGTCGGCAACGGCTTCAACGCTTTCGACGCGACCTTCATCCCGGACTACTCGGTTGCCGCAACCGATGGCGAGCTGCTGTCGATCGGCTTCATCAATGGCAACGGCGACTACCGCCGGCTCGGGTGCTTCCAGTACTGCAACAATCTCTCGGGTCTGTCGTCGTGCACGGGCGGCCCGCGTAGTTGCCCGCTACAGTAAGCAGCAGTGGCAGCAGAGAAGTCCCCGTACGAGCTCCTCGGCGGCGCCCCCAAGATCGCCGCGCTCGTCGATACGTTCTACACCGTGATGTCCGAGCGCGAGCCCGCGCTCGCCAAGCTCCACGCCTGCGATGCCGACGGCAAGGTCGACCGCGGCTCGCGCGATCGCTTCGCATTGTTTCTGATCGGCTGGCTCGGCGGTCCCGACACCTACGTCGAGCAGCATGGCCATCCGCGCCTCCGCATGCGCCACGGCCGCGTCGCGGTGAACCTCGAGATGCGCGACGCGTGGCTGCGCGCGATGCAGGTCGCGATGGACCAGCACGGCATCAGCGGCGAAGTCCGTGCATTCCTCGACTCGCGGTTCGCCGAGGTCGCTGACTTCATGCGCAACGTCGAAGGTTAGCGGCGCATGCCGTCGCGCGGCGTCTCGTAACGGAGCGTGTACTCCGTGATCTCCGCCGGCCAGATCTCGCCGTGCGAGAAGGCCTCGAGGTAGTCGATCACGCCGTCGCTGACAAACAGCACGAAGCCCGCGCCCTTCTTCAGCCCAGCGATCGTTGCCTCGACACCCTGGAGCTCGAGCGTGTTGAACGTCAGCCGCAGCTCGGCGGGGACCTCGAAGTTCGTGAAGAACCCGGTGTCGCGGGGCTCGCGGCTCGAGACGGTCGCGACCTCGAGCTGGCGGCGGAGCTGTTCGAGCGTGGGGCCCTCGCCCGCGAGGAGCATCGTCATCACCTCGGTCTCGAGCGGCGTCACGCTGCGCCCTCGAGCGAGACCAGGCCGGTCTCGAACACGCGCGTCTCCAGCGCGTCGTAGCACCAGACATCGAGGCCTTCGCTCACCGCTCCATTGTACTCACGGATCGATGCGCTCGAAGTCGGCCCAGATCGGCTTGTGATCGGAGCGCCCCGCTTCGACGATCGCCGCAGCGGTCGGCACGAAGTGGGCATCGTGCAGGATGTGGTCGAGCTGGAATGACAACGTCACGCCGCTCACCGTCCACTCCCAGGTGCGGCGGTCCCCGTGGAACTGGCCAATCGCGTCGCCGAAGCCGCGCTCCATGAGCAGCGCGAGTGCCTTGCCGTTGCCGCGCTCCTCGTTGAAGTCGCCGAGGAGGATCGCGGGCAGCTTGGGGTCGAGCGCCTCGAGGTGATACTGGATCTCGCGCAGGCGATCGTCGCGCGTCGAGAAGTAGCCCACGACCCAGCTGCCACCGTCGGACATCGGCGGCCGCAGATGCAGATTGAAGACCTGGATGCGACCGAGCGGCGTGTCGAGCACCACGCGCCAGGCAAAGAAGAAGGCCCCCGGCGCGGTCAGCGTCTCGAGCTTCACGATCGGGAACCGCGACAGCACGCCCAGCCCACCGGCGACCCAGTCCGTGGGCGGGTCGAAGCGACGGTGCGGGTACTTGTCGCCGAGCCGCTTGATCATCGCGGCCTCCCAGATCTCGTTGGTCTCCTGGAGGAACACGATGTCGGCGCGCGCGTCGGCGATGGCCGTGATCGTCGAGGCATCACCGGCGATGCCGAAGTTCACGTTGTAGCTCATCACCCGCAGCTGCTTGCTGCTCGGCTCGACGGGCAGCACGGTCTCAAGGAGCCTGCTGTCACCGCACGCGATCAAACACAGAACGGCGCAGGCCAGGCGCATCGTCGGTTAGACACGCCCGGCCTCAGAGGGTTGCTCGCTAGGGGTCGATCACGACGGTGCAGACGTAGGTCCCGGGAACCAGGTCGCTGCGCGTGACCGAGCCGTCACCGCCAACGTCGGTCGAGACCGCCATTGCCATGCCCGTGCACTGGATCGTCGAGGCGGTGCCGCCGACGACCTGGGAGTCGACACTGACCGTCAGATTGGTCAGCGGCATGTTGGCAAAGTTCACGACGTCGCCACCACCACCGAGGCAGGTCGCCGGGTTGGTCACGCTGGTGGTCTTCGTCGAGCCGCCCACTGCGATATAGCCAGCGGGCACGGTCTCGGTGACAGTGTAGTTGTTGGGCGTCGCGCTGAGGTCCAGACCGTCGACACACGCGACACCGAGCGCATTGGTGGTGACGGTGATCGGCATCGCGAGCCCACCACCGGAGACCTGGAACTGAACGCCAGCGTGCGGATGATCGCCGCTACCACTCGCTGCGTGCTTGCGAGTCTTGTTGATGATGATCGCGCCGGCGCGGCGGGTGTTCGTGAACGTGCAGTCGACCACGTCGCTGGGATCCTCGATGTCGAACGTGACCCGCCGATTGACGAGGCTGACGGTGGGCGTCGCGCCGCTGCTCGCGCTGCAATCGATGCTGGTCAGATCGAAGTTCTCGGCGGAGTCCTCGGTCACGGTGTAATCCTCACCGAGCAGCACGTTCGTGAACGTCTTGCTGCCTCCGTCGGCGAGGCTGAACGTCGTCGTCGAAGCAGGATCGGTCGCGAGGTTGTGGGTGAAGCCAAACGAGCGGGTGAGGCCGTCGGGGACGGTCTCCTTGCGAATCACGACCCGACCGCAGTTCGAGAGGCTGATCGGTGTCGGGGCGATGAAGTCCTTGAGCTGCGACGTGAACGCATCCGAGGAGCGGCTCTTGACGAACGCGCTGCCGAACGACGTGCACTTCGTGTCGTCGAAGATCAAGTCCAGATCGATCGAGGCCTCGCCGAACGTGCGTGGGCTGAGCGAGCCGAAGCCATCGCCATCCGCCGCCGCGATCGCGGTCTCGTTGATGTCGCCAATGGCCCCGGTCGCGGTGAGGTCTGCGGCCGCTCCCCACGCGCTGCCACTCCATGTCCGGAGCTTGAGCTCTGCCCGCGCGCCGCCCTGGATGATCCGGTACTCGAGGAGGAAATCGCCGACGGTACGGACCGGGTTCACGCCGTTCGCACACTTTGTCGTGCTCTGGTTGAACTCGAAGTCCATGAGGGTCGTACCGCTTGGCTCCTGCACGCGCGACCACGCGACATGGAGATATCCCGGATCACCGGCGCTGGTACCGGGTTCCACGTACACCGCGAACGTCTTCAGGTCGCTCTTGTTGTTCGGGATGCTACCGGTCCCGACCGGCGGACAGGCATCGTCCTCCTTGGCGCCGCCACCATACGAGTCGTCATTCGCGCCCGTGGCGAGATCGGTCTTCTTGGTGTCGGCGACCGTCATCCAGTCGAGGTTACCCATCGTGTTCACGACGAGATTTGCGTCCTCATCGATCTCGAACAAGCTCCCGGCGAGCGTCGCCGCCGACGAGGCCGTTTCGGTTGGGTCGGGTTCCTCGTTGTCGCCGCAGCCAACGAGCACGGAGCACAACAGCAGAGTGAATGTCGTGGTGATGGTCTTCATGGGTCCACGCGACCATGGGAACCAGCGTGCCGCACCCAAGCGCGTGAAACGCTGAGGTCGCACGCGCGCCGCGGTCTCAGCCCGTCACCCGGCGCGCAACAGACGCGTCACAGGAACGAATGGGTACGGTTTATCGCTCTTCGCGACGACCGGGGGCCCACTCGACAATCTTGTCGGTGCGCGTCTCGAGGAAGCGCGCGAGCTTGTGATAGTCGCTGCCGGTGCGGATGAACCGCACCTCGGTCTTGAGTGTGACCGGATTGACCAGATCCTTGAACGGCACGTAGTTGAGGTCGAGCTGGCCCGACACGCTGACCATGTGCCCGTCGAGGTTCTCCTCGACGAGTGCGCGGTACGCGCCGATACCGAGCTGGCTGCCGAGCATCACGTCAAAGGCATGCGGCGGCGCGCAACGCGACTCGTAGCCGAGCTGCAGACCGGTCAGCTTCTTCTTGCGCTTGGTACGCTCCTCGTAGCGCCGCTGCGCGAGCTGCGCGACGAGCTTGCCGAGATCGAAGCGGCCGAGCGGCAGGTGCCCGTGCTCGTCGAGCTGGCCCTCCATGTTCGCGAAGTGGCCCTCGGGCAGCATCTCCGCGAGACCCTCGGCGAGCACGATCGTGCCGTAGTGCTTGCTGCGCTTCTCGCGCGTGATGATGAGGTCGACAATCCGATCGACGAGCGCGTCCAGCGAGAGCTTCTGGCCCTTGCCATCGACGGTGAGCGGACCGACAACATCCTCGACCGCGATCACGAGGTTGGCCTCGCCGGCGATCGCGACGCCGTACGATAGCCAGCCCGCCTTGCGCCCCATCGTCTCGACGATGAAGTAGCTGCTGGTCGCGATCGCATCGGCGCGCAGGTTCTGCAGCTCCTTGGCCATCACATCGACGGCGGTGAAGAAGCCGAACGTGAAGTCGATGCCGCGGTAGTCATTGTCGATCGTCTTGGGCAGATGCACGACCTGAACGCGTTTTGCTTCCCTGGGCAGGTGCTTCTGGTACTCGTAAAGGAAGTTCGAGGTCTTGAGCGTGTCGTCGCCGCCGATCGAGATCAGCGCGTCAATCTCGAGATCGACCATCGCGTTGTAGACGTTGCGCAGCTTCGCCGTCTTCGTGAGATCCTCGAGGTCGGCGTGCTTCTCGATGCCCTTGCCGGGATTCGAGCGTGCGGTTCCGATCACGATGCCGCGCGAGTTGCGCAGCCCCGACAGGTCCTTGAGGTTGAAGATGCGGTAGTGCTCGTCGGGGAGCAACCGGTGGCTGACCGGGTGGTAGCTCTCGAGGTTCGAGTAGCCGTGGAAGAAGCCGACGCACTCACGGTCGTCCTCGAGGAACGAGATCGCGGCTGACGAGATCACCGCATTCGCGGCGGGCGCCGGGCCACCGGAGAACACGATTCCGACGCGCTTGATGTGATCGCCCTTGCGGCTCATGACGCGGAGACTACTGCTTGCGAGTGCGGTCGGCCAGCGGGCGCGCCCCCCGCGTGCAGGTCTAACCGTGCACTTTCGCTCGGTCCGCCGGCGCTGGCGATGTCGGACAAAGTCGCCGTGGCCGCCCCGCGATCCATCTGGGACCATCTCGCGATGACATTCATCCCCTCGCTGCGGTCGCTGGTCGGCGCACAGATCGTCGACGCGCGAGAGCTCGACCGCGCCCCGCGTGCGATGGTTCACTTCGGTCAGGCACCCGATGGGCTGCCGTGGCTGTGCGATGTCGATCGCTCGAGTCGAGTCAGCCAGCTCCACTCCACCGTCACGCACCTGTTCGACTGCGAGACCGTCGAGGATCTGCCCGCGTCGGTTCGCGAAGCGACCGAGGGACCGCTCGCGCGTGGCCTGATGGGCGTCCACGCGATCACGCTCGATCACCGCGGCCCGCAGCCGGCATTCGTCACGCGCCGCAACGCGCGCTCGCTGTTCGGTCCGACGATCCTCGAGCAGGTCCTGTCACCGAAGCGACACGACATCTCCACGCCGACGAGCTCCGGACTCTCGGCGGTCACGTCAGCGCATTCGATCGGTGAGATGGCCGCAGCGCTGGAGGACGCGATCGACGCGTCGAAGGCGGGCCGCCACGTCGTGCTGACGCTGTCGGGCGAGACCTGGACCGCGATCGTCACCGACGCAAATCGCTCGCTGCGCGTGCCCGTCGCTCCGTTCCGGCGGGCGACGTTCGAGTCGCTCGCGGCACTCGCCGGCGCGCAGGCGCGCGTGCGCTGCAACTACGACAGCTGGACCGCGCCGCTCTCCGACCTCGCCGCGTACACGAACGTGCTGGTCCGAGCGGCCGAGGCGCCGATGGGCGGCTCCGTCGATTACGAGCTGCCGCGGGCCACCGTGCTCAAGCTGCTCGTCGGCGTGGCGCAGCTGATCGCCGAGCGTCATGCGCGCGGCATCATCCACGGTGACCTCACACCATCCAACGTCATCCTTGACGGCAGCAAGCCCACGTCGGCGGACTCGCTCGACATCGAGGTCGGCCAGATCGCCGCGGCCGCAACGTTCGAGTGGGCCGCACCCGAGCAAGTCACCGGGCGTCCGCTCGACCCGCGCGCGGATGTCTACGCCCTCGGCAAGATGGTGTGCGCGCTCGTCGGTGCGGTCCCGTACGGAGAGCAGGTCACCTATCGCGTACCGACCGGCGGCAACGACGCCAAGACGGTCGAGTTGCTCAAGACCGACGGCGTGTTCATCGACGGCAAAGCGCTCGGCGTCGGGCGCGACTGGCAAGGCGCCTGGCAGGACACGCTGATGAAGCTCGTTGCCTATGATCGTGACAAGCGCGTCGATGGTGGCGCTGCGGCTGCGCAGGCGCTCGGTCAGCTCGCCGAGCGGTTCCCGCCGCCGGGTACCGTCACGCTCAGCGGCCAGTTCGGCACGATCGCGCCAATCCAGCGCCCGTCGACGTGGCCGCTCGCGCGCGTGATCAGCGATGGCTGATCACTTCGCCTTCTTCTTCATGATGATCAGGTGGCCGTTGAGCTTCTTGTCCGGGTAGCCGAAGCGGAACGCGAGGTCGCGCTTGGGCTGCGCCTTGTAGAGCGCCTTCCACTCCGGCGTGACCCGGCCGCCCGCGGGCATGTTCGACGCGGTGTACGCGCCGTGCGTCTCGTACTCGAAGCCCGCGGGCTCGCCGACCTTCGGCGGCAGGCCCGTCGAGTCGGACACCATCCACTCGACGTGGCCGATCACGTACTGGCGCATCTTCTCGAACACGCCGAACGTGAGCAAATAGCTGGCGGCCTTCGTCATGCCGGCGACGCTGCCCTTCTTCTCGAGGTGCGCGAGCGCCGACGGATCAGCCTTGATGTGGTCGTCGTCGAGGTTCGCCATGATGTGGCGGTAGGTCTGCTCCTTCGTGCCCCCGACCTTCTTGAACTTGATCTCGACGTTGCCGAGCGAGCGGTTGCGCTTTGCGACGTCCTTGACCTTGTCGATCTTCACGAGATCGTCGTCGGTGAGATAGGTGATCGCACCGTCCTTCGCGAGCTTGAAGTAGCGCATCGACGTCGGCTCGTAGCCGTGGATCGTGAGCGCGCTGAGGCTGAAGATCAGCTGGGTCGGCAGCTGGCCGCCGCGCATCGCGCCGATCATGTTCATCGTGACCGAGAAGTTCGAGCGGTAGAGCGACGAGATTTCCTTCGCGACCACGGCGAGCGCGGTCTTGAGCTGCTTGTCGTCGAGCTTGGCGAGCGCGCGTGGGTCGCCGGCGGGCTCGAGCGAGAGCGTCGTGATCTCGTCGGCGTCGGGATACACGGTGAGTGCGGTCGACAGGTCACCACCGGCGAAGGGGTAGACCACGGTCTTGGGCACCGTCTTGGGCACGTGCGCCTCGAACCACGGCTTGGCGACGGAGACCCAGCTCTTCTTGTACTCGTCCTGCGCGGCCTTGACCTTCAAGCAGTGCGCCTTGACCAGCTCGGGCTTGACCTTGTCGGGGGCCTTACCGTCGGCGCATGCACCGACCACGAGCAGCGCCTTGCCGTCGTCGATGAACTCGTGTGGCGCCGTCTCGGCGTGAGCACTGGCGAGGCGTGTGGCGACGACGGCGGCGACCAGAAACGTGCGCATGCCGGGAATCTGCCACACCCGGGCGGCGACTTCAGGTGCCGGGACGGAACTTCTCGACGACGTCGAACCGGAAGCTGACCGGGTCACTGGCGGTGAAGCCGGTGAGCGACGCGGTACCACTGCCGAGGAGCATCTCGGTGTTCGGCATCAGATTCAGCGTCGTGGCGAAGTAGCGATCGATCGGATCCGGGATGATCGGCTCGACGCCGCCGGCATAGGTCTCGAACAGGATGTGCTCCATGTAGAGCCCTTCCGCGCCGGCCTTGATCTTGAGGTTCGTGTAGTAGCTGTCCGAGCCGACCTGCTGGATCACGAACTCGAGCGTGCCAGCCGCGCCGAGCGGCGTGAGGTCGACCATGTTGATCGGGCACCCTGCGCCGCCGACGTTCGCGGGATCGGTGCACAGCATCGGCGTGACCATTGCCGTGCGCAGCGGAGGTGTCGTGTCGGGACGCGCCTTGGCCTCGGTGCGGATCCACACGACCAGGTCGCTCGCCTCGGTGACGTCGAGGGCAGGCCCGGTGTGCGCGCCCTTGGTGACGATACGGCTCGACTGCGGCGCGCTCAGGTTCACGACGCGCGGCACGTAGCTCACGAGGGTTTCGCGGCGCATCAGATCATCGGTGCCCGCGATGTAGCCGATGTTCGGCATCGAGCCGTCGTGGCACATGAGGCACTTCGCGCCAAGGATCGGCAGCGCCTTGTCGACCCATGTTTGCTGCGCGATCTGCTCGGTGAGCGGCAAGCCCACCAGGTTCGCGCTCTGGATCTCGCCGGTACAAGCGGCCAGCAATGGCAGTGCAAAGAGACCCGAGCGAACCACGCGACAATGGTACCGCAGCCAGCGGCGGTGCGAAGCCTTACCAATTCTGACTATTTCCAGGGGGCCCCCGGCCCCGCCTGGTTGGCATTCTGGCGTGCCGAACGTCACGGGCGGTATCGTTGCGCCCATTGGAAGACGACGAGGACCCAGACGCGACCTCGGTCCAGCCCTCCGGGGGCCGGCCGGAGCTGACAGGGGACTCGACCGTCTCCCTGCAGGCCCCGCCGCAGCTGGCGTCGATGGCCCTGCGGGCAGCCACCCGGGCCGCGACTCCCGACCCGGTCGACCGGTCGGTGTCGCTGACCACCGCGGCAGACGCGATGCGCAACGAGGAGATCGAGCGCACGCGCCTGTTCATCGTGATGGGCTGGGTGATCAGCGTGATATCCGCCGGCACGATTCCGTTCGTCGATGCGCCGCACGCGATGTCCGTGCTGTTCGTCGCCGGGCTCGCGTTCGGGATGCTCTACAGCTTCTTCGCATACCGGCGGTTTGCCGATCCGGTGAACTACACCGAGCGCAAGCTGCTCGAGCTTGCCGTGATCTGCGTGATCAACGGCCACATCGGCGTGATGTTTTTCGGTGCGTACTCGGCGGCGCCGATCCTCGTGGTGGTCGGCATTCACTTCATCGGGCGCACCGAGCTCGCGAGTGTCGCGTACTGGATCTTCGTGACCGCGCTCGTCTGCTACTCGACCATCGCGCTCGTCCTCATCACCGGCCTCGCGGAAGATCCGGGCGTGTTCGCGTCGGATCTGCCGGTCCCGCGGATCACGCTCGTCGCGGCCACGCTGTTCGTGCTCGGCACCTATTGCCTCGCCTACTACACGGCGCGGACGTTCCGCGCGGCGTCACTTGCATCGATCGACGAGCTACAGCAGGCAACGCGGCTCGCCTCGCAACGCGAAGCGCTGATGGATGAGCTCCGCGCGGATCTCGAGCGCGCACTGCGGGTCGGCGGTCCGGGGCGCTACACCGATCAGGTGGTCGGGAACTTCCGGCTCGGCATCGTCCTCGGGCGCGGTGCGATGGGCGAGGTCTACGAGGCGACGCACGTCGCGACACAGGCCCCGGCGGCGGTGAAGCTCCTGCGCCGCGAGCAGCTCGCCGATCCGACACAGATCACCCGCTTCCTCCGCGAGGTCCGTGCATCCGCGACACTCCAGTCGCCGCACATCGTGCGCGTGCTCGATGCGAGCAGTCCCGAGGAGCCGCTGCCGTACCTCGCGATGGAACGCCTCACCGGTTCGACGCTCGGCGAGCTGCTCCGCAAGGAGCCCAAGCTCTCACCCTCGATCACGCTCGCGATGCTGCAGCACGCGGCGATCGGGATCGATGTCGCGGCGGGTGCCGGCATCGTGCATCGCGATCTCAAGCCTCAGAACTTGTTCCGCACCGTCGACGGCATCTGGAAGATCCTCGACTTCGGCGTCGCGACCCTGCTCTCGGACAACAGTGGAACCCTGACTCAAGGTGAGGCCGTCGGGACGCCGTACTACATGGCTCCCGAGCAGGCGCAGGGTCAGCGGGTCGATGCGCGTGCCGATCTCTATGCGCTGGCCGCGATCGCGTATCGCTGCCTCACCGGCCGCTACCCGTTCACCGCGCCCGATACACCATCGCTCCTCTACGCCGTCGTGCATCGCACGCCACCTCGGCCCGGCGAGCTGACCGAGTTGCATCCCGACGTCGATCGCTGGTTCGCGCTCGCACTCGCGAAGCAACCCGAGGATCGATTCGCGACCGGTTCTGCCATGGTCGCCACGCTCACCACCGCGCTCGATGGCAGCCTCGATGGCAAGCTGCGCAAGCGCGCGGACGCGTTGATCCGCAAGCAGCCCTGGGAGGCCGCGTGAGCACGGCGCGAACCTCCATCGCCGCCACCCGCGCAACGCCTGCCACGATGGCGAGCGCCGCCGACGCGCTGCGTGCCGAGGAGGTCAAGCGCACGCGCGATGTGCTGCGCATCGGCTGGCTCGTCGCCGGCGGCGTCGCAGCGGCAGTGCTTCTGTCGCCCGGAAATCCGACGATCCGCAACGCACTACTGGTGGCGCTCGCGGTCGGTGTCGTCGGCAGCGTGTGGATGCACGCGCAGCTGGCAAACGCGCAGGCGTACAAGCCGTCTCGCATGAACTTGCTCGCGCTCGCGGCGCTCGCGTGCGGCCAGCTCGGCATCCTCTACGTCGGTGTGTTCTCGGCCGCGCCGATCATGGTCGCGCTCGGCCTCTACTTCTTCTGCCGGACCGAGAGCAAGACGAGCGCGATCGCGACCTACGTGATCGCGGCAGGTGGTCACCTCATCGAGGCGGTCCTGGTGATCTCCGGGCTGTTCGAAGATCCCGGCTTCTACCGCATCGATCACGACGGCCCCTCGCTGCACGCCCAGATCGTCGGGCAAGGCCTGATGCAGTTCGCCTACGCGCTCTGCTTCTGGCTCGCGCGTGTCTCGCGCCGCACATCGCTCAAGTCGATCGAGCAGCTCCAGAAGGCGACGCGTCTCGCCGCGCAGCGCGACGTGCAGCTCGCCGAGTTACGCCACGATCTCGATCAAGCGCTCAAGGTCGGTGGGCCCGGCCGGTTCACCGGCGTCGCCGTCGGCAGCTGGGAGCTCGGCGTCGTGCTGGGGCGCGGCGCGATGGGTGAGGTCTACGAGGCAACGCACAAAGCGACCCAGCAGGAAGCCGCAGTCAAGCTGCTCCGTCGCGAGCTGCTCGCCGATCCGCGCCACGTCGAGCGCTTCTTCCGCGAGGTCCGCATCGCGAGCACCATCGACTCACCACACGTCGTGCGCGTCCTCGAGGCGAGCACCCCGAACGACACGCTGCCGTTCCTCGCGATGGAGAAGCTCGCCGGCCAGACCCTCGGCAGCCTCCTGCGCAAAGGCAGCACCCTCGGTGACACCGCGCTCGCGAGTCTCGTCGCGCAGGTCGGCGGTGTGCTCGAGCTCGCGCGCGAGGCGGGGATCGTGCACCGCGACCTCAAGCCCCAAAATTTGTTCCTGACGTTCGACGATCTCTGGAAGGTGCTCGACTTCGGTGTCGCGCTCCTCGCCGACAGCTCCGGCACGCTCACGCGCGGAGGTGCCGTGGGCACGCCCGCGTACATGGCCCCCGAGCAAGCGCGCGGCATCCCCGTCGATCATCGCGCCGATATCTACTCGCTCGGTGGTGTGATCTATCGCTGCGCGACCGGCCGCGCGCCGTTCGTGAAGCCCGACACGCCCTCTCTCCTCTACGCCGTCGTCGAGGAACAACCTCTGCGCCCGTCGTCGATCGCCGCGGTCTCACCGGCGTTTGACGACGTGCTCGCGCTCGCGCTCGCCAAGGATCGAAACCAGCGGTTCCAGACCGCGTCCGAGCTGGTGACGGCATTCATCGCCGCCACTCGCAATGACCCGCTGCCCGCCATCGGTCGCCGTGCGCGCGCGCTGCCGCCATGGTCCGAGCCGGCGCAGTAGTCTGATAGGCCTGTGCACTTCACCGATGAAGGCCCGACCCAGGGCGAGCTGCCGCTCCACCTGCCTGGCGACCGTGGGGCGGTCATGCTGCGCTGGCAGGACACCAAGCGCGGACGGCTCGGAACACTGTGGTACGGCGACCGTCAGCTCGTCATCAGCACGAGCGAGTACAGGAACCATAATGGCGAACGAAGTCTGCGCGAGGAGGTCGGCGTCTCCGAGTTCGACTGTCGCGATCTGATCGACAGCCTTCCGCCCGACGGTGGTGTGCTCGCCCCCAAACCGGCGCGTGGGCTGAAAGGCGTCGCGCTCGTCAATCGGTCGCGAGAGCCGCTGCCGGGCACCAAGGAGTGGGTCCTCGATGGAGGACGCAGTGCCACGGGCGCGATCTACAACACGTATCTGATCGCGCACATGAAGATCGAGCTCGAGATCGATCTCGAGAACATGCTCGCCTACTACTTCGAGACCAGCAGCTGGGATGACGGCTGACGGGCAGGGGTCGGGCGGCAGTAGGGGGCAGCCCCTGACTCTTAGCGCGGCTTTGCTCTGGCAGGCTTCGCCTTCCCGGGCACAGCCTTCGCGGTCTTTGCCTTCTTCACCTTCGGCGGCAGCGTCACGCCGTACTCGAACGCCCTGCGCAGCCAGTCCTTCAGCTCGCCGAGCTCGTCCATGATCGACTCGGGCAGGAACACCGTGTTGGTCATCACGCGTCCGTTGCCCATCGGGTCGAACATCTCGGCTCCATCGAGAGCGAGCGCTTCGGGCAGATCGGCCGGGGACAGCTTCACGAGCGCCGAGCGGCCGAACAGGCCACCGAACATGTTTCCGCGCACCATCGCGGCCACGCCACCGAACATGTTGAGCGTCGAGACCCGCGGATCCTTGGGCAAAGCCGAGTGGAACAGGGGGTGGTTTTCCGCTGGAACTTTGACCCACGCCATGACGTGGCAGACTAGCGGTAATCGATGCGTGGCTGGTGGCTAGTGATCGTGATCGCGGGGTGTCATTCGACGCCCGAACCGACCACGCCGAGCACGCACACCTCGTCGCCGATCCAGGCGCAGCCAGCGCCCGAGCGCGGCCGCATGGTGGTGACCGAGACGCAGATCGACATCCTCGATCCGATCCGATTTCTCACCGGCTCGTCGGCGCTCGACCCGCGCTCGACACCGATCCTCGACGCCATCGCTTCGACGCTCACCGGCAATCCGAGCATCAAGCTCGTGGCAGTCCATGCCTATGGCGTCGACACGCTGGTCCAGTTCCGCGCTCGCGTCGGCGCCGAGCGCGCGCAGGCGATCGTCGAGCAGCTTGTCGCCCGTGGGGTGGCTCGCCAGCGCCTCCTCGCGCAGGGCGAGGCTGCTCCGCCTCCTGGCCGCTCGGTGGGCCCGACATTCGAGATTTTGGACCGAGATCCGTAGGGTTACGGGTCTCGCATTTTCTTTGTCACTGAACCGCGGGCCCTCGCGTTGGTCGGGTGAAAGGACCCACCAACCATGTACGCCCAGCTACCCTCGTCGACTCCTGCCGTGAGCTCGCTGCTTCCTAAGACCCCCGCCGGTGCATCCGCGGGCGCCGAGCTCGTCACGAGCGACGGCCGCTCGCTCGCCCTGGTCTCCGCCCGCCTCATTGGCGAGGCGCAAGGCGGGCTCGCGCGTCTCGTGCTCGAGCAGACATTCGAGAATTCCTACGACGAGAACCTGCGCGTCACATACCGCATGCCACTGCCGGCCGACGGCGCGGTCAGCGGCTACGAGTTTGCGATCGGCGACCGCGTGATCCGCGGGACGATCGACAAGAAGGCCCAGGCCCGCGAGCGCTTCGAGCGCGCGGTCGCGAGCGGCAAGACGGCCGCGCTACTCGAGCAGGAGCGCGCCGACATCTTCACGCAGCAGATCGGCAACATCCCGGCACGCGAGACGCTGGTTGCGCGCATCATCGTCGACCAGCGCCTGGTGTGGCTCCCCGAGGGCGAGTGGGAGCTGCGCTTTCCGACGGTGATCGGTCCTCGCTACATCGGCAAGTCGGACACGGCGGCCGACGTTCGCGCGACGCACATCAAGGTCACCGACCAGCCGCTTCGCTCGACGATCCAGATCGCGGTGGCGATCAAGGATGCGATCGCGGGTGGTGGCAAGCCGAGCTCGCCGTCGCACGGCATCCTGCCTGGTGGCAACGGCGTCACCGAGCTGAAGACCGATGCGCGCCTCGATCGCGACATCGTGCTGCGCTGGCGCGTCGCGACGCCGACGGTGGGTCTGTCGCTCGCGGCCGCCCGCCCCGCCGCGGGCGGCAAGCTCGACGACGCCTTCGCGCTGCTCACGATCGTGCCGCCCGCACGCGATGCAAAGCCGGTCGCGGTCCCGCGCGACCTGGTCGTGCTGCTCGACACGAGTGGCTCGATGGGCGGCTTCCCGCTCGACAAGGCCAAGCAGGTCATCTCGATGCTGATCGATTCGCTCGACGAGCAGGACCGCTTCGAGCTGATCGAGTTCAACTACCAGCCCACGCGCTATCTTGCCCAGCCAACCGTGGCGACGGCGGCGGCGAAGGCGGCCGCGATCAAATGGATCCGCTCGCGCGAGGCCGATGGCGGCACCGAGATTCGCACCGCGGTGATCGAAGCGATGGACACGCTCCGCGTCGGCGCGCAGCGGCAGGTCATCGTGGTCACCGACGGCTACGTCGGCGGCGAGCAGCAGATCATCGAAGCGATGAACCGCCGCCTGCCGAAGTCGTGCCGCGTGCACGTGCTCGGCGTCGGCTCGGCGGTGAACCGCTCGCTCGCGACATCGATCGCGCGCGCCGGCCGTGGCGTCGAGGTCATCATCGGCGTCGACGAGGATGCGGAGCGCGGCGCCAAGCGTCTGCTCGACCGCACCCGCATGCCGGTGCTCACGAACGTCGAGGTCAGTGGCAGCGCACTGCTGCGCCACGCGCCCGAGCGGATGCCCGATTGCTTCGAGGGTTCCCCGCTCGTCGCCGCGCTCGCGCTGCGTCCCGAGGGTGGCGAGCTGATCGTCAAGGGTCAGCTCGCGCGTGACACCTGGGAGCAGACGATCCGTGTGCCGGCGCTGCAGCCGGGCGAAGGCAACCAGGCCATCGTCGCGCTGTATGGCCGCGAGCGCGTCGCCGATGTCGAGGCGCACGCGCTGTTCTCGAGCGTCAACGGCGAGGTCGAGGAGCTCGGCCTGACGTTCCAGATCGCGACGCGCATGACGTCGTGGATCGCGATCGATGAATCCCGCACCGTCACCGGCCCGTCGCGCGACCAGCTGATCCCGCAGGAGCTGCCCTACGGAACGTCCGCGTCGGCATTCGGCCTGCGCGCGCCGCAGGGCGCCGCCAAGGGCAAGATGAAGTACGACGTCGCCTCGGTGTCGCGCGAGGATCTCGGCGTCGATCGCAGCGAATCGTTCGAGTTCGACGTCGGCGCACCGTCCGCGCCGCTCAGCGCTTACGACTCGGACGAAGAGTCCGACGACTTCGGCGAGGAAGCGCCCCGCGAGGTCTACGCCGAGGAGCCGGTGCTGCGGTCGGTCAGCCCGGCGCAGCCCCGCCAGGCTCCGCCGCCGCCCGCACCCGGAGCCCCGGCCAGCGTGCGCAGATCGACGACGATGCTCAGTGGCGGCTACAGCAAGCCGAGCGACGACGACTTCGTCTCCGAGGCACCGACGGGCCAGGTCGCGTCCGCCACGGCGTTTACGGTCGAGGACAAGAAGATGGCGGCCCAGACAATGGGGGCACCCGAGCCCGAGCCCGCGCGCAGTCCAAGCCTGGCCGCGCGCAGCAAGACCGGGTTTGTGAGTCCCGCGCAGTCGTACGCGCCGCCGCCGTTCGGGCAACAGCAGTCGCTCGAGCTGAACCAGCCGGTGTCGGGGCCGTTGAAGCAGCGCAGTCGCTGGCCCGTCTTCCTCGGGCTCGTGCTCGGTCTCGCGCTGCTCGCCCTTCTGCTGTGGTGGCTGCTCGCATGAGGCCCTGCGCGTGACGGATCTCGACGTCTACCTCGGCGCGATCGTCGCCGGTGATACGCGCAGGTTCGGACTCTGGCTCGCCGGAGCCGAGCCGACCGTGCGCGCGTCGCTGCGTTCGTTCGCGACCGCGGTCGACGTCGAGGCTGTCCTCCAGGAGTCGCTGCTTCGCATCTGGCAGGTTGCTGCCCGGTTCGAGGCGGACGGCCGGCCCAATGGCCTGCTCCGGCTCGCGATCCGGATCGCACGCAACCTCGCGGTGAGCGAGGTGCGCCGCACGAAGGCCACGCCCGTCGATGCCGAGATCCTCGAGAATTCACTCGAGGCCGACGCACACGATCCGGATCCTCTGCTCCGTCGCGCGATCGCCGAGTGCCGTGACGCGCTACCGGCCAAGCCAAAGCAGGCGTTTGACGCGCGCATCACCAGCGGCGGCGGCCGCGATGACACCGAGCTCGCAGAGTCTCTCGACATGCGGCTCAACACGTTCCTGCAGAACTTCACGCGGGCACGCCAGATGCTCGCGGACTGCCTGCGCAAGAAGGGCGTCGACATCGCCGCGGAGTTGCGAACATGACTCGCGAAGAAGCAGATCTTCTCGTCGAGCAGGTGGCGAGCGCGCACCGCCCGCCGTCACTCGACGAGCTTCGCTATCACCCCGCGTGGCACGACCTCGACGCCACCGATCGCATGCGCGCGTTCGATCTCGCGACCGCGCTGCGCCCGCTCGAAGCGGCGGCCGACCCCGATGGGTTGTCGACCACAGCTCGCGCGGTGCTCGCTCGTATCGAAAAATCTTTGTAGTCCACCCAACAGACGCCACGCGATAGAGGCTGTTTGCGCCACGTGAGGCGCACGTCACCAGCTCACGAAAATGGTCCGTAAGGACCGTTGCACGAGCGCAACGTGTGGACCTTGCTGACCCTTGCGACCGACATCACAGCGCGTGCAACGGTGCAATCATGAAGCACTGGTTGGTGTGTTTGCTGCTGTCGACGGCTTGCGCGACAGAGTTCACGCCGACCGTGTGCGCGCTCGACAGCGAGTGCGGCGACGGTTCGGTGTGCGAGCTGCGCGACGGTCTGGCTGTCTGTGTCCACGTCGACGATGCGCCGATCGTGATCGGTCAGAGCGCGCCGATCAGCGGCACGAATCAGGCGCTCGGCACCGCGATGAAGATGGGCATCGAGCTCGCGTTCGCCGAGCAGAATGCCGCCGGCGGCGTGCGCGGCCGCCAGCTCGAGCTCGCGTTCCGCGACGACGCGTATCAGCCCCAGCTCGCCGAAGCGGCCGCCCGCGCGCTCGTCGACGCGCAGACCTCGCAGAGCGAGATCCCGCGCTGCCCGTCGACGGTGAACCCGGCGCCCGGCCAGTCACCGGTCTCGGCGACCGCGATCTCACGCGGGCCGAAGGCGGTGCTCGCCTTGCTCGGCAGCGTGGGGACGCCGACGATGGTCCGCGCTGCGCCGATCGCCGTGGAGACCGGCACCGTGTACTTCGGCGCGTTCACCGGCGCCGCGACGATCCTGCGCGATATGCAGGCCGGTGCATGCAACCGGTACATCTTCAACGTCCGCGCGAGCTACGCGCAGGAAGCGCACGCGACGGTCGAGCTGTTCAAGAAGCAAGGCGTCGCGAGCTACCGCAACTACATCTCGTTCGATCAGAACGACTCGTTCGGTCAGGCCGGCTACGACGGTCTGGTCGAGGCGTACCGCGCGGTGGTCGGCGACTTCCCGAGCAGCGCTGACGACGAAACGCCGATCGTTCGCTTCCGCTACACGCGCAACGACGACGCCAGCGTCCCGGCGCAGGCCGTCGCGATGCAGGCGTACCTCGCCAGTCTCCTCAACTCGCAGAGCGGGACCGTGCGCGTTGGCGTGATGATGACGGACACGTACGGCGCTGCCGCCGAGTTGATCAAAGCGCTACGCACCTGGCAGTACGCGAACGACACCCAGCAGCAGTCGCTGCAGAAGGCGACGCGCCTCGTGCTCACGTTCAGCAACGTGTCGTTCGTCGGACCCAACGCGCTCGCCGACCGGCTCGTCGCCGCCGGGACCGTGGAAACACCGAGCGGGCCGCGCTCGCTCACCGAGGGCGTCGTGGTCTCGCAGGTCGTGCCAAACTATCAGAGCGACGAGAGCGACGTGGTCACTGCGTACAACAAGCGGATCGCGGAGCGGGGCGAGACGCCATCGTTCACCTCGCTCGAGGGCTACATCTCGGCGCGCGTGTTCATCGCGGGGTTGCTCGAGCACAACGGACCGTTCACGCCCGACAAGCTGATCCACACGTTCGAGCACCTCCCGAACCTGACGCTCGGACTTGGCGCGACGTCAGGCTTCTCACCACAGAACCACCAGTACTCGAGCTCCGTGTGGGGCACGTCCATCGAGCCGGATGGCCGCTTCAAGAACCTCTACTTCTGGAGCCAAGGCAGCTCCATCCAGTTCTTCGAATGAGCACCCAACAACCTCCCATCGTCGTCGGACGCTACCTGCTTCACCGCAAGATCGCTCGCGGCGGCATGGCCACGATCCACATCGCGCGCTTGCTCGGCGATGTCGGCTTTTCGCGCATTGTCGCCGCGAAGCGCATGCATCCCGAGCTGGCCGAGGACGACGAGTTCGTCTCGATGTTCCTCGACGAGGCGCGGATCGCGTCACGCGTGCAGCATCGCAACGTCGTCAGCGTCCTCGACGTGGTGACGCTGGGCGAAGAGGTGATGCTCGTGCAGGAGTACGTGCACGGGGTCCCGCTCGGCGTGCTGCTTCGTTCCGTCTACGACACGCGCGCGCATGTCCCGGTGCCGGTGGCAGCGGCGATCGCATGTCAGATCCTCGCCGGCATTCAAGCGGCACACGACACCGTCGACGAGATGGGCACGCCGCTGGAGATCGTCCATCGCGACGTGTCGCCGCAGAACATCCTGATCGCCGTCGACGGCACCGCACGCCTGCTCGACTTCGGCGTCGCCAAGGCGGCAATGTCGGCACACGTCACGCGCAAGGGTACGTTCAAGGGCAAGCTCGGCTACAGCTCGCCCGAGCAGATCCGCGGCGAAGCGCAGCAGCAGAGCGACATCTACTCGCTCGCCGTGGTGCTGTGGGAGCTCATCGTCGGCCATCGCATGCACGCGACCGCGCAGAGCGATGCGCAGCTGATCGCCGAGATCATGGCGGGCAAGACGCCGCTGATCACCGAGGCGCTCGCGGCCAACGTCGAGGC
>JBBQFU010000128.1:0-23905 GCA_038322185.1 Haliangiales bacterium
CGCGTGGCCTCGGTGAGCTGCGCGGCGTCGAGCGTGTTGGTGACCTTGTAGTGACCCGCGACGCGCGACCGCATCGACGGCGGGATCGACGACTCCGGGTCGTTACTGATCACGCTGAGCGTGATCGGCAGGTCGGCGAACGCCTTGAGGTAGCGGTTCGTGTTGTCGAGGAAGTGGGGCGCGATGAATGCAATGTGCGGCATGGAAGATCAGGAGGCGTAGAGCTGGATACCGGTGGCGGCCGCGATGGTCATCTCGCGCGTGGCTTCCCAGTCGGGATGCCGAACAACGATGTAGCCGTCGGACAGCAGCGTCGCCTTCCAGTCGCGGCGCTGGGCGCCCGGTCGGAGCAGCGTGTCCTCGACGATGTACTGGCTATAGCGCGAGTAGAACTCGGTGAGACCTTTGATCGCGGTGATGCGGCCCTGGCCCTGCGCGCGCTTGAACGTGATGCCCACGTTGTACTTGCGCGTCTGTGGCGCTTCGAACGAATTCCAGCACACGACCCGCGCCCACTCGCGGAACAGATCGATATCGCCGGTGTAGTTCATGATGTCGACGACACACGCGCCGCCGGAGCGACACGCGATCTCGCCGAACACGACCTCACCGTCGGGCTTTCTGAACCACTCCATGTGCGTGAAGCCGGTGCCCATCCCGAGCGCGGTGAGCACCTGGCGACCGAGCTTGATGCCGGCCTGGATGTGCGGCTGGTCGAGGTCGCGGACCGACAGCATGATCGGCGACACCCACTCCTGCGAGCGCATCTCGAGGGCGTTCGGCAGGTACTGCGTCACGCTCTCGTAGACCGGCTTGCCGTTCACGCACACCGTGTCGTAGGTGTACTCGTCGCCGGTGATGAACTCTTCGCAGCTCGCCTCCTCGACGTGGCGCATGGCCGGGAGGATCTTCTCGAGCTCTGCCTTGTCCTCGATGCGATAGGTGTCGGCCGAACCAGCACCGCTGATCGGCTTGATGATCGCCGGATAGCCGGTGACCTCGATCGCGCGCTTCACGTCGTCGATCGATCGAACGCGCGCCGACCGCGGCACGCGTAGTCCGGCGGCCTCGACGCGCTCCTTCATCAGCTGCTTGTCCCGGAAGCCGCGCACCGTGTCGACCGACATCCCGGGCAGGTTGAACAGCTCGTTGAGCTTCGCGGCGGTGAGGACGAGCGGCTCCCAGTTCGCGAGCACGCGATCGATCGTCCGGCCGCGCAGCCATGCATGTACGCGGCGGATCACGTCGGCCTCATCGAACAGCGACGGAACCTCGAGGTAGTCCGCCATGTACCGCTTCAGCTCGGGATCGGGCGTGCCGTCGCCAACGCCGAGCACCGTGGCGCCGACCTCCGCGAGGCCACGCGTGAAGTGGCGCATCTCAGTCGGGTACCGCGGCGATAGAAAGACCACGCGCATCAGGCGTACTCGACCTGGATCGTCTCGATGATCTGATTCATCGCCATCTTCACGACCTCGGTGTCCGGGTCGCGCACGATCACGTAGCCGTCCCCCTCGTAGCTGTCCGACTTCGGCGTGCCCTGCGACGGGATCTTCGACTCCACCACGTGCCGGCCGACGAGCTGGTTGGCACGCTCGATACCGCGCACGCCGGTCACCCGGCCGCGCCCCGGCCCGCGCAGGAACGCGCAGCCCACGGCATACTTGCGCTTGTACGGTCCGTCGAACGCGTTGTCGACGGTCGCACGTGCCCACGCGCGATACATGTCCGTGTCGTGCGCGTAGCTGTTCATGCGCACGATGTTCGCGCCCGGCGGCCGCGCCGCGATCTCGCCGATCGCGATCGAGCCATCGTCGCGACGGAACCACTCCATGTGCGTCATGCCGGTCTCGAGCCCGAGCGCCTGCACGGTCTTCACGCCGAGCGAGCGCGCATCCGCGTAGTCGGGTCCGTCGATGTCGCGCGGCAGCACGACCACCCACTGGATCCACGGCGTCTCCATCACCTCGAGCGGCGTCGGGTAGTAGCGCGTGGCCGACTGGAACATCACCTTGCCGCCGATGGTCACGGTCTCGAAGCTGAACTCGCGGCCGCGCAGGAACTCCTCGGCCAGTGCCGGGCGCTCCGGGCTCGCGTGCAGGGCACTCAGTGCACCGCGCAAATCGTCGAGCGAGTTGATCCGCCACGTCGACTTGCAGCCCATGCCCGCGGGCGGCTTGAGGACCAGGGGCAGGCCGACCTGCTTCACGAACGCCTCGGCGTCGGCCCAGGTACGGATCAGCTTGTGCCGCGCGCACGGCAGGCCATGGCGGCGCAGCTCGTCCTTCATGCGGGCCTTGTCGCGGAACAGGTCGGCGGTGTTCGGGGACGTCCCCTCGACCCCGAGCTCGCGCCGCACCTCCGCGAGCTGGACCTGGAGCGGCTCGAGGATGCCGACGACCCGGTGAATCTTGCCGTGCCGGCGCTCGAGAATCCGCGCGGCCTCGACGAGCTGCCGGGTGTCCAGGGCGTCCCGGACCGTCACGATGTCGGCGAACAGCCTTCGGTCCTCACCGCCGGGGGCCTCCTGAACAATCCCCAGCATCCGGACCCCGGCCAGGTGGCCCACCGCGCGTGCAAAACGCATGGTGGTTTCCAGGGGGAAGGGCGCGGCAAACACGACGTTGCGCATCGCGGGCCTTGTATCACTAGGAGGCCGACGTCGGTGCGACAATGCAGGCGTGAACGTTGTCTTCCTTGCATGCGGCTACCCGCCGGAAATGCAGCAGTACACGCGGGGGCTTGCAGAGGTTGGCGCCAATGTCTTTGGGGTCGGCGACACGCCGGCATCCCAGCTCGCGCCGTCATTCAAGCAGTACCTGACCGACTATCTTCAGGTCCCCAAGCTCCTCGACGAGGACGACGTGGTCGCGCGCGTCTCGACCTGGCTCCGCGGCCGCACCATCGATCGCATCGAGGCGAACTGGGAAGTCATGGTGCTCACCGCCGCCCGCCTGCGCGAGAAGCTCGGCGTCCACGGCATGTCTCTCGACGCCGTCCGCGGGTTCCGCGACAAGCAGCTCATGAAGGAGCGTGTCGCGGCCGCGGGCCTTCGCGTTCCCCGCTCCGCGCGCGTGCGGTCCGCCGCCGAAGCTCATGATGCTGCGGCCCGCCTTGGCTACCCGCTCGTGATGAAGCCCATCTCGGGCGCCGGCAGCGCCGACACCTACGAGGTCGGTAGCCAGCGCGAGCTCGAGCAGGTGCTCGGCCGTACCCAGCACGTGCGCGAGGCCAGCCTCGAGGAGTTCATCGACGGCGAGGAGTTCACGTTCGACACCGTGTGCATCCGCGGCAAGCCCGCGTTCATCAACGTCGCGCAGTACCTGCCCAAGCCCCTCATCGCGCGCACCAACGAATGGATCAGCCCGGTGATCACCACCGTGCGCAACCTCGGCCAGCCCGCACTCTCCGACGGTGTCGCGCTCGGTAGCCGCGTGCTCGACGCGCTCGGCATGGGCACCGGCTTCACGCACTGCGAGTGGTTCAAGAAGCCGAGCGGCGAGGTCGTGTTCGGCGAGATCGGCTGCCGCCCCGGCGGTGCGCACCTCGTCGATCAGATGAACTACACCTGCGACATCGATCTGTTCCGCGAGTGGGCGCGCGCCGTCGTGTGGCACACGTTCGAGGCACCCACCTATCGCCGCTACAACGTCGCGATCATCTTCAAGCGCGCGAAGGGGCAGGGCCGCATCTCGCGCATCGTGGGCCTACGCGAGTTCATGCGCCGCTACGGCGAGCACGTCGTCGAGGAGAAGCTGCTCAAGCCGGGCACACCGCGGCGCAACTGGAAGCACACGCTCGTCTCCGACGGCTTCATCATGTTGCGCCACCCCGACTGGCGCATCGCGAACGAGCTCGCGAACATCGCGGCGACCGAGATCACGATGTACGCGGAATAGGGGTCAGACACAAATAGCACCACTAGCTCCGCCGCCCGCGGCGGAGCTCGTGGTGCTATTTGTGTCTGACCCTCTTCCGCTGGCTTCGGCTCGGTCTTCGCCGGCTCGGGCTTGGTCATCTTGCCGGACAGGTCCCCGCGCGCGGGCACCATCTCGACCTTGCCGCTCATCTCGTCCTCGCGCGGCGCGAGGTCGAACGACAGCCCGAGCTGCTCCGACGAGCCGAGCTGCTCCTCGAGGAGCTTCGCGGCGAGGTCCATGAAGTCTTCCTCGGTGATGATGCCGACGAGGCGGTCGTTCTGCACGACGGGCAGGCAGCCCACACCGAGCCGGCGCATCATTCGCAGCGCCTCGATCGTCGGTGTCTCGGGCGTCACCGTCGCGGGATCCTTCTTCATGATCTCGGACACCGCGGTCCGGCGCGTGGAGCCACCGCCCATGATGAAGCGCAGGACTGCGCGATGCGTGAGCACGCCGACCAGCCGGTGATCGTGATCCTCGACGGGCACGTGCCGGATGCGTTCCCAGATCATGAGATTCGCCACCATCTCGACGGCGTCGTCTGCGTGAACAGTGAAGAGGTCGGAGGTCATGTAGTGCTCGACGCGCGCGTACTTCTTCGGGGTGACTTTCGCCTCGTCGAGGCGAGCTCTCTCCCACTCTGCCACAGGACGGCCGGTGAGCTGACGCTGAACGGTGGCCGCCACGATCGCGGTGGCCCGCTCGGACAGGGTCGCGCGGTCGCGGAGCGAGTTCCACGAGGACATCTGCCAGCGCGCCCCCGTGCGGGCGGTACGAACGCGGTTCTCGACGACACCGAGGTACTTGGAGACGTGCTCCTCGTTGATGCCCTGGCGGCGCAGACCGGCCTCGGCGAGCGGGAGCAGCCGCTCGAGCACGAGCTCGCGTGCGGTGACGTCCTCGCCGTCGAGCCACGTGAAGTGCGAGCCGATGCCCTCGCGTGCAGCCGTGTAGAAGTTCGCTGCGGCCTGATCGAAGTCGATGCGGCGCGTGATGTCGTGCTCGCGCGCGCTGATCTCGATCATCATGCCGCACCAGAACGCCGCGTTCGCGACCTCGTCGAGCGTGCTCGGCCCCGCGGGCATCAAGCGGTTCTCGATGCGCAGGTGCGCCTTGCCGTCGGTGACGCCGAAGCACGGGCGGTTCCAGCGATAGATCGTTCCGTTGTGCAGGCGCAACGCCTTGAGCTCGGGGAGCTGGCCGCGCTGCAGCACCGCCATTGGCGCTTCGTCGAGCTCGGTACCGACGAGGGCACGGAACCGCGCGATGTCCTCCTTGAAGATCTCGACGATCGACTTGCGAACCCAGCGCGTACCGAAGCTGACGCGCGCCTCGGTCTCGCGGAGCATGCTGCGCTGGCTGCGCGTGTCGACGGCCTGGCGGAACAGCGCGATGCGGGTCTCGGCCCACAGCCGGCGGTTGAACACGATCGGCGAGTTCGCCGACACCGCCATCAGCGGACCGGCGAGCACCTGGGACAGGTTGTACATGCGCGCGAACTCGTCGGGCCCGACCTGCAGGTGAACCTGGAAGCTCGAGTTACACGCCTCGACCATCACCGAGTCGTGATCGAGCACGAGCTCGTCGAGACCCTTGATCGCGACCTGGAACTTGCCGCCCCGCAACCCGGTCACGATCTTGTTGAGCTGCATGTACCGCGCGCTCGGCACCATCGCGTCGAGCCCGAGGTCGTTCTTCTGCATCGTGGGCAGGATGCCCATGAGCACCACGTTCATGCCGACCTCACCGGCGGCGCGCCGCGCCTTCTCGACGAGAAAGTCGAGCTGCTCGTGCATCAGGCCGATGCCGTCGCCGGTGAGCATCTGCGGCTCGCAGTTGACCTCGAGCTGGAACTGACCGAGCTCGGTCGTGTAGTGCGGATCGCCCTTGAGGCGCTCGAGCACCTGGAGCACGCCGCGTGCGGGGCGCCAGCTCTCGTCGATCAGGAACATCTCCTGCTCGGCGCCGATGCGGCGCACGCCCGACTCGAACAGCCCGTTGTCGAGCATGTACTCGAGCGCACGGACGTCATCGATGATCGCAGCCATGAACTCGCGCTGCCGCTCGCCCTCGAGCTTCCCGTCGACCTCTTTGTGCTCCCTCGTTGTCATGCAGTCCACTCGCCGAGGATTTGCGGCAACATCTTCCTCCAAGTCAACCAGTCATGTGGCCAGTCTGGCCCCCACGAGTCGACCTTGTTCGGGATGCCCTTGCGGCCCAGCACGTTGGCCATCGCCCATGACTCCCAGAGTGCCTCGGCCCGGCCTTCGCCCGAGGTCAGCTGGATGTACCGGGTCTTGAGGACCTCGAGGTGCTTGCCGCCGAGGTGGGGAACGAAGTGCAGGGGGGACGAGACGTAGAACTCGTCAGAGAAATCGGCGGGATGCGTGTCAAAAAACCGGCGCAGGTCGAAGCTGCCGGACAGCGCGAGGCAGCGGGAGAACACATCGGGGAACCGGCAGGTCACCGCGGTGGCATGGAACGCACCGAACGATGCGCCGGTCGCCCATACCTCGATATCCGGGTTTTTACAGTCAGTGCGGATCGCCGGGACCAGCTCGTGGCGGACAAAGTGATGGAACTGGTTCTGCATCCACATCTGGTGGCGCGCAGAGCCCTCGCGGTTGACCAGCGCCATGCCGGCGACGCTGTCGCACGAGTAGACCTTGATCCGGCCGGCGTCGATCAGCGGACCGAGCACGTCGATCATCTGCCAGCGCTCGATCTCCTCCGCGTCACCGGCAGCGGTCGGGAACACGATCACGGGCTGACCGAACACGCCCCAGCGCGCGATCGTCACCTGGCGCTGGACCCGCTCGCTGTACCAGCGGTCGACGATCTTGTCGCCTCGGGTGCCCATTACGCGTGCCCCTGCGTACGGGTGTCTTCGCGCCAGCCCTGGACACGCTTCCAGAACAGCTCGGTGAACGGTTCGACCTCGTGCTTGGGATACAGCGCCGCGACCTTGAGCCGGAACGCGTCTTTGGCGGCCTGCGTGCCGAAGAACTCCCACGCGACCTCGTCGAGGTGGGGCAGATGTTTCGCGCAGAACTCCTCGAAGCGCGCGGTCTCGAACCGCTCCTCGGCAATCTTGGCGTAGCCGCGCAGCTTCTCGCGATACGGCATGTCTCGCTCTGCGGCGATCGCATAGAACGGATCCCAGTCGAGCGTCTTGCGGAACTTGCGCTTGGTGACCGCGCAGTAGATCGACCACTTCAAGTTCGCCTTCACCAGCCACGGGAAGTGACGGTGCAGCGAGGTGACCTGCGAGTCCGGGCACGGGTTCGCGAAGTCGATCGGGAACCACGTGCCGTCCTTGCGGAGCGACTCGCACGAGTTGAAGTCCCAGCCGAAGAACGCGTTGATCGTGAGCGTGGTGTCGCGGAGGATCTGCGCCTCCTCGTCGGTCACGAAGCTTGTCTCCTGTGTGTAGCGATCGTGCAGCGGTGCATCGGGGTCGTACTTCACGAGGTGCGTCTGCGGGCCAAGCCCAATGCAGCGCACGAAGCTGTCGAACGGATGCACCGCGGCCTGCAGGTGCATGATGCACTTGCCGCTCTCGTCGTAGTTCTTGCGCAGCGCGGCCTCGTCCTTGGCCCGCGTGACCGCGCGCCAGCCCCCGCCGTCGTACGGCTTCATGAACAGCGGATAGCCGACGGCTTTACCGACGGTGCCGAGGTCGAACAGCTTCGCGTACGCCTTGAGCGTCGCGCCCAGATCGGGCGTGGGCTCGTAGGACTTCGGCGGCACCATCCACGTCTCGGGGATGGGCATGCCGAGGTGCATCATCGCGCAGTAGGAGGTGTGCTTCTCCATCGACTGCACGGCCCACGGGTTGTTGAGCACGTAGAGCCCGTCCATCAGGATCGACTTTTTGATCCACTCGCGACTCGTGTGATACCAGTGCGTCAACCGGTCGAGGACCACGTCGTACGTGCACGGCTGGCGCAGATCGAACGGCTCGATCGATACGCGCTCGACCTCGACCTTGACGGTGTCGCCCTTGTGGGGAATCGACAGGTCGAGCTTGCGAAGGATCTGCTCGTAGCAGAGCGGCCAACAGATGTCGGCGCCGAGCGAAAGTCCGATCTTGCGA
The DNA here is from genome assembly GCA_038322185.1 of Haliangiales bacterium. Taxonomy (GTDB): domain Bacteria; phylum Myxococcota_A; class Polyangia; order Haliangiales; family Haliangiaceae; genus JABFXX01. The sequence goes on from JBBQFU010000128.1 coordinate 8,017, forward strand.
GTGACGGTAGCCATCGTGAAATTCCCTTACTCGTACACTTGAAGAAATGGGCCTGGCAGCAGCCACGACAGCCCCTCACGGAGGCGATCGCGCCAGTTCTCCCAGTTATGCCCGTCGCGTGACTCGGTGTAGCGGACGTCCATGCCCGTCGACATCAGCACGGGCGCCAGCGTTCGGTTCTCGTAGATCAGTGACTCGTACATCCCGACGCTGACGAACACCTTCTCGGAGATGACCGTGGGTTCGGCGCGGTAGGCGTTGACGAGCGAGACGATGCGGTCGAACAGCGGGCCGCGGTGATTGCGATCGCCGATGTCGGTGAACGCGAACGAGCCCGACTGCAGCAGCAAGCGGCCGTAGAAACCGGGATAGCGATAGGCGGTGGACAGCGATGCGACCGCGCCGAAGCTCGCGCCCATCATCGCGCGGCTCTGCGGCTGCGAGCTGATCGGCAGCAGGCGCTCGACGTAGGGGACGAGCTCCTCGGTGATGAACTTCGCGTGGCGTTCGTCGTCGGCGTACTCGCGCAGCCGATCGGGCGAGCTGGTGAGCACCACGATCGCGTCGGCGATCTCGAGGCGATCGATCAGGTTGTCGAGGATCGTCCTGAGCGAGGCGTAGCGCACGTAGTCGTGACCGTCGTGCACGACGAGCACCGGATACGTGCGGCTGCGCTGGAACCGCGCCGGGATGTAGAGCCCGAAACCGCGGCGGCCAAACGTGTTCGAGTCGATCCAGATCTCGTCGAGGTGACCCTTCGCCGCCGATGGATCGGGCTGGATCCAGGTCGGAACCTCGTAGCCCGTGGCCTGCGCCACCGAGTTCGCCCCGAACGGATCGCGCGCGCGGTTCTTGTTGAGCGGATCCTGGATCCACTCACCGTGGCCGTTGCGAACGACCTCGAGCTTGTATTCGACGCGCGACTTCGCGGGCAGCTGCAGCGTGAGGTGCCAGATGTCGGTACCGTCGATGCGCTTGAGCTGCTGTGACGACGGCAGGCCGAACACCCAGTGCTTGAGGTGAACGGCCTCGGCCTCGCCGCGCCACACGAACGTGCACGACGAGCCGACGACGATCGGGAACGTGTTGGCGGCCATGAACGCGTCGACGTGCTCGCGCGTCTTGGGGCCGTTGACCAGCGATGCGATCGCCGGCGTCATACGTGGACTCCGTGCATGTACGGCGTGCTGAACCGGCTCGGCTCGCCATGCCAGTCGCGCTCGGCGTCGCCCGTGGTGGTGAGCCGGGTTGCGCACGCGAAGCGGAGGTCGCCATTCTCGAGGATGAGGCGGTCGCCGTGGTCCATCGCGACGCAGGTCGCCGGAGCCATGCGGCGCGCGAAGCGCTGGATGCCCAGCCTCGCCTCGAGGTTCACGCGGCGGCGCGGATCGGGGAGCACGACGTAGCCGGGCACGAGGCCAAGGCCGGAGTCGAGCACCTGCGCGATATCGGAACCGTAGGGCGGGAAGTCGTGGAACAGCACGATGCGCTCGGTGAGGCACATCGCGCCGGCCGACCACGCGATGATCGTCTTGCCGGCGACATTGCCGAGCACGTCGAACAGCTCGAGCCGGTTGAGCAACGACGCGACGTGGCCACCCGCGATCACCAGCGCATCGCAGCCCGCCATCTGCTGGCGAACTTCGGCGCGGTGTTTCTCGAGGACCTCGACCGAGCCGCGCGGCCACTTCGTGTCGAACGCGGCGCGCACGGCCTGGCACCGCTCGATGTGGTCGCTATCGATGTGGCGGAACAGATCGACCGAGACCTTCTCCTCCTGCTCGAGAAGCTCGGGGTCGACGTAGCGCAGCGAGATCTTCTTCGCCGCATCCTCGGTACCGTCGAGGCGCGTGCGATAGAAGCCCTGCATGAAGCGCAGCCGCTGCTGGCGCGCTTGATACGCCTCGGCGTATTCGCCGGCATTCTTGAACAGGTCGTTGCCGCGCGCGTGAAGCGTGAGGTTCACGGCGGGCACGCCGATCGCGGCGACCAGTGCGGCGTCGTCGGTCTCGAACTCCTGATACCCCGCGCGCACCAACGCGACTGGGCCATTGATCCCGAGCTCGGCCACGACAGCACCCACGTCAGGCGTGGCGTGCTGCGGACCGATCAGCGCGATCTGGCTTGGTGCGTTCACGGTTAACTCGCGTGGACTTTGACCGTCTGGCCGACGGTGTCGAGCATGTGCCGGAGGTGATCGTAGTTCGGATGCTTCATGCGAATCCAGGCGTTCGCCATGTACCCGGCTTCGACGCCCTGGGTAGGCGTTCCTGCGGGCGGCGTGTGCCAGTCGATCAGACAATCTCCGAATGCGTGGCGCACGGCATCGAGGCCGCTGTAGCCGGTGATGCGGCCGTCGCAGCTGGGGCGCAGCGCGATGATGCCGGTGGCGAACCGGCGCGATGGCCGCTGCGACGGGCGACCGGCGGCGATCAACATGCCCCACTCGCGGTAGAGGTCCATGTCGTTGCCGACGTTGTAGAGGTCCCACGCGCGCACCCCGGGCGGGCGGCAACCGATCTCGGAGAAGCGCAGCCCTTTGGGACCGGCGAACCACTCCATGTGGGTCGCGGACGTCTCGATGTCGAGGATCTGGACGACCTTCTGGCCCATCGCCTTGATCTCGTCGTAGCCGTCCGCGCTGTCGATGCGGTTGGTCGCGACGAACTGCGGCGAGATCCAGCGCGTGCGCATCGCCTCGAGCACGTTCGGGTAGTAGTGACAGGCGAACTCGTGCACGACGCGGCCGCCCAATGTCAGCGTGTCGAAGAAACCTTCGTGACCCTCGACGAACTCCTCGATCGCGACGGAGCGGCCGCCACCGACGTGAAGCTCGCGGCACGCGGCCTCGAGCTCGGCATCGCTGTTGACGCGGCTCGCGCCCGAGGCGCCCGCGCCATCGCGTGGCTTGAGGATGAGTGGATAGCCGACGCGCTCGGCGAAGGCGCGGGCCTCGGCGACGGACGACACCGCATCGGAGGCGGCGCACGGAACGCCACCGGCGCGGAGCGCGGCCTTCATCGCCGGCTTGTCGCGACAGAGATACGCGGTGCGCACGCTGGTGCCGGGGATGCCGGCTGCCTCGCGGACCTTCGCCGTGGGCATGATGTGCGCCTCGACGGTCGCCTCGATGCGATCGACGTGAGCGTGGCGCTGGATGAAGCGGACCGCGTTGAACACGGCCTTCTCGTCGCAGACGTTTTTCACTTCCTCGTAGTGCGTGAGCCAGCGGCGCAGCTCGTCGTCGAGCGAGTCTTTCGATCGCTCGCCGATCGCAGAGATGCGAACACCAATCTCCGCGAGCGCGCGGATGAAGTGCTTCTGGTTCGGGGGGAACCGGGGTTCGATGAAGACGATGTGTGGAGTCACGATGCGGTGAGGCGTTTGTAGACCACCTCGTACAACTTTCCCTGCACCTGCCACGAGAAGTCTGCGGCCATTCCGTTTTGGACCAGCTGGTTCCACTGGGAGGGGTCCCGATAGGTCGCCAGGGCCGCCTGGACCGCCCAGCGGAGGCCCGCCTCGTCATGGTGCTCGAACGCGAACCCGGTGCCCCGCCCGGTCGCCGGGTTCCAGTTACGGACCGTGTCCGCGAGGCCGCCCGTGCGGTGGACGATGGGGACCGTCCCATAACGTAGGCTGTACAGCTGGTTGAGCCCACAGGGCTCGTAGACCGAGGGCATCACGAACATGTCGGCGCCGGCCTCGATCAGGTGGGCGAGGTCATTCTTGAAGCCCTGGTAGAAGCAGACCTGGCGCGGGAACGCCCGCTGCAGACCACTGAACATCTCTTCCAGCTGGGGCTCGCCACTCCCGAGGACCACGAGCTGGAAACCGTGGCGGGTCAACAGGCTCGGCATGGTGCGGGCGAGCAGCGAGAAACCCTTCTGGCCGACCAGGCGCGACACGACGCCGAGCACCGGGACGCCTTCACGATAGGGCAGGCCGAGCTGGGTCAGCAGGTGCTGCTTGTTCGCTTCCTTGCCCGATAGATCGCTCGCGCTGTAGTGGTGCGGGATGAAGCGATCGTGCTCGGGCGACCACTCCTTGTAGTCGACGCCGTTGAGGATGCCGACGACGGTCGAGCTGCGCGCGCGGAGTAGACCGTCGAGGCCGGCGCCGTGGACGGGAGTCTGGATCTCCTTGGCGTACGTCGGGCTGACCGTGCTGACACCGTCGGCATAGAGCACGCCTTGCAGCATGAAGTTGATGCGGCCCTGGTTCAGCAGGTCCTGATGGAACATGTGCGAGTACGCATCGAGGTTCGTATCGGGGCCAGCCGCGGTGGGAAAGCTGCCCTGGTACATCAGGTTGTGAATCGTGAGCAGCGTGCGCGTGCGACGGAACCGCGGGTCCTTCGCGAACAGCGTCTTGAGCAGCATCGGTAGCAGCGCGGCCTGCCAGTCGTGTGCGTGAACGACGTCGGGCGCGAAGTCGAAGCGCTGGCACAAGAATAGCGAGACGTAGCAGAGCGCGAGGAAGCGGCGGTGCTCGTCGCCATCGCTGGTGTAGAGGCGGCCGCGTCCGTAGAGCTCGGGGATATGGACGAAGAACACCGCGGGCCGGGTGCCGCTGCGGAACACTTTCGCCTCGTAGCGGTGCGGGCCGAGCGGGACACTGAAGTCCGCGATCCACTGCAGCGGCGTCTTCTTGGTGTCGACGGAGTCGTACAGCGGCATCACCACGTTGACGTCGTGGCCGACCGACGCGAGATAGGCGGGAAGCGCGCCCACCACGTCTGCGAGACCACCAGTCTTCGCGTACGGCGCCATCTCCGAAGCGACGAACAACAGCTTCACGAGCGAGCCAATTTATCAGAGTGCGACCGTTACCACCATCGACCGAGGGCGCTCGTGAACGGTCCGACGAGCTTGGCGACCTTCGCGGGGCCGATCGTCATCTGTTCGAACGGCCGGAACGGATCGGCCAGCAGATCGCGGCGCACTTCCACGCACAGCGCGCGCCCCGGACGGGCCATCACGTGGTCGTAGGCGAGGGTGCTCGGATGAAGCGGGTAGGTCGCGCCGTCGGCGACTGCGATGCCCTGCTCGGCAAGATTTGCGCGCAGGGCGTCGACGACGGGCGCCGGTGCGTAGTTCGTTCCGTCGAGCGCGCGCGAGATCACGTCGATCTCGGGACGCAGTGGCCAGGTCGACTCGACGTCGGGCTGGTAGGCGCGGCGCAGGCTGGGACCGATGTTGTGGTCGACCTCGACGTCAACGGTGCGCGGCGCATAGGTGTGCAGCAACAGCAACGCACCGTCGGGTGCGAGCCGGCCGATCGCATCGCGCACGACCTCGATGTAGCTCTCGTAGAGCTCGCGCAGCAGTGCGCGGTCGGCGTCCGTCGTGATCCACGGCATCAGGCCGGGTGTGACCTTCCCCGCCTTGAAGTCCGCGGGCGCAGCGTCGATGCGCCGATTGCAGTCGATGAACGTGCGCGGGATCCGGCAGCGAATGATCGCCGCCGAGCGGGCAGGGTGATCCGCGACGAGCTGCTTCGCGACTGCGAGGCCGAGCTCGGGTGCGCCGGCATCCGTATTGACGTGGAAGAAGTCGAGCAGCCCGTCGGGCAGCGGGCTCGTGAGCCGCGCGGCGAGCGCGGTGAAGTCAACCGTCGAGGTCGCGCCGTGCGGGATCTCGATCACGAGATCGAGTGGCGCATCGGCGGCTGCGCTGGCGCCACGCACCACGTGAATGTCGACGATGCCGGGGTTCGATGTGGATGCGAAGGTCACGGGCACGTTGTAACGCGGTTTGCCGCGTGAGGCGTCCGTCAGGATGGACGTGTGGCGGAGTGCCAAGCCCACCACTCGGTCGTAGGCTCCGCGCATGAAGCTCACGCGTTTGATGCTCGCGCTCGCCGTTGTCGCTGGTTGCGGTGGTTCCAAGAAGCCTGAATCCGCTCCCATGACGCCGCCGAACGATGTCGGGTCTGCGGCCGAGACGCCGCCGGTTCCGGACCCCGCCCCGCCGGCGGAGCCCGCGCCGCCGCCCGCGCCGAAGACCGCGACCGCGACCCTCCAGGCGACGGTGAAGTCGAAGTCGAAGGTGACCGGTACCGTGACCTTCAAGGAGGTCGAGGGTGGTCTCGAGGTGACCGCGACCCTCGAGAACCTCAAGCCGGGCGATCACGCGTTCCACGTTCACGAGAAGGGCGACTGCTCTGCCCCCGACGCCGAGAGCGCCGGCGGTCACTTCAATCCCGCGGGCCACAAGCACGGCGCGCCCGACGCCGACGATCGCCACGCGGGCGACTTCGGCAACCTGACCGCCGGCAAGGACGGCAAGGCGACCAAGACCCTCACGATGACGGGCATCACGCTCGGCGACGACGCGAATTCCGTCGTCGGCAAGGGCTTCATCATTCACGACAAGAAGGATGACTTCAAAACGCAGCCGGCCGGCAACGCGGGAGCTCGGATCGCCTGCGGCGTGATCAAGCTCGACTGATCACAGCGGCGCGATCGTCGCCTTGCACGTGCCAGCATCGCAGCTCGCGACCGCGTCGCCGCATCCGCGCTTGGTGCATGCCGTGCCCTCGCATCCGGTCGGCCGGTGCGCGTCGGCGAAGGCGGTGTTGAACGCCTCGGCGCTGCCGCCGTTGCAGTGATCGCAGCACGCGGTCTCGACGATCACGCAGTCTGCGTCGGTCGTGCACGCAGTGTGCGCCGGCTCGCCGCTGCCGTTGTCGGGTGGGGCGGTCGGCGTGGCCGTCGGCGACTTGGTACCCGACGAGCAGGCGCCGATGAGCAGGAGTGCAGTGAGCGAGGTGCGCATCGGCGAACCTTCGCACGAAGTCAGTAGGTCAGGTTCGCGGTCTCGTGCTCGAGCCTCGACGTCAGGTGGATCAGCGTGTTCCACACGGCCTCCTGGACGCAGGTCTCGATCCCACCGCCATCCGCGGGCACTCGCTCGTTCCCACGCACCGTCGCCTTCGCCTCGACATCGACGATCTCGTCGAGCGTGGTCTCCACCCGCAGCGCGATCTCGACGTCGGCTCGGCTGCATCCGGCGACCGCCTTGGCGAGCTGGTCACGCAGCGTCCCGCGGTTGATGAAGCCGTATCCCGATGAACGGCCGAACCCCATCGTGGACGGCTCGCCGCAGCCACACCCGGATCCGCTGCCGGTGAGGCCGAGGCCGAAGCCGTCGGCATAACCACCGGGGCCGCCCCAGCGAGCGACCAGGGACCAGTGCGAGTTGACTGCCTTCGCCGCATCGAGTGCGGCGATCGCGAGGGGCTCTGCAGCATCGAGGACGAACTGCAGCTGGCGCGCGAGCTCGACATTGTTGGGGTCACCGAGGGGGACGGTGCGTTGCCAGCGGCGCCCCCACAGCATGCCTTCGACGTCGATCGTGTCGGCGGTCGAGCTGCCCGTGCCCCACCACGTGCACGCGCGGCCCTCATCCAGCGCGAGCGGCGCAGCGCCGCTGACACAGCGTGATTCGTTGCCGGCGAGGACCTTCCAGCCCGGCGCCGTGATGCGCACATGATCGAGCGAGATCGGGCGCACGAGTGGCAGCGCGTCGAGGGTGTCGGCCTCGTCGGGGCCACAGCGCATCGACATCCCCTCGCTCGATGCCGCGAGCGCTGCCCAGCGCACGGTGTCGTCGCGCGTGAGCTTCTCGCCCCTCGTGGCGAGCGCGATCACGTGAACGAGCGTGCCGGGTGGTAGCTCCTTCGCGAGCGTTGCCGCGGACAGCTTGGCCACGCGGTCAGCGACACGCTCGTCGGTGAGGAGCACCACGCGCCGCGTGCCCTCGATGCGGCTCACCCAGTCGCCGGCCTCGCGGAGCGCCGGCTGCAGCTCGGAGCCGTTGCGTGCATGGATCTGCTCGAACAGCTTGCCGATCGTGCGCGACAGGGTCGCGGCGCTCGTCCAGTTCGCGAGCAACGGCGTGGCAGTGCGCGCGAAGCCGATGAGCTGCACGGACGCATGCGGGGCACGGACCAGATACGACCGCACGAGTGCCCGCGCGGCCGCCTCTTGCTGGTACGTGACGGAGACCGACGTGTCGAGCACGATCGCGGTGTGCAGGTCATGCGGGATCTCGGCGAGGGTGTTCGCGATCGCGAGCTCGACCCGCGCGGCCTGCTGGTTACCGTCGGAGAAGCGAGCGACGGTCACGCCAATGCGCGGCTCGCCCGGTGCGCGACGCGCGAGCTCGGTCGCGGGGAACCCGATCCACCTGACGTGCTCGACGTCCGCATCGCAGCGTGCCGCAACCGCTTCGGCCCGTGCAGCCGGCACCACGCGGCGCCGTAACGCAGGCGTCAGCGCTGCCGTCCAGCTGTCCGGAATCGCGACGTACCGCATGTCGGCGTCGAAGCACGCGGTGGTCTCCAGCTCGAGCTCGACCGCCAGGTTGCCGGCGCGTGGCGAGAGCACTTCGATCGACAGCGGTCCCATGGCTGGCGCGGCGAGGACGATCATGCTGCCCATCGCGCGATTGTTTGCCGGCGCATCCGCGAGCGCGTTGAACGCCTCCTGTGCTGCGACTGCGCGCGTCAGCACCATCGGGTGCTTGCCTGCGGCGTCGGTCACCGAGCCGCCGGTCACCACGGTCGACCCGCCGTGCTCGATCTCGAGCTGATGCCGACCGGCCATCTGGAGCCGCACCGACAGGCCGAGCGTGAGTCGCGCCGTCGTGCCGCGGACCTCGATGTGCACCCGGCGTAGCTTCGTGTCGTCGGCGGCGGCGGAGCTGGCGAGCACCGTCGAGACCAGGCCGACGAGGTACGCAGCGGCGCGCATGGGTCTCGGACACCGTCCGGTGCGGGTCCGTTGCAAGAATCTACAGCCTCGATCCGGTACCCTGCTGTGGGTGCTGACGATCGCGTTCAGTCTGGTGGTCATGGTCGGCGCGTTCGCGCTGATCTGGCGCGGCCACGACGTGCGCGTGGTGCTGTTCGCGCTCGCGATGCTGATCGGCGCTGTCGCCGGCGAGCCGGTCGCGGTGTTCCGCAAGACGATCGAGGCGCTCGCCGACGGGAAGTACCTGCTGCCGATCTGCTCGGCGATGGGGTTTGCCTACGTGGTGCGCGACGCCGGCTGCGTCGATGCGCTCGTGCGCCTGCTCGTGCGGCCGATCCTGCGCGTGCCGTATTTGATCGTCCCCGGCTGCGCTGCGGTCGCACTGGTCGTGAACTCGGCGGTCGGCAGCCAGACCTCGGCCCTCGCCGCGGTCGGTACGCTGATGGTCGCGCTGATGGCGCGGCTCGGCACGTCGGCGACACTCGCCGGCGCGGCGCTGATCTTCGGCGCTTCGATCGCGGGCGCGATCGCGAATCCTGGTGTCGCCGAAGTGACGGCTGCCTCCGCGATGACGGGGGAGCCGCCGGCAGGGATCGCGATCGCGTTCGGCCCGGGCATCGGGATCGCCTTCGTCGTCGGGATGAGCGTGATGATGCTGATGCGGCGCCTCGGCGTCGGTCGCGACGACGCACCGCTCGACACGGCTGTCATCGTCGAGGACGAGAGGCCGCCCGAGCCCGCGTACAAGGCGGTGTTTCCGCCGCTGCCGATCGCGTGGCTGCTGTTCGCGCACCCGCTGCTGCCGTGGCACGCGGTGATCGCATCGTTGCTCGTGCCAGGCCTCGAGGTGTTCAGCGCGATGCTCGCCGCGTCGGCGCTCACGATCCTCTTCGCGTCACCCGAGCGCCAGCGCACCATCCGCGCGTTCTTCGACGGTCTTGGCTACGGCTTCGCTCACATCATCACGATCATCGCGGTCAGCATCGGCGTGGCCAAGTCCCTCGAGGTCGCGGGCGTGCTCGCCGCCTTCATCGAGCTTGGTGGCGAGAGCCCGTTCGCCATGCTCGGCCTCGCGTTCCTGCTCGCGTTTGGCCTCGGTGGGCTCAGCGGATCGGGTACTGCCCCGAGCATCGCGCTGATCGGTGCGATGGGCCCGCATGCTGCCGAGCTCGGAGTCGCGCCGATGGCACTCGCCGGGGTGATCCTGTTCGGCGCCGAGGCCGGGCGCACGACGTCGCCGGTCGCAGCCGTGCTGCTGTTTGGCTCGACGCTCGTGAAGGTCCCGCCCCGAAACCTCGTGCTGCGGCTGTGGCTGCCATGCTTGGCCGGCGCGCTGGCCGCCGCGGGCTACGTGGTGCTGCGCTTCCAGTAGCTCAGTTGTGGGCGCGGCCCTCGTACGTGAAGCTCAGGAACTTCGCGCCATCGGCGTAGTCGGCCGACAGCTCGACCGAGCGGAACCCAGCCTCGCGCACGAGGGCGCCGATATCGCGGTCGAGGCGGCAGCCGCCCGCAACGCGGCGCCACATCGGAGTCAGCATGCGCTGACGTCGCTGCGTTGCCGGGTCGCGAGCCAGACCATGCTCGACGAACAGCAGCTCGCCGTCGGGGCGAAGCACGCGGCGCAGCTCGGACAGCACGCGCGCTGGATCGTCGACGCTGCACAGCGAGTACGTGACCACGGCCGAGTCGAACGAGTGGGCCGCGAACGGGAGCTCCTCGGCGCGTCCCTGGAGCAGCTCGGAGGGAAGCGGCGTGGAGGCAGCGCGGCGCCGCGCACGCTCGAGGAGCGGGTTCGAGGGATCGATGCCCGTGAGCTTCGTGACCTTGAGGTTGTCGTAGAACGGGAGGTTGAGGCCCGAGCCCACACCGATCTCGAGCACGTTGCCATGTGCGTGCGGGATCCAGCGCTTCCGCTCGGCGAGGATGGCGGTGCTGCGGCAGGCCTTCTCGACGAGGTGTGGCAAGACGCGGTTGGACCAGAAGCTCACCGCTCGAGGATCCTGCACGCGCCTCCTGGATAGCAACTGCTACACTCGGGCATGCGCACGATCCTTCTTGCAGTAGCGCTTTCGGCAGCAGCGGCATCGGGCTGCGCCAAAGACAAGGCATCGACCGAGCAGGCCGACGACTATCCGAAGATGTCACTGGAGGAAGTCGAGAAGGGCATCGCAGCCGACACCGTGACCGCTGTGGACTGCAACGGTGAGCGCACGCGCAAGAAGCACGGCGTCGTGCCGGGCGCGGTGATCATCTCCGACGAAGAGACGTATCCCGCCACGGAGCTGCCCCCCGACAAGAATCGGAGGCTCGTCTTCTACTGTTCTGACGCTGCTTGACACGCTTCCCACACGGGCGCCGGGCGCGCCCGCAGCTTCGGTTACACGAACGTCGCGATCATGCCGGATGGCATCAAGGGCTGGGTCAAGGCCGGCAAGCCCATCAAGACGATCTAGATCGTCTAGACGAACACGCGGATCCGATCGCGGAAGCGCTCGGGGATGCCGGTTCGCACGAGCTCCAGCACTTGATCGCGCGTGTACTTCATCGAGAAGTGCTTGAGCACGATGTGCTGGCACGTGACTCGATCGCCGAGCGTCTCGAGCGCGGTCGCGATCTCCGAGAGGTGCGTGTGTGCCTTCTTGATCGCGAGCGCTTCCTCGCCGGGCTCGAGGAACGTGGCCTCGAGGATCAGGATCGGTGACGACCAGATGTGCGTTTGCTCGAGCAGCGTGGCGCCGGTGCAGTCACCGATGAAGGTGACCAACGGATCGTCGACGTCGTACTGAACCTCGACGCCCTCTTTGCGTAGCCGCCCGATCTCGGCACCGGCGAGGCCCGCGTACTCGGCCTTGAGCTTCTTCTTGTGCGCGAGGATCGTGTAGCCGAGGCTCGGTACGCTGTGATGCACAGGGAATGCGCGCACGCGTAGATCCTTGCGATGCGCGAGCGGCGTGAGGCTCGCGTCGCCGGCAAGGCCGTGAAGCGCAGGCGTCTCGACGGTCTCGTCGGGCACCCCCTCGAAGATCGCCTCGGCTCGAATCCAACCCTCGCATCCGGCGCGGATCGATTCCGGCAGGTAATACGCCGCAGGCTTTGCGTTGCCCACCATGCGCCTGAGCTGCCAGTGCCGTGGCAGACAGCGCGCGTGATCGCCGTGCGCGTGCGTCAGGAACACGTGGTCGAGCGACAACGCCGAGAGCGGGCACTCGCCCATATCGAAACAGACCGACAGCTCGGGAACCTGGATATAGGTCGCGAGGCCAGAGATCGAGAAGCCGGTGACGGTCAGGTGACCGAGCTCGAGCGTGACTTGATGGAGTGCGTTGAGATGAGTCATGGGGGCCGAACCTTCGTCTCGCGACGACGGCAAGAACCCGCGCCATCGAGCCACCCGGAAATGGGCAGCGGGAACGACAGCGCGGTATTCGACCCAGCGATTCGCCGGATGAGCCGACCAAGCTAGTCGAACTGCTCGGCCGTTGCACGCGGATTTCGCGGCGGCCGAAACGGCAAAGCCCTACGCCGCAGTTCGGCGCAGGGCTCGGCCCTCCGAAACGATCGAGTTACTCGTTCGCCTTCTGGCGAGCCTCGCCCTCGAGCTCCTTGGCCTTACCTTCGGCCTGCAGCTCTTCGTTGTCGATCACCGCGCCGACACGGTTCTTCACCGCGCCCACGACCTCCTGGACCTTGCCCTTGGTGCGCTCGGCCGCCTTCGCGGCCTCCTGCTTGGCCTCGCCCTTCTCCTCCTTCACCTTGCCCTCGGCCTCCATCTGCTCGTTACCCACGAGCTTGCCGAAGCCCTTCTTGATCTTTCCACCGATCTCCTCGGCGGCACCTTCTGCACGCTTTTGCTCGTTGCTCATAGCTTCTCCTTTGGTTGGTGCACTGATGAAAAGCAAGCGCGGGGCCAGCGTAGGTTGGCGATAACACTGCCGCCGCCGGATGTAGCGGGCACACCATTTCGACACAGCGCATCGGAATGTCCTCAGCCAATTACCGACGCTGTACACTGGTCGGATGCAGAGGTGGGTGGTCATCGTCGCCGTCATCGTGTCGTTCGCCGCGGGCTCGCACGCCCTCGCCAAGCCCAACGCGGACACGAAGGCAATCGCCGCAGTGATCGACGAGCAGTTCACGGGTTTTCGCAATCCCATGCGCACGACCTCGGTCTACACCAGCAACGCGATGGTCGCGATGACCGGGGGGACGACCACACCACAGGTCAACAAGCTCAGCGATGCCGAAGGCAAGTGGACGATCTTCGGCCCGGCCAAGATCGGCAAGCACAAGGTCCGCGATCTGCGCGTCGTCGTCGCCAAGGACGGCAACAGCGCGTGGGCATCGTTCAGCGCGAAGGTCACCGTCGACGGCCTCACCAAGGCCGGCGTGATCGACTATCGCGTCACCGAGTTGCTGTCGCGCACCTCCAGCGGCTGGCAGGTGCAAGCCGCCGCGTGGTCGGTCGGCGTCGCGAACGCAGTGCTCACCAAGGCAGCGAAGGCCGCCACGCTCCCCAAGCTCGAGACCGTGTTCGATCAGAATGTCGGAGAGCGCGACGTGCTCGGCGCGATGAAGTCACTCGCCGCGCACGGCCTCGATGCAAGCGCGACCTCGCGCGCCGACGCATTCGGCATCGGTCCGGTCACGGGCGAGGCCACGCTCGGCGGCAAGAAGCTCGCAGCCAAGCTCAAGAAGGAGTGGATCGACAAGGTCGCGCTCGACGGCTCGACCTGGGCACTCACGTCCGGTACCACCGCGTGCGCGACGGTCAACGTGCGGCTGACACGCGGCGCCGCCACGATTCCCGCGCGCCTGTTCGCCGTGTTCGAGCGTGACTCGGGCGATGCGTGGTCACCGGTGCTCGTTCATCTCGCGGCCGCCCCGTGACGTGCTCGATCTGCAGGCTGCCCGCGACGCTGTGCATCTGCGCACTCGTTCCTCGCCTGCACACGCGCACGCGCCTCGTGCTGATCGTGCCGTACATCGAGTCGCGCAAGCCGAGTAACACCGGCCAGCTCGCGGCGCGCTGTCTTCACGGCAGCACCGTGCAGATCAAGCGCAGCGGTCCCGTGGCGGCGCCGGTCGTGCAGCCCGGCGAGCTTCCGCTCGTGTTGTTCCCCGCACCGCACGCCACGTCGATCACGGAGTACGCGCGCTCGGCGCAGCCGATCACGCTCATCGTTCCCGACGGCACCTGGTCCCAGGCGCGCACGCTCCAGCAACACGGGCCGCTTCGCCACCACCGGTGCGTCACGCTGCCATCGCTCGGCCCGAGTAACTACCGCCTGCGCGACGAGCCGCAGGCCGGCGGGCTCGCCACGTTCGAGGCGATCGCCCGCGCGCTTCGAATCCTCGAGGCCGATACGGGCGAGGCAACCGAGACCGCGATGCTCGGCGTGTTCCGTGTGATGGTCGAGCGGCTGCTGTGGTTTCGCGGCCAGCTTGTCGATCACGAGGTCAGTGGCGGCATTCCACCGGCAGCCCTCGCCAACGATCCGCGCGGGGAGGCGACGCGAGCGGCTACTGTCTCCGACCGATCGCTTCGTCGACGATCCGCTGGATGAACGCGTTGTAGGGCAGGCCCGACTTGTGGGCCGCCTCGGCCGAATCGTGGCCGTAGCTGAGGAATGGATTCGCGTTCGCCTCGATGAACCAGATCTCGTTGTCCTTCGTGAGCCGCACGTCGATGCGCGCGTAGTCACGCAGCCAGAACGCGCGGAACGCGAAGTGACACGCGTCCATCAGCCGCTGCCGCGCGACCTTCGGTAGCGGCCGGGCGAACACGTTCCTGATCCCGCGCCGCTTGCGATAACCCATGTCCCACTTCGCGTACTGCGTCGCGATGCGCTCCTCGGGGCGTGTGCTCGCCTCGTCGAACAGCATCTCGACGATCGGCAGCATCTCGACCTTGTCGCCGTTGCCGAGCATCGTGGCGTAGAGCTCGCGACCCTCGATGTACTCCTCGGCGATCGCTGGCTGCGCGAAGCGCTCGTGCACCCAGCCGACGCGATCGGCGAGCGCCGTGGCGTCGTGAACGATCGATGCCTGCGAGATACCTTCCGACGCATCCGACGCGAGCGGCTTCACGATCAGCGGGTAGCGCCAGTCATCCTTGACGCCGGCAGCCTCGCCCACTCGATACGTCATGAACTGCGGGACCTTGATCCCGTGGTACGCGACGACCTTCTTGCTCATCGACTTGTTGCGCGTCACGAGCAGCGCGAGCGGCGGCGCGCCGGTGTACGGGTAACCCTCGGCCTCGAGCAGGGCAGGGACCAGGTAATCCAGGTTCGAGTTCTCGAGGAATGCCTCGGTCGCGTTGAACACCAGGTCCGGCTTCCACTCGCCGAGCCACTGGCTCATGGCGCGGAGATCATCGCGAATGCCGATCGTCAGCACCTCGTGCCCGTTCTTCACGAGCGCGTTTGCGACCTGGTACTCCATCTCCGGCTCGACTTTTTTCCGGTTGGCGATCTGCTTGCGCATCTCGGCCCCGTGCTGCTCGGGGCTCCAATCGACCGGCGAATCGAATACAACTGCAATGCGCATGAGGCGGAGCCCGTAGATTAGCGCAATCGCTGATCAATCACTCGATGCGGAGGCGCTCGATCGCTACACCATTCGTGAAGTACGCATAACCCTCTGCGATCGCACCAACGTTGCCGAGATCTGTTGCAAAGATTGATGCTGCGCCACCCGTGCGCGGTGCCGAGAGCAGCGCATCGGTTTCCTGCCAATACAGCGCGTCGGCGGTCGTGAAGAATCCGGACGCTGCCCTCAGATGCTCCAGCAGCACCGCCGGCGCCCCTTGCACGGGCTGCATCACGAGGATCCCTCGCTGCGAGGGCATCTCCTCCACGAGCCACAGCGCGTGCTCGTCGTCCCCGCCGACAACGCGCCCGCGGTACGTGGAGCCCGCCATCCCGCCACCCGGGAACATCGGGGCCCACGTGCTCGAGGGCGTGACCGGCGTGATGTCACCACTCCGCTGATCGACGCGCAGCATGCGACGCCCGGTCGAGCCGTCGCAGGCAACATAGATCTGTCGGCTCGCCACGTACGCGTGATCGCACGTGTCGATCTTGGTGAACATCGCGCTCATCTGCGCGTCAGCACCGGCCCATGACAGCG
>JBBQFU010000129.1:0-23856 GCA_038322185.1 Haliangiales bacterium
AAGTCGATCGATGAATACGAGATGTGGATGAAGGACACGCAGAACGGAAAGGGCAACAAGGCGAGGTCAGCCGTCACGACGGCGATCCGCTTGCGTACGTTCCTCGCCGATGTGCTCGACCTGCCGGTGTCCCAACTCTCTCAAACTCGGTGTTCGTCAATCTACACGGCCTACCGTACGAAGCCGACGAAGAGGACCAAGAAGCCACCTGCGGTGGACACCCACCGCAACGTTCTGTCGGAGTCCAAGACGTTTCTCGACTGGTGCGTGAAGAAGAAGTGGTTGTCAGTGAACCCGATGTTGCACGTCGAGGCAGTCGGCAAGCGCAAGCATGGCAAGGAACAGTTGCGCGTGGACGAGTCACGCAAGTGGCTCGGCACGGCGCTGGCCTGGGCCGAGAGCAAGAGTCTCGAGCAGGCGACTGCTGCGATGACTACGCTGCTCCTCGGTCTTCGCTCGACCGAGATCGTGAGCCGCGTGGTTCGCGATGTCGATGACGGGGGGCGGTTGCTGTGGATCCCGGATGCGAAGACGCCCGCTGGAAAGCGGACGCTGGAGGTGCCGGAGGTCCTGGTGCCGCTCCTCGCACGGCTCGCGGCGGACCGACAGCCAGACGAGCAGTTGTTCGGGAGGCACTGGCGCGACTGGGTGCGGAAGTGCGTGCACAAGATCTGCCGTGCGGCGAAGGTCCCGACTGTGACAGCGCACGGCATGCGCGGCGGTCACGCCACGCTCGCAACCGAACGCGGCGTGACTGGTCACGTCGTTGCGAAGGCTCTCGGTCACGAGACGTCTGCGACGACGTATCAGAGCTACGCGAA
Organism: Haliangiales bacterium; assembly: GCA_038322185.1. Lineage (GTDB taxonomy): Bacteria > Myxococcota_A > Polyangia > Haliangiales > Haliangiaceae > JABFXX01. Next base: position 822 of record JBBQFU010000129.1, read on the forward strand.
GCGATCGGCGGTGAGTGCGGCCAAGCAGCGCAAGGTGATCGAGGTGCTCGACCTGACCTCTAGAGTGGGGAACGATTCGCCGCCAATCGTTCCCCAGCGCGAATCCGAAAAGAACGAGGCCCGGAATCCGTAAAGATTCCGGGCCAACCTGGTGGAGACGTGGGGGATCGAACCCCAGACCTCTAGAGTGCGATTCTAGCGCTCTCCCAGCTGAGCTACGCCCCCAGGTGGCGGTAGAGGTATCAGCGCGAAACCGAGCTGTCAAGCGACGCGCTCGCGACCTCCGAAGATCTGCGGGCGCGGCCAAGACTTGGGCCCAATTTTCTCAGCGCGGGGTGAGGACGAGGCAGGTCGTGGTGCCGGTCGCAAAAAGAGTCCCGGCCTCGTCCGTGACGCGCGCCTGGGCGGTCGCGACACTCCCGCCCGCATGGACGATGGTCGCTTCGCACCGGAGCCGCTTCACGCGCTCGGTGATCGCGCGGACCAGGGTGATCGAGAGGTCGACGGGCAGGGTCGTATGGACCGCGCAGCCGAGCGCCGAGTCGAGGATGGTCGCGGCCCAGCCGCCGTGGACCGAACCCAGTGGATTGTACGAGTGGCGCTGCGGGTCGCCTTCGAAGACGGCGCGACCGTAAGCGAACTCGGCGGGCCAGAAGTTGAGGGTGTACGCGATCGGTGCCGCGGGCATGTCACCGCGCAGGACAGCCTGCAGGTAGTCGAGGCCCGTCATCGACATCATCGTGGCGGGATCGGGCAGCCGCGCCTCGTAGTCGTACGTGCGCGTGTGTTTGTTCTGCAGCGCGAGGAACGCTGCGGGTGGAGAGCTCATGGGACTTCGATGTCGAGCTGGCGGTCGACCTCGCGGATGAGATCGGAGGCGGGCGGCTGGACGCCATCGGCGAGGAGCTCGACCGCGGCCGCGATCGTCGCGTCGTCGCGCAGGATGCGGCGATGGCCGAGGGCCTCGGTGATCACGAGCTGCGCGTTCGGCCACAGGGCAGCGAGGCGTTCGCCGTGGGCGAGAGAGACTTCGCGATCGTCACGATCGTGGAGGACCAGCATCCGTTCGTCGCGATCGGCGGTGAGGCGATCGAGGCGGAGCGTGTCGAGCGTGAGGCCGGTGTGCTCGGCGATGCGCTGCTCGAGCACGAGACGATCGGTATTGTCGAGACCGACCATGCGCGCGAAGCGGACCACGGCGTCATCGATGATCACGTTCGGCGCGACCATCACGTTGCGAGTGACGCGCAGGCCGTTACGTGCGCCCGCGAGCAGCACGCCTGCGGCACCGAACGAGTGGGCGACAATGCCGTGCAGCGGGCCGACGGCGGTGGCGACATCGGCGATCGCGTCGGCGAGATCGGTGAGGTAGAGCCGGTGGTCCGGCGCGTTGCCGTGGCCCGGCGCATCGAACGTGACGACCGAGAGCCCGGCCTTCACGAGGGGCGCGACGAACGCACCGAGCTGCGAGCCGCGGCCTTCCCAGCCGTGGACGAGCAGGACGGTCGGGCCGAAGCCCCAGCGCCACGTGGGTATTGTGAGCTGCGTGCCCTGGTGGCGGGGCGATCGCAGCGCGATCTGGACGGAGCCGGCACGCGCGGTCGCGAGGACGTAGCGCTCGCGGTCGGGACGCGCGAGACGCCGCGGCGTTGTGAACAGTCGTTCGGCGAGGCTCGCGCCGAGGGTGTCGGAGACGGCGAACGCGGTCTGCAGCGCCGCCTTGGTTAGACGGACGGCTGTTTGCGAACGAACGGTCGTTCTATTTTTGGTCGACGACGAGGACGAGCTGTTCAACACGGGGACCTCCTTGGGTGACTACTTGGAGCGAGGAGCCGCAATGCGCGCGGCCGCCACGAGGCGTTCGAAGGATTGGATCGTGCGAGACCTGGATTTGGGTTCGCGCAGGAAGCGCCCGAAAAGATGGGCGCCGAGCATGATGCTGTAGAGCTCGAAGGCGAACTGATCGGCGTCGAGGTCCTTGTAGAAGTGACCCTCGCTGACGGCGATGCGCGCGGCCTTCGCGATCTCGTCGATCCAGTCCTTCTGTGCGCGGACGAGCGAATCGCGCGCCGGACCGGGACGATCATCGAGCTCGGTGCTCGCCCCGACGAAGAAACACCCGCCAGGCCGCTCGCCCCACCTCATCCATTGATCGAAGAGAGCGCGCAGGCGCGGCTCACCACGCGCAGAGCGCAGGGCCGGGACCATGACGTCCTCGATGAACTGGCGCGAGGCCTCCTCGACCACCGCGACCTCGAGGGCTTCCTTGGATCCGAAGTGAGCGAAGAGACCGCTCTTGGACAGGCCGGTCTCCTCGGCAAGGCGGCCGATCGTGAGGCCCGAGACGCCGACCACTGTCGCAAGCTCGAACGCCTTCGACAGGATTGCTTGTCTCGTTTCCTCGCCCTTGCTCACGAATCTAGAATAGTACGGTCGTTCTCTTTGTCAACCGGGCCGCGTCGGGGTTTCTCGCAAGGCGAGTGGTGTCAGCCAGTTGAGCGTCGCGGCGGCCGGTTGTTCGTACAATCGGGGCGTGCGAGGACTCGCGGTCGCGGCTCTGTTCACCGCCGCGTGCGGGTGCGGGCGGCTCGACTTCGAGCGTCGCGTCGGCGGCACGGTCGATGGAGCTGTCGACGCAGTGGATGCGCCCGCCGGGGCCTGCAATCCCGTCGCTGAGTTCGGGACGCCGGTCCTGATCCCGGAGCTCAGCTCGCAGGCGGTCGCGGACGGCACCCTGCGCCTGCTACCCGACGAGCTGACGGGCTACTTCTGGCGCGGCGATCCGCCGAACCCGGACATCTTCTACGTGAGCCGCCCGACGCTGGCCGCGCCATTCACGATCACGGTCGTGCAAGGGATCAACGGCGCGACTGGCGAGCTCGATCCAACCGTGGGCGCTGACGGTGTGATGGTGTTTCGCCGCAATGGTCCCGGCGACGAGCTCTACGTGACGACGCAGATCACGCCGGACACGTTCAGCGCACCGACGGCGCTCACGGTGCTCAACACCGGAGCCGTCGAGGGACAGGGCTTCCTGCCGATCGGTAGCGACGTCCTCTACTTTCAGTCCAAGCGCAGCATGGCGGGCGATCTGTACACGTCGATGCGTACCGGCACCTCGTTCACCGCGCCGGCGCTGATCACCGAGCTGGCGACGGCGGACGAGGAGGGCGATCCGGTGGTCAGTCCCGACGGCCTGACGATCTGGTTTCGCACCAACCGTGCGGCGACCCTCGGCGGCTTCAACATCATGACCGCGACGCGTGGCACGCCGACCGGCACGTTCGGCCCGGCGACGCTGGTTGCCAACCTCAACACCGAGGGCGACGACGGACCCAGCTGGATCTCGCCGGATGGTTGCCGCATGTACCTGTCGAGCAACGTCGCCGGCACGAACGACGTCTACGTCGCGACGCGCGGCCCGTGACTCGCCGGCGCGACAAGCCGCTCGTCGACGGCGTGCGACGACGGACCCAGCTGGATCTCGCCGGATGTTGCCGCATGTACGTCGCCGGCACGAACGACGTCTACGTCGCGACGCGCGGCCCGTGACTCGCCGGCGCGACAAGCTGCTCGTCGACGGCGTAGAGTCGCCACCGCATGGCACGTGACCGGCTCGACAAGCTGCTCGTCGACCACGGTCTCGCCCCGAGCCTCGAGCGTGCGCGCGCGCTGATCATGAGCGGCGTCGTGATGGTCGGCGGCCACACCGAGACCAAGCCCGGCACGCTGTTCGATCCCACCGCCGAGATCACGCTCAAGGAGCAGGGGCACCCTTACGTCTCGCGTGGCGCGCTCAAGCTCGTCCAGGGCCTCGAGGCGTTCGGCATCGACCCCGCCGGCCTCACGTGCGTCGACATCGGGGCATCTACCGGCGGCTTCACTGACGTGCTGCTGCGACGCGGCGCGACCAAGGTCTACGCGATCGATGTTGGCTACGGCCAGCTCGCGTGGTCGCTCCGCCAGGATCCGCGGGTTGTCACGCTCGAGCGCGAGAACGTTCGCAACATGGATCTCTCGCTTGTGCCCGAGCCCTGCGATCTCGCGGTCACCGACGTCTCGTTCATCTCGCTGACGCTCGTCCTGCCCCGTATCAAGGACTTGCTGCGGCCCCCCGCGGGTAAGCCGATCATCGCGCTCGTGAAGCCGCAGTTCGAGGTCGAGCGCGATCTCGTCGGCAAAGGCGGGGTCGTGCGCGACGAGGAGCTACGGCTCGGTGCGATCGCCAAGGTGCGGGACTTCGCGAATGCGAATGGGTTCGTCGCGGGCGATCACGTCGAGTCGCCGATCACCGGCCCTGCCGGCAACGTCGAGTACTTGCTGCTGCTCCGGACGGCGGACGTCTAGCCGGCCGCTTTCGCGTTGACAGCGGACCCGCCGACGTCCAAGGTAATTACGGAATGAACGTTCGTTCCGATAATTCAACCGCACCGGCCAAGCGAGGTCGCGGACGTCCTCTCGTCGACGACAAGCGCCGCCGCATCCTCGATGCCGCGCTCGAGACGTTCGCGGCTCGCGGCTATCACGGCACGGCGGTCCCCGAGGTCGCCGAGGCTGCCGGGGTCGGTACGGGAACGCTGTATCGCTACTTCGAGAACAAGGAGGCGCTCGTCAACGAGGTCTATCGCGACGCCAAGCTGCGCCTGAAGGCCGCGATCGCGGGCATCCCCGAGCCCGTCGGGCACGCATCCGCCGACGCCGAGCGTTGGTTCGGTGCGCTGTGGCAGCGACTCGCCGCATTCGCGCGTGCCGAGCCCGACGCGTTCCGCTTCCTCGAGATGCAGGATCACGTCGAGTACCTCGACAACAAGAGCAAGGCGCTCGAGCTCAGCGTGCTCGCGCCGCTGTGGCTCACCGGCAAGCGCCTCCGCGACCGCAGTGGTGGCGGCCCGCCGGTCGATGTGGCGATCGCATTGCTCTGGGGTGCGTTCGTCGGACTCGTGAAGGCGAGCCGCCTCGGTTACCTGCCGCTCGACGACAAGAAGATCGCTGCCGCCGGCGCTGCTGCCTGGCGAATGATCGCGCCGACTCCCTCTCGCGCCACGAAAGGACACTGACATGCTGCAGACGCAGACGCAGACCTCGTCTTCCCCCGCCTCTCGCACCTCGCTGCACACGCTCTCCCAGCGCAGCGGCGACGAGCTCGACGCTCTCTACCGTGCCGCCACCGTCTCGACCTCGATGCACGCCGCCGACGGTGCGCTCGTCGGACGCATGCTCACGGTGCGCGGCCTGCCCACGCCCATCGCAGGTCCGCTGCGCCGGTGGGCGGCCTCGTCGTCGTTCGTGTGGGAAGGCAAGACGTTCAACGCGGCGAGCGATACACGCGGCGTCGGGCACAACCGCGTCTCGATTCCCGGCGCGCTCGGCCGCCAGAATCTGTTTCCGTTCGACACCGGGTTCGGACCGTCGGCGATCGATGGCCGACCGACGCTGATCCTCGACTACGACCTCGCCGTGAACCCGCCCTACATCCGCCGGATCCACGACGAGATCCGCGAGGTCTCGCCGGGACTGTTTCTCGGTCCCGCGATGTGGAAGGGCGCGCGCGCGAAGTCGCTCGTGCTGTGGTTTGCCCTCGACTCCAGGTTGTCGTGAATCCCGTGGGGCAGTTCGCCTCAAGTGGTGGAAGTTGTGTCTGACCCCAGTCGCTTCGTGAAGGTCACGAACCGTCGCTCGCTCGCGATGCCGGCGACCTTCTCGTAGAACGGTCGCGGTCCGATCCACGCGACCTCGCAGTGCGTGTGCAGCGCCGCCACATCGAGCAGGCATGCGAGCAGGAGCGCTTCGCCGAGGCCTCGGCCGCGATGCGCGGGAAACGTGCCGGTCGGTCCGAACCAGCCGAGACCACGGTTGTTGCCGTCGTGCGCGGCGAACGCGCAGAACGCGCCATCCTTGACCGCGACGTGAACGCCGGGCAGGGCGAACATCGGCTGCGAGCCGCGCGCGAGCGATGGCTCATCGCCCTGCGCACCGAACGCGCGCTCGACTTCGAACGGCCAGGCACCACCAAACTCGTCGGCGATCGCCGCGGTCAGAGACGCGCGCTCGTCAGGATGTGCGCGGCGCACCTCGTAGCCATGCTCGTGCGCAACCGCAGCAGCCTCGGCGAGCCGCATCGGCGTGACCCGCGGATTGTCGCGCACCGCGAGGAGCACATTGCTGCGCAGCTCGGCACCACGCTCGAACCCGCGCTTGTCGAGCCACGCGATCACCTCGGTGTTGCGCTCGTCGACACCCGGCGCCAGGTAGTTCCCCGGCTGCGCCAGCACCGACAGCTGCGGCTGCGCATTGCCCCGCGCCGCGGCCTCACACGCCGTGAGCAATGCAGCCCCGACGCCTTGCCGCCGCGCGCTCGGAACGACCGCGATCAACCGCAGCCAGCGCGCCGCGACACTCGCGACCCCGACGAGCCGCGTGCCATCCCATGCACCGAAGGCCTGCGCCGCCGAGGTCGGACCCGGACCGAACAGCTTCTCGTCGGCGACAGCAGCCGCGCGGTCGAAGGCACAGGCCTCGGCGAGCACCTGCTCCGCCTCGGCGAGGCGCGCACGCGGTAGCGGCGCCACATCCATGTCACGACCCTAGCAAGGAACCCGCGCGGCACACAGCTCGACCGCCGCACGGCAGGTGTCCTCGAGGCTCGTGCACAGCGGGACGTCAGGACAGTCCTGCTCGAATCGCCGCCGGATGTAGCGCGCACCCGTGAAGCCATCCTCGATGCCAACGACCAGGTTCACGCGATCACGCCGCGCGCGCTCCTTCCACTCGGCGAGCTCGAAGCGCGTGGTCTGGGCGTGGCCCCGCTCGCACCGGTGCTCGATCTCGCGCGCGAGCCAGAACAGGACCGCACCATGCTCGCCGGCGCGCTGCAGATATCGCGTCTCCCAGTCGACCTGCTCGTCGTACGCGGCATCGGGGAACGCCTGGTCGGGGCGCGCCATGTCCTCGCGGCGATTCCACAGCGCGGCACTCGCGGCAGCATCGCGCCGCGGATTGGCCACGTGAACATCGGGCGCGAGCCGCGCCAGCTCGGCCATCGCGCGGTCGTGCCACGAGGTTGGCCCCCACGCGATCGGTCCGGCGAGGAACACGATCGGCCCGACGACATCGACGGATGCTGGCGCTTCGATTATCATAGTGTCAATATAACACGAACAAGGCGAGCCGGCAGTTAGATTCACAAGCGAACGCGGGTGTGTCACGTTCGTCGCCGATGCGCGCGATGTTGCTATGCGCCGGGCTGTCGACACGACTCGGCAAGCTCGGAGCCGAATGTCCCAAGCCGATGCTGCCGGTATGCGGCGTTCCGATCCTGCGCTTCGGGATCGCCAACCTCGTCGCCCATGGTGTTCGCGACCTCGTGATCAACACGCACCATCGCGGCGACGTGATCCAGCGCGCGCTCGGTGATGGCAGCGCCCTGGGCGCCCGCATCCAGTACAGCCACGAGCCGGCGATCCTCGGGACCGGCGGCGGCCTCAAGCACGCGCTGCCGCTACTCGACCCCGACGGCCGCGACGAGCCGTTCTTCTCGGTCAACGGCAAGCTCATCTTCGACCTCGACTTCACCGCGCTGATGGAGCGCTTTCGCGCTGCCGGCGACATCCTCGGCATGATGGTCGTCAAGCGCGTGCCCGACGCGAAAACCTGGGGCGCGGTCGATGTTCGCGTCGACGATCGCGGCCCGCACGTGGTGAACGTCCTCGGCGACGGCGAGCACATGTTCTGTGGCGTTCACGTCACGCGGCCCAGCGTGATGGCGCGCCTGCCAGACGGCGAGTCCGACTCGATCCGCCAGGGCTACCTGCCGTGGATGCACGCGGGCGGTCGCGTCGCGGCGTACGAGCACGAGCACGGCTACTTCGCCGAGCACTCCACGCCCGAGCGCTACATGGAGTCGAGCTGGGCGCTGCTCTCGGACGCGACGCTGCGCAATCCGCCCGCACCGCTGCGCGGCATCGATCCCACGGCGACAATCGATCCGCGCGCGACGATCGTCGAGCCGGTTCGCATCTGCGCCGGCGCCACCGTGAGCGGCGCGATTGCGGTCGGTCCGTTCGTCGTGATCGGCGAAGGCGCGCGCGTCGAGCGCGATATCGCGACGTCGATCGTGTGGGCCGGCGCGATCGCAAACGAATCGAACGCCGACGAGCACATCGTCACGTAGAGCACGCGCTCAGGGACAGCCGAGCGTCGCGAGCTTCGCGGTCTGCTCGATGCACTCTTTGACCGTCTTGCGCACGCCCGCCTGCGACTGGCGCACGACGTCGGGACTCGCGTCGGGATACGAGGCCACATCGAGCGCGATCTTCACCGCCGCGGGCAGCGCCTTCGCGCTCTCGCAGTCCTTGACGGCCGCGGGGCACGCGCACGCACGCTCGACATAGGTCGCGCACGCATCCTCGCTGCGCTGGATCTCCTCGGCGGATAGCTGCGGCACAGGCTGCTCCTTCGCCGGCGCCTTCTGCTGCTTCTTGCACGCGCCACTCGCCAGCGCGACCGCCATGACGAGTGCGAGCCGGATCACGCCGCCTCGATCCGGGCCAGCACGACGGAGATGTTGTCGACGCCGCCTTCCTCGTTCGCGGCAGCGATGAGGCGCGTCACGGCGCGGTCCAGATCTCGCTCGCTCATCAGGATGTGCTGGATCGTGTCGTCCTTGAGCATGCCGGTCAGGCCATCGGAGCACAGCATGAACGTGTCACCGACGCGCGGCACTTCCGTGATGATGTCGACCTGCACGCTCTCCTTCATGCCGAGCGCGCGGACGATCACGTTCTTGTGCGGCCAGTTCTCGGCCTCTTCGGGCGTCACTCGCTTCATGCGGATGTAGTCGTTGATCAGCGAGTGATCCTCGGTCATCAGCGTGATCTCGGAGCCGCGCAGCTTGTAGCAGCGGCTGTCGCCGACGTGCCCGATGATCATGTGATCGTCGAGGAAGTACATGCCGACGCACGTCGTGCCCATGCCCTTGAACCGCGACTCGCGCTGCGAGCGCTCCCAGATCTCGAGGTTCGCCAGCATGATCCCGGTGATCATGCGGTTGATGTCCTTCCGCATGTCGCGGTCGACCTTGTACGGCCAGGTCAGGATCTGTTGCTTGCCGGTCTCGGTGAAGTGATCGACGAGCAGCTCGACCGCGAGCCGGCTCGCGACCTCACCACTGGCGTGACCGCCCATGCCATCGCACACGACCGCGAGGCGCTCACCGGTCTCCGGAAGCGCGATCGAGTCTTCGTTGTGGTCACGCTTGCGGCCGATGTTGGTGTCGCCCGCAAAACGTACCCGAGCGTTATCGAGCGGGAACGAGGTGCTCACTCGCCCATGATTCTAGCAGTGCCGCCCCGATTGACTCCACTCGGAGGTCTGACCATCCTCTAGGGGAATGCTAGAGCCACATCCCGCCACGGGCTGGTGGGGGTACGCCGAGGTCGACAGGGCCATCGTCGGCCTCATCGTGGCGGTGATCGTCGTGGCTGCAGTGACCTTCCTCGTCCGCAAGCTCTGGAGACGGTGAATGGCCCTGCTTGCACGAGGTTCGGTGACCGACCGCCCCTGGGGCCTCACCTTCGGGGCACTCGGGATCCGCGGTCTCACGGGCGAGCTGGCGGTCGTCTCCGACGGAAAAACGTACCGGGTCGCGTTTACGCGGGGCGCCATCGTGGCCGCGCATTCGCCGCTGGCGAGCGACGCCGCGGTGCGGGTTGCCCTGACCGGTAACCTCATCACGTCGACGCAAGTCGCCGACATCACGCGCCGGATGGCAGCCGCGCCGAACCGCGACGAGATCGAGCTGCTCGCCGAAATGGCCCGGCTGGCGCCCGAACAGGCCCAGCGCCTGCGCCGCCGCGTGGTCGCCAACCGCGCCGCCCGCGCGTTTTCCGTCGAGCGCGGCGAGTTTAGCGTGCACGACGAGCTGACGCTCGCCGTGCACGCAGGCAGCGAGCTCGACATCCGCTCGGTCTGCTACCTGGGCGCCAAGAACAACTTCTCCGAGGAGCGCATGGGCGACGAGCTTCGCGCGCTCGGTGGCTGGTTCCAGCTCAAGCCCGATGCCGTCGAGGATCTCCCGCAATTCGGATTCTCCGATGCCGAGAGGCCAGCGTTGCAGATGCTCGTCGGGGGCGCCAACCTCAACGACCTCGAGCACAACCACGGCAGCCTCGGGGCGCGCGCGATCCGCGCGATCATCTACGCCCTGGTGTCGTGCGGCGCCTGCGAGATCCGGCCCGCAACACGACCGGCCCCGAGCGTGACCCGTGCTCCCGGTCAGCCGGCCCAGCGCGTCGGCCAGACGGCCAGCCCGACGCTGACCAGCCGCGCGCCCACTCCCCGCGCCATCCCGAGCCAGCCAGACTCCGGAGCGGTGCCGACCCCGGCGCGCGACGCAGGCTCGAGCGGCATCCCGCGGCCGCTGGCGAGCCCCGGCTCGAGCGGCGTCCCGCGTCCGGCGGCAACAGCGATCGCTGGCGACCGGACGCAGAGCACGACGATTCCCCATGCGCCGCACGCCCGCACACCCAACTTCACGCCGGACATGGCCGACGCGCGCTCGATGGCGCCGAGCCAGGCACCCATCGATGGCGAGCCGGCGATTCGCATGCGCTCACCGACGGGTCAGAGGCCGATGCAGACGACAGCGCTGCCGGAGCAGCGACCGACCCGCAAACCGAGTGCTCCGCCTCCGCGCCGCGCGAAGCGCAACACCGCCGCGACAACCGAGATCGAGCAGCTTCTCGCGTCCAAGCTGCCGCTCCTCGATAACCGCGTCGATCACTTCACGCTGCTCGGCATCGCGCAGACCGCGAATGCCGACGAGGTCCGCAACACGTACTACATGCTCGCGCGCAAGCTGCACCCCGATCGGCTCTCCGCGATCGGCGTCGTCGACGAAGCGCGCGACGCGCAGCGTCTGATGGCGCAGATCAACGCCGCATTCGCTGTGCTGAATGATCCGAAGAAGCGCGCCGAGTACGTGTCGATCCTCGACCGCGGTGGTGAGTCCGCGGTGCGCGCCCAGGACGCCCAGGCCGACGAGATGGCGATGAAGATCTTGCGCGCGGAAGAGGCGTTTCGCATGGGCGAGATGGCCCTGCGTCGCGATCAGATCGCGCAGGCGCTCACGGCATTCCAGACGGCGGTCGAGCTGCAACCCAACGAGAGCGAGTACCAGGCGCTTCTCGCGTGGGCGCAGTTTGCCGCCGCCCCCGACAAGGCCGCGGTCGCGAACCAGACCCGCAAGGCGCTGCTCCGCGCCGCCGAGGCCAACGATCGCTCGCCGACCGCTCGGTTCTATCTCGGCCGCGTCGAGCGCATGCTCGGCAAGGAGCGCGAGGCACTGCAGCACTTCAAGGAGGTGCTGCGCATCAAGCCCGGCCACGCCGACGCAGCCAGCGAAGCCCGCGTCCTCGAGTCGCGCCTCAAGCGTTAGGCGACGAGCCAGACCTCCGTGCCCCGAGGAACGCGATCCTTCGGCACCGGCACGACGACCGCGAAGCGCGGCACCGCTACACGCCTCGGGATCTCGAGACGTGCGGCACAGCGTTCGCTGGATCCGTCTGGGCGTCGGATCTCGACGGTGATCTCGAGCGGCGTGGTTTCCGCGAGGTCGATCTCGGGGTCCAGGATGGTCCCGAGGCCGGCGACCTTGAATGCATCCTCGACGGTGAGGAGCAGCTTCACGCTGACCAGCCGGCGATCGCCGTCGACAGTGCCAGCGCCTCGTCGAGTGGCAGCGTGATCCCGGCCTGCTTCTTCCAAGCTTCGTTCATGCGGCGAAACCGCAGCAGCGCAACCTTGGGATCCTTCCAGGTGCCGTCAGTCGCGCGCTCCTGAAACTTCACGGCGACGGTCGCCCAGCCGCGGTCCTCCCAGACCTTGCGCTCGAGCTGGCGCCGCACGAGCTCGCCATCGACCTCGAGATCGTACTGCACGTCGTCGAGCTCGGGGATCACCATACGGTCAGCGCGCGTCGATGAGGTCGATGCGCTCGATCAGCTCGAGCTCGGTCACCTTGTTGTCCGCCGACCCGGTGTGAGCACGCACGCGGGCGAGCGCCTCGCTGAGCTTGCCGTCATGATCGACGTGCAGGCGCATCTCCTCGCCGATCTCGAACAGAAAGGCGGTTCGCACCCGGGCGACCCGCTCGGTCAGCTCGACCAGATCGAAGACGTCAACCGTCTTGTCGGCGTCAAGCAAGAGTACGCGCGACATGCGTGGAGGCGACGTATCACGCGAAACGTGGCACGAGCAAGCGGACGGCCCGATGGCTCCTCGCTCGGGCCCAGACCGCCGCGGTTTTGAGATAACCTCAGGCGGCTGATGCTCAAGCCTGTCGAGAAGCAGCGGGTCGCCGAGGAAATCGCCGAACAGCTGCGCTCGCTCATCCTGACCGGGCAGTACCCGCCGGGATCGAAGCTCCCACCGGAGCGTGAGCTGTCCAAGCGGCTGCGGGTCAACCGCGCGTCGTTGCGCGAGGCCTTGAAGAAGCTCGAGCACCTCGGGCTCGTGCGCATCCGCCAGGGCGACGGCACCCGCGTGCAGAACTTCATGGAGACCGGCGGCATCGAGCTGGTCCAGCATCTGCTCCCGCTCGGCGGCGGCAAGCCGGAGCTGATCCGCGATCTGCTGGAGTTTCGCCGCATCTTTGGCCGCGAGATCGCCCGGCTGTGCGCGTCTCGCAACAGTGGCGACAAGGACGGGATCGCCAAGCTGCGCGTCGTCGCCGACAAGGCCGATCGCGCGACTGGTGCGGCCGACCTGTTCGATCTCGACTTCGACTTCTACGTCGCGCTCGCGTCGATGTGCGGCAACCAGGTCATGCTGCTGCTGATCAACACGGTCCGCGATGGCGTGCGCAACTTCATGCCGCTGCTCGCAAACCTTGCCGGCCCGCAGGACACGGTACGCAAGCATCACCGCGAGCTGATCGCCGCGATCGAAAAGGCCGACGTTGCCGGCGCGGGGCGCGTCGCCGACGAGTATCTGCGGATGGGTGCCGAGCTCGCGGCGCGGCTGGGCGGGCGACCCGAGCTGCAGCCTCAACCGCTTCCCGAGTAATGCCGACCCTCGACAAGAAGGAAGTCGAGGAGATCGCGCTCCTCGCCCGCGTCCACCTCGATGCGAGCGAGGTCGAGACGCTGCAGCAAGATCTCGGTGCGATCCTCGAGCACTTCGGCACGCTGGCCTCCGTCGACACGACCGACGTCCAGCCGATGATGCACGCCGTCCCGATGGATCTGCGGCTGCGCGAGGACGTGTCGCTGCCGTCGCTGTCGGTGACCGATGCGCTGCGCGGCGCACCCGCGAAGACCGACGAAGTCTTCGTGGTGCCGGCCATCATCCCGGGGAGCGGCGAGTGATCGAGTGGTTGGGCATCGCCGAGACCGCGAAGCGGATCGCGACGGGCGAGGTCTCCGCGGTCCGTGTCGTGGACCGTCACATCGAGCGCATCCGCGACGTCGATCGCGAGATCAAGTCGTACCTCCTCGTCGACGCCGAGGGCGCACGCGCCGCTGCGATCGCCGTCGACCAGATGCGGGCCGCGAACACGCCGCTGCCACCACTCGCCGGCGTTCCGATCTCGCTCAAGGACGTGATCGTCACGCGCGGCCTCGCAACCACCGCCGCGTCGAAGATCCTGGAGGGTTGGATCCCACCGTACGACGCGCACGTCGTCGACAAGCTGCGCGAGGCCGGCGCCGTGATCCTCGGCAAGGTCAACTGCGACGAGTTCGCGATGGGCAGCTCGACCGAGCGCTCGGCGTACCAGCGCACCAAGAATCCGTGGGACACCGGCCGCGTTCCCGGCGGCAGCTCCGGTGGCAGCTCGGCCTCCGTCGCCGCGGGCCTGTGCGTCGGCAGCCTCGGCACGGATACCGGTGGCTCGATCCGGCAGCCCGCCGCGTTCTGCGGTGTCGTCGGCATCAAGCCCACCTACGGGCGCGTGTCGCGGTGGGGCATCGTGGCGTTCGCGTCGTCGCTTGACCAGGTGGGGCCGATCACGCGCACCGTCGCCGATGCGGCGCTGCTGCTCGAGGCGATCTGCGGTTTCGACGAGCGCGACTCGACCTCTCTCAACGAGCCGGTGCCGAAGTTCTCAGCCGCGCTCGTCGGCGACGTGAAGGGGCTGCGCGTCGGCTTGCCGAAGGAGTACTTCGGCGACGGCATCGACGCCGATGTTCGCGCCGCGCTCGACAAGACGGTCGCGGCGCTCAAGGATCGCGGCGCCACGATCGTCGACGTCTCGCTGCCACACACGCATCTCGCACTCGCTGCCTACTACATCGTCGCGCCGGCCGAGGCGTCGTCGAACCTCGCGCGCTACGACGGCATCCGGTTTGGCAAGGCCGCCGAGGGCGCGAAGGATCTGATGGACCTCTACATGCGATCGCGCGGCGCGGGCTTCGGGCCCGAGGTCAAGCGACGCATCATGCTCGGCACCTACGCGCTGCGCTCGGGCTACTACGACGCGTTCTACAAGAAGGCCCAGCAGGTACGCGCACTGATCAAGCGCGACTTCGACGAGGCGTTCACGCAGTGCGACGTGATCCTCACGCCGACCACGCCGACGCCAGCCTACAAGTTCGGCGCGAAGGCCTCGCCGATCGACATGTACCTCGGCGACATCTTCAACCTGTCGTGCAACCTCGCCGGCCTGCCCGGCATGAGCGTGCCGTGCGGGCTCACGAGCGAGAATCTTCCCGTCGGTGCGCAGCTCCTGGGCAAGCCGCTCGACGAGGAGACGCTGCTCCGCGTCGGTCACGTGATCGAACAGCAGGTCGGCCTCGGTACGCAGCGACCGAAAGGGGTGTCGTGACCGACGCCGCGCAGCTACTCGAGATCTGGGAGCCGGTGATCGGCCTCGAGGTTCACGTGCAGCTCGGCACGCGCAGCAAGGCGTTCTCGCCGTCGGCCGTCGAGTTCGGTGCGCCGCCCAACTCGCTCACCGATCCGCTCGTCCTGGGGCTGCCCGGCACGCTGCCGGTGTTCAACCGGGTCGCGTTCGAGCTCGCGCTCAAGCTCGGCGTCGCGACCGGCTCGAAGATCCGCGCGCGCTCGCGGTTCGCTCGCAAGCACTACTTCTATCCCGACCAGCCCAAGGGCTACCAGATCTCGCAGTTCGACGAGCCGCTGTGCGAGGAGGGCCACGTCGACCTGATCGTCGGCGGCGCGGTCAAGCGCGTGAAGCTCACGCGCATCCATCTCGAGGAGGACGCCGGCAAGAACATGCACAGCGGTCAGACCTCGCATGTCGATCTCAATCGCGCCGGCGTGCCGCTGTGCGAGGTGGTCACCGAGCCCGAGATCACCAGCGCGGAGGATGCCGCCGAGTTCATGCGTTCGCTGCATCGCCTCGTGCGCTGGCTCGGGATCTCCGAGGCCGACATGGAGAAGGGCCAGATGCGCTGCGACGCCAATGTCTCCGTGCGGCGGCGCGGCGAGGATCGGCTCGGCACGCGTACCGAGCTCAAGAACATCAACTCGTTTCGCTTCGTGCAGAATTCGATCGAGCACGAGATCCTGCGCCAGGCGCGAATCCTCGACGGTGGCGGCCGCGTGATGCGCGAGACGCGGTTGTGGGATGCCGACCTCGGCGCGTCGGCCACGATGCGGAGCAAGGAGGAGGCGAACGACTATCGTTACTTCCCCGACCCCGATCTGCCGCCGCTCGTCGTCGACGGCAACGCGATGTCATCGATCCTGCGCTCGCTCCCCGAGCTGCCGGCGCCGCGCTTCGAGCGTTACATCGCGCTGCACGGCCTGTCGCCCGATGACGCGCGCACGCTCGTCGGTGATCGCGCGCTCGCCGACTACTTCGACACCACGTGCAAGGCGCATCCGGGCGAGCGCTCGGGGCGCATGATCGCGAACTGGATGCTCACCGAGCTGCTCGGCGCGCTCAACGCAGCGAGCGTCGACATCGCAGAGTCACCGATGAAGCCGGCGACGTTGTCCGAGCTGATCCGCATGATCGAGGACGGCACGATCAGCGGCAAGATCGGCAAGGAAGTGTTCGCCGAGAGCTTCAAGACCGGCGAGGCACCGTCGAAGATCGTCGAGACCAAGGGCCTGCAGCAGATCTCCGATGAGGCTCAGCTGTGGGAGATCATCGACGGCATCGTGTCGGCCAACACCAAGCAAGCCGAGGCCTACGCGGCGGGCAAGGACACCCTGTTTGGCTTCTTTGTCGGTCAGGTCATGAAGCTCACCGGCGGCCGGGCCAACCCGGTCATGGCGACCGATCTCTTACATAAGCGGCTGGGACGCTAAGGAATCCGGATAATTCGGATCGATCCGGCTCCCGGACAGACCCGCGGATCCATTGATCAAAGCTCGGCGGGTCGCAGGGCGACCATCGCAGGGCTTGACGGGCGCGTTTTGATCAGTAAAGTCCGCGATTCCGAAAGCATTTCTTCGCGGAGCCAAGTCATGTACGCCGTCATTCAAACGGGTGGAAAGCAATACCGAGTCGAGCAGGGCAAGACCATTACGGTCGAGCGGCTCGTTGGTGATGCAGGCGCCCAGGTTGTGTTCGATCAAGTCCTGCTCGTGTCTTCTGGTGATGGCGGCAACGTGACGGTGGGCAAGCCCCTCGTCGCGGGTGCCAAGGTCACTGCCGAGATCGTCGAGCAGACCCGTGGCGACAAGCTCGTCGTCTTCAAGTTCCGTCGCCGCAAGAACTACGTGCGCCGCAACGGTCACCGTCAGAACCTGACGGTGGTCAAGGTCGCCGAGATTCAGGCGTAAGAGGTAAAGCGTCATGGCACATAAAAAAGGACAAGGCTCGACCCGCAACGGTCGCGACTCCCTCCCGAAGATGCGAGGCGTCAAGCGCTTCGCAGGTCAGGTCGTCACGGCCGGCAGCATCCTCGTTCGCCAGGTGGGCACCAAGTTCCACGCCGGTACGAACGTCGGCATCGGCCGCGACTTCACGCTGTTCTCGAAGGTCGAGGGCGAAGTGAAGTTCGAGCGCTACGGCAAGACGAAGACGCGTGTCTCCGTGTATCCGGCGACCGCTACTGCGACCGCCTGATCCACTGACGCTTCCGCGATCGACGTCGACCCGATTCACGTAGCCCGTGACTCGGGTTTTCGTGCGTCCGGATGCCGGTCGAGACGCCTCCCGGACAGCGTTGTCCGTACAGCGCCGGACTCGGACATGTCATTCGCGGCGAGCCGAACGATCTCGCGGTCTTGAGCCCGGCACATCGATTGCTGTGCGATCGAGAGCCAACTCGGTAAACTGGAGGCAGTGATGGGCTCGGATGATGTGACGCTCGGAGTGCTGATCGATATTCGCGATGCGGTGCGCTCGACAAACGAGCGCGTCGACAAGCTCACCGAGCGGGTCGACCGCCTCGAGGGTGGGCTCGTGGAGGTACGCAAGACGCTCGTCGCTTCCGAGACACGCACGACAACCGCGATTCACGAGCTCACTGACACGACGCGTGAGGTGCTAACGCTCCTCCGAGATCGTCTCGAGCTTCGCGATCGTGTCGAGCGCTGCGAGCACGACATCGAGGCGATCAAGCGCAAGATCGGCTGATCTGTTCAGGCGAGCGAGACGACGCGCGCACCGAGCTGTTCGATCAGCGTCGCATCGTGCGTCGCGATCAGCGCGGCGTGACCGGCGGCCGCGTGTGCCTTGATCAGCGTGACGAGCGAATCGAACCGACGGACATCGAGTCCATTGTCGGGCTCGTCGAGCACGAGCAGCCGTGGCGGACCGAGCAGTGCTGCGGCCAGGCACGTGCGGCGACGCTGGCCGAGTGACATCCGATCGAGTGCGAGATCGCGAAGCTCGTCGAGACCGAGTGCCTCGATGAGCTCGGTGGTCGGAGGCCGCGCACCACGGCTCGCGGTGCACAGCGCCCACAGCTCGCCGCCGAGCAGGAAGCCCGGCGGATCGGCGCTCTCGGGCACGTAGCCGAGCTGCGTGCGTGCGCGCGTGCGATCCGCGGTCGTGCCCCAGACATTCGCGGTCTCGATCGTGACGCGGCCATCGCTCGGCTCGAGCACGCCGGCGATCGACATCAGTAGCGTCGACTTGCCGCAGCCGTTCTTGCCCACGATGCCGACGATCTCACCGCCGGCGATCTCGAGCGTGACGTCGCTGAGGATCGTGCTGCCCCCGCGCTTCACGGTCAGCCGCTCGACGCGCAGGATCGGCTTGCCGGCGACCGCCATCGCGCCGGAGCGCTGGACACTGGAGGGGGAGCGGGGCGCGGTCATGCGGGTCTCGCGGTGAGCAAAGCACAAATCCCGATCGTGACGAGCAGCGCGACGCCGATCACGCCGAGCCCGCCGAGGCAGAGCACGGCGGCCGCCGACGCGACGACGGAACCGGTGACAACACGAACCGGCGCGCCGGCGACATCACGCACGGGCGAGGCGAGCGAGCGATCCGCATGTGCGAGCTCGCGGTCCGCGACGACGAGCGCGCGGGTGGTGATCAGGCCCATGCCGATCGCGGACGCGAGCGAGACGCCGCAGATCCACGCAAACGTCGAGTTGGTGGCCGACGGGATGTGCTCGAACAGGTTGGTGTACGCGATCGCGATCGTCCCCAGCGCGATCATCGTTCCCGCGACGTACACGCCGACGACCACGGTGACGAGCACACCGACGCGTAGCAGCGGCGACATACCGAGCGAGCTCGCCAGCCATGCACTCGCGCGCTGGGCCTCGACGAGCGGCAACAGCGCGCCGGCCCAGCCCGGGATGAGCACGATCGAGATCACGCCGGCACCGAGCACGGCAGCGTTCGCATCGACGAGCTGGTTGTTGCGAACGATCAGCGCGGCCGCGATCCCGGCGAGTGCCGCGAGGCCGCCGCCGCGCACGAGTGCATCACCGGCGCGCCGCTTGAGCGCACGGAGATAGACGCCTCGCAGGGCAGGGTAGGGCCGCGTCCACGGCGGGAAGCGCGCGACACGCGGGCGAAGCTGTACGCTCGCGATCGCGGTGATCACGAGCGTGAGGACCACGACGATCGCGAGGCCGAGCAGGCCCTCGCCAGCGATCCACAGCGCGAGCCACGGCAGCTGCAGCGCGATCATCGCGACGGCAGCGACGATGCTAGGCGACCAGCGCGGGCCGGGCAGCGAGCGCAAGAAGCGCGCACCCTCGGCGCGCACGAGCACACGCGCGGTCGGCACGAAGACGAGCAGCCACGTGATCGCCAGTGCTGCCCCGACGGCGGGGACACCGAGCGCGAGCCGCGTGAGGTCGCGCGGATGCATGGCGGTGGGCCCGAACACGATGCCGCCGCCGATGCCGGTGCCGATCCACACCCCGGCGGCGCGCCGCCACGCGGGGGGGAGGACGCTGCGCATCCAGGTGATCAGCCAGCGCGACATGGGACGGAGGCAACTTACGCAACTTCCGAGGACCTGCTAAGTCTTCGGCGTGCAGTTCATCGACGAGGCGATCATCCACGTCAAGTCCGGCGACGGCGGTGACGGATCTGCTGCGTTGCGGCGCGAGGATAACGTCCCGCGCGGCGGTCCTTCGGGCGGTGACGGTGGCGACGGTGGCAGCGTCATCGTGATCGCGGACTTTCGCATGGCGTCGCTGCTCGACTTCAAGTACCGGCGCCACTACAAGGCCGGGGGCGGCGAGCCGGGTCGCGCCAAGGATCAGTACGGCGCGGCTGCACCCGACCTGATCATCAAGGTCCCGGTCGGCACCATCATCATCGACGAGGCGACGGGCGAGCAGATCGCCGATCTCGACGAGGACGGCCGCACGTTCGTGCTCGCGAAGGGCGGCATCGGCGGCAAGGGCAACATCCACTTCGCGACGCCGTGGAACCAGGCACCGCGCACGTTCGAGCCGGGAACACCGGGCGAGGAAAAGACCGTCCGGCTCGAGCTCAAGCTGCTCGCCGACGTGGGCCTGCTCGGCTATCCGAACGTGGGCAAGTCGACGTTCATCTCGCGCGTGTCGCGGGCGCGGCCCAAGGTCGCCGACTATCCGTTCACGACGCTGGTCCCCAACCTGGGCGTGGTCCGGCTGTCCGACGAACGCACCTTCGTGATCGCCGACATCCCAGGGCTCATCGAAGGCGCCGCCGATGGCGCGGGGCTCGGCCACCAGTTCCTGCGCCATGTCGAGCGCTGCCGCGTGCTGCTGCACATCGTCGAGGCGACCTTCACAACTGGGCCCGAGCGCTCACCCCTGGAGGACTTCGACGTGATCAACCGCGAGCTCGCGCAGTACGCGCCGGAGCTGGCCAAAAAGCCCCAGGTGGTCGTCCTGAACAAGGTCGACGCCATCGATCCCAAGGATGTCGCGGAGTACCACCGGGAGTTCGCGGAGCGGGGGATCGAGCTTCACCCCATCTCAGCCGCGACCGGCCAGGGTCTCGACAAGGCGCTCGAGCTGCTGTGGTCCCATCTCGCGATGTCGTGACCCGCTCCACAGCCCGGTCCGTGGGGCCCGCGTTAGATGAGAAAACCGCGGGGATGCTTCCTTGATAGCCCCGGTGCCAAGTGTTACAACCGCCTCATTCCAAAGGAAATTGCGCCGATCGTCTGCAGGCGCAAGAGGGCTGCTTAAT
This sequence comes from Haliangiales bacterium, assembly GCA_038322185.1. GTDB lineage: Bacteria > Myxococcota_A > Polyangia > Haliangiales > Haliangiaceae > JABFXX01. The sequence goes on from JBBQFU010000129.1 coordinate 21,388, forward strand.
GCGAGTGAATCCTTCTGCGGTTGTACTCTCGTCCCTGCTCGTCGCGGCGGCTGCGAACGCGCAACCGACCCCGGCGGGAGGAACGCCCGCGCCGGCTCCCGCGCCGGCAGGTGATGGCGGCGCGACGCCAGCGGCGTCAGCTCCCGATCTCGCATCGGTGAAGCCTGAAGACATGCCGACGTCGGTTCGGCTTCGTCGGCTCGAGCAGAAGACGCAAGCGCTCAAGGAGCGCGCGTGGCAGCTCAAGGCTCGCGTGCAGATGCTCAAGGAGCAATCGCTCGGCGGTGGCGTCGGTGCGCAGGCCACGATCGGTCACGCCGATCAGATGGGCGCCTCGTTCCGCCTGACGAAGTTGATCTACTCGCTCGACGGTACGCAGGTGTTCGCCCGCTCCGACGAGACGGGCGAGTCCATGTACAAGACGAAGAGCTTCGACGTCTTTGCTGGACCGATCTCACCGGGCAATCACAACCTCCAGGTCGTCGCCACGTATCGCGGCCACGGCTACGGCGTGTTCGAGTACCTCTCGAAGTTCACGTTCACCGCGCGTGGCAATGCGTCGTTCACGACGGGTGAAGGCAAGATCTCGAAGGTCGACTGCAAAGGCTTCGAGAAGGGTGGCGCTGCAACTCCGATGGAGAAGCGTCCGTCGATCGAATGCAAGGTCGTCGACGCTGCGCCCGACAAGCCCGCAGAAGCGCCGAAGGCTCCGACGAATCCCGGCTCGACGCCGCTTCCGCCGCCCGCAACGGGAACCCCGGCTCCGGCCCCGGGGAACTAACATATGAAATTTCGTCGGCTCTCCGCGATGCTGGTGCTCGCGCTTGCGAGCGCCACGGCAAGTGCTGCGCCTGATGTGAAGAGCCGGCTGACCTCGTATGAAACCGAGGCGCGCGCGCTCGCGAGCAACATGCCGCAGCCGAACCAGATGAGCACGCAGACGGGGCAGCGTCGCCTCGTCGACGCGCAAGTCGCGTTCGCGATTGGTGACTACGATGTCGCGTCGCTCGCATTGTTCGATCTCGTCGGCAAGACGAGCGGTACGGACAAGGAGGTCGCGCAGTTCTATCTCGCCGAGTCGCTCTATCAGAAGGGCGATCGCGGCGCCGCGCGTGGTTACTACCAGGCGCTGATCGCGTCGACGAATTCGTCGAGCCGTTACTACACGCCGGCACTCGTGCGCGTGGTCGAGATCGCAATCATCGACGGTGACACCGCGAGTGGCGAGCAAGCGCTCACGCTCATCGGCGGCCTCAGTGGTGGCCTCGGCGGCGCAGTCGTACCGTACGTGCAGGGCAAGTGGGCCTTCTCGCAGGGCAAGTACGACGACGCCATCGGTCTGTTCAACAGCGTGCCGAAGGGCTCGGAGTACGAGCTGCAGGCTGCGTACTACACCGGTACCGCGCAGGTCGCGAAGCAGGACCTCGCGAAGGCCACCGAGATTTTCAGCGATCTCACCGTCCGCAAGGCACGCAGCAACGGCGACCGTCGCGTGATCGAGCTCGCGCAGCTCGCACTCGGCCGCCTCTATTACGAGCGCGAGCAGCCGTCGAAGTCGATCGATTCCTACCTGCTCGTCGACCGTCGCAGCGATCTGTTCCCTGCGGCGCTCTACGAGGTCGCGTGGGTCTACGTGAAGAGCAAGCAGTACGACAAGGCGCTCACCGCGCTGGAGCTGCTCGGCCGTCTCGATCCACTTTCGGTCAAGGCGCCGACCGTGAAGATCCTCGAGGGAAACCTGCGCATCCGCAAGGCCCAGCTGCTCCGTCAGGCGCAGATCGCGGGCACCGCGAACGCCGAGGAGAAGACCGATCCGGTCACCGAGTACGGCAAGGCGGAGAAGATCTTCGCCGAGACGCACGACGCGTATCACCCGTCGTACATGGCGCTGTCGCGCATGGTCGACGGCACGCTCGACCCGGCATCGTTCATTGATCAGATCTCTGGTCGCAACACGCGCGTGTTCGCCTCCGCGGCGCCGATCCCCGAGGCTGCGGCGCAGTGGCTGCGCGAGGAGCCCGATGTCCAGCGCGTGGTCAGCGTCGAGAACGATCTCGGCACGGTGCAGCGGCATCTCGACGAGTCGAGCGCGACGATCGAGCGGCTCGAGGGCGTGCTCGCCACCGGCGATCGCCTCACGCTATATCCCGCACTGTCGGCACGTCGCCTGAGGATCTCGTCGATCCAGCACGACCTGATCGGCATCCGCAACGAGCTCGCCGACAAGGCCGGTGGCTCCGGAGCAACGGCGCAGCGCCAGGCGCTGGCCTCGCAATACGCCGCGCTTGGAGATCCCGAGCGCGCGCATGGCGAGCGAACGGGCCAGGCACAAGCGGGCTACGACGCCGTTGGTGACGGTGCGCTCGAGGTCCAGAAGGCGATCATGGAGACGCAGGCGATGGCCGTGTCCCTGCGCTTGTACGCGATCAGCGGCGTGATGGCCGACGACGCGCGCAACTCGCTGCAGAC
>JBBQFU010000130.1:0-23789 GCA_038322185.1 Haliangiales bacterium
GGGGCACACGACGGCGTGCTCGCGGTACTCGGTCGTATGCGGCGTCACCGGTGGCAACTCGGTCGTCTGGTAACACTGCGGCGTCGGGTCCGGCGTCTTGGGTAGCGCCGCCCAGCAGTTTTTGCATTCGGGCGGGAACACGTCGACGATGGCGTCGACCTGCTCGGGTGGCAGCAACTCGCGCTTCGATCCCGGATGCCCCGGCTGCCCACCGCGCCCGCGCTTGCTCTTCCTATCCTTTTCACGACGCTCGGCGCGCGTGCTCGGTGGATCGCTCGACGGTGGCTTGTTCGAGTTGCCCGAGTTGCGGCCAATCTTCTCGGTGAGATCGGCGACCTGCTTGGCCAGTGCCGCCACTTGTGCCATTAGCGTCGCGACTTGCTCTTCGAGATCGCAGATCCGCGCGTCCTTCGCGGCGACGGTGGCTTCCAACTCGACGATCCGCGTGTCCTTCGCGGCGGCGATGGCTTCCAGCTCGGCAATCTGGTGCTGCGCGTTCAACGACCAACGTAGATCACGTTTTCGATCGCGATGCGATCGGCACGAATCACGAACTCACAAACGATCGAGATGATCCAGCTTTCCCGACCCCTGAACGGTTACCGGAGGTCGGGTTAGACGGATTGAGCCACATGGCAAAGCGACGCTCTCAGTTGCGCAATGAGTTGGTCGCATTACGTGCACTGCTACCGAGGTTCCAGACGCTCGGTTCCGCGGTTGCGAATGTTCTTGAACTCAGACGACGACGCCTGCCGGTGTCGAGGTCGTCGCCCGAGATCCAGCAGTCGATCTACATGTTGAACGATGAGTTCGTTGCAAGCCTTGCTCGCCTACAGCAGTTCGGAACGCCGACGGAGTCGGTCGATCGTGTATCTGCGGCCTTGTCGATCCGGGACAAGTCAGACGAGGAATGAGGTTTCATGTCGTTATCTTGCTGATAGCAATCGCCGAGGGCTTCATTCTTTCCGAGCATTCGGACGCCGCGATCGAAGACACGACCGCGGATGGTGACGTCGACATGAACCTCGCAGCTCTGCTTCGTCAGCATGGGGCATCCGTAACTGCGCCGCGACCGTCGCCGAGGCTCGCGCATGCACGCCGTCCGATGGGCGGCGAAAGCGCCTCTACTGCGCTCGCACGTGACTATCCGTGAAGCTCGGCACGAAGATCGCGGATCAGCGGACCAAACTGCGCCACAGGTTCGAACCGGCCAATCAGTCTCCCGGAAACGAAGGGATCCGCGCCTCGCCGCGGCGATCCGCGAGTGAGGGCTGCCCGCCTGGAAGCGTTCGCGAAGCTGCTCGACGATCTGCAGCGAGGTGCTCCGGTTGGGTAGGTGGTCAGATCGGTTTGATGGCTAGCCAAGAAATTGCCTGCTAGCCGCCAAGGCCCATGCTCGATCTGAGATCTCGCATGGTTACTCCGCATAACTTACCCGCACACGTCCCCGATAACCTGCGCCCCAAGAACACCAGTTTCTTGCGGGGCCTTTGGGCCCACGCCAGCTGACGCAACCATTCGGATTCTCAGGGCCCAGATCCCCCATCCCGGCAAGTAGCCACAAGGGTTTCCACAACGGATTTCTCAACAGTTGTCCTGGATATTGGAGTCAGGACAGGAACTCGATCAGATCCCTGCACGTGTGCTAGCACCAGCGTCGAGGGTCGTACCTGACGAGGTCAATCACCCTCTCGCCGAAGGCCAGTCCGAACACAACTTGTAGACCAACCGCCCGAGGTCGGGGAATGGCAATCCCGAAGGAGGGTCTCCGTTACGGCGCCGAACGTGGTCGCCAGGACAAGCGCGGCCGCGCAAAGGGGCAACCAGGGGGCGATAGCCCTCGGGAGTTCCATGTCCCGCGCGACCAATGCCGAATCAATTTCTCATGCGCCAACGGAGTCGCCGTCGTCGCCAGTTCGCATCGGATCGGTAACGCCTCCGGACGGCGTAACAGGATCCCCACACAGCAGCGGCGAGGGCGGTGATCGGTCTGGTCACGACCAGAACGACGTCCTCGACGTTCGCGGCGCGATGTCCTTTCTGAAGCTCGGACGCGGCGCGGTCTACGACGCGTGCGGTCGCGGTCAGATCCCGCACCGCCGCATCGGCAAGAAGATCCGGTTCTCGCGAGCGGCCCTCCTTCGTTGGCTCTCGGGTGCACGATGATCGGCCTGGACGACACGACAACCGGTGGGCCACACTGTTCGACGTGTGGTCGTTCGAGTGGCGCGAAGGAAGGGCAGTAACGATGCCTGTACGACGCGACAAGCGAACAGGTGGCTGGGTTTTCCAGACCACCGTCAAATATGCCGACGGAACGCGCGAGCGGATCTTCGGTACGCCTGGTGTGCCCGGGCTGTACCACGATCTGCCGCGCTCGAAGGTCGGCGCTCAGGAGGCCGAGCGACGCGCGATCGCGGAGGCCATTACCGGTAAGTCCATCGCGCAAGCCGCAACCCCAACGAAGGAGGTGCCGACGTTTTCAGAGTGGTTCAAGGGGAGGTTTTGGAGGGAATGGGTGATCGGGCGCCGCAACAAGCCGACCGAGGTCAAGAGCAAGGAGTGCATCTACGATTGCCACCTGATGCCGGAGTTCGGGCATCTCCGACTCGATCAGATCGGAACAGGCGAGGTCGCAGCGTTTCGCGCTTTGCTCGTCGAGAAGGAGCTGAGTGAGAAGCGGATCAACAACATTCTCGCCGTGCTGTCGAAGCCGATGAAGTACGCCGTCGAATGCGAGCTGATCGCGAAGTCGCCGAAGGTCGGCATGTACAAGGTCGAGCGTCCGGAGATCGAGCCGTGGGACTTCGCGCAGTACGCGCGTCTCCTAGCGGCAGCAAAGATCGAAGGCGGCGACTGGTACGCGGCAGTCTGTCTCGCTGGAGAAGCGGGTCTACGCAGTGGCGAAGTCAAAGCGCTGCGCTGGCGCGAGGACGTCGACCTGATCGGAAAGACGATCACCGTGAACCAGCAGACCTGCTACGCCATCACGGGGACGCCGAAGGGCGGGAGGAGGCGGACGATCCCGATGACGAGCACGCTTGAACAAGCGCTGCGTCGGCTCGAGGTCGTGCGTGAAGGCTTCGTCGTCCGCAACCTCGACGGCAGCGCGAAGTCGGACGGTCAGGCAAACGCGGCGATCCTCCGGATCTGCCGCCGCGCCGGGCTGCCGATGAAGCGCTGGCATACGTTACGGCACGCGTTCGGCACCCATGCGGCGCTGTTCGGCGTGAATCCGTGGCGTCTGCAGTCGTGGATGGGCCACAAGCGGATCGACGAGACGATGATCTACGTCCACGTGGCGGAGAATCATCGGCGCGAGATCCCTGAGTCCATCCTGGATGCCGCCAGCGGCGAGTCCGATCCGGATCGGCGAGTCCTCAAGATGCTCGCTGCGCGCGCAAGCCACGTGCAAGCGAGGTCAAGCGCCAAAGAAAAAGGGGCTGCAATCGCAACCCCTTAGGTGGTGGAGATAAGGGGGATCGAACCCCTGACCTCGTGAATGCCAGTCACGCGCTCTCCCAGCTGAGCTATATCCCCAGGGACGGCCAGGTTTCTACCGGCGCAAGGCTGGGGTGTCAAGGGTCGCTGTCGGGCGGCTTCTTTGCCGGGACATCATCCGGGTGCATGTACTCGGCAAGATCGTCGTCATCCTCGAAGCTGATCCCGCCTTGGCGAGCAGCGGGCTGGCCCTGCCGCGGGAGCGGCGGACGCTGGCGGGCTGCCGGCGCAGCATCGGCGAGCGGTGGTGCGCCGGCATCGTCGCCGGCGGGTGGACGCCAGACCCGAGTGGCTGGCTTGGCGGGGCGAGCGGGCGGCGACCAGGCCCGCGAGGAGGTGGTGCCATCGTCGTCGCGGCGGGCAGCGGGACGGGACGAGCTTGAGTCACGTCCGCGAGAATCGAAGCGATTTCGCGCGGGCGAAGGGGCCGGCGGTTCGTCATCATCACCCAGGTGACGGAGGGTGTTGTCGTCGGTTTCGGCCGCGTCGATCTCGTCGAGGTGAGCGACCAGGTCGCGGACTTCGGGGAGCTCGGCCGGGTCGATCTCGCCACGCCGGATGAGGTCGAGGACGATCTCGCCGAGGTCGGCCAGGGCATCGGTTCGGCGGCGGGAGGAGCGCGAGTCGTCGAAGCGCGACCGGGCATCATCGAGACGGGACCGGCCTTCTCGGGCGGTTCGCTCGAGGGCGTCACCGAGGGCCTCTCGAAGGGGACCGACCTGGGCTGCCGCCGTGCGCAGGAGGGTGCCCAACGTGCCCCGCAGCTCGGGAGGCTTGAAGCCTCCTCCTCGTCGTTGCCGTGCCATGCGCGGAGCGTATACCGTCGCTGGGCTGTGACGCGATGGCTTTGGCTCGGGGTGCTGGCGCTGGTTTCGGCGTGCCCGCCACCGGAGCCAGCGAAACCAATGCCGCCGGTTTCGGGCGGCAGCGTGCGCGTCCGCGTGTTCACGGAGCCGACGCCGGTGAAGCGCGTCGGGAATGCGGGACGGTTCTTGTTCGTCGCGACCGACGATGCATTGCAGCGCTGGGACGAGAAGGGCGCCGTGATCGCGATGAACTCGGAGCACGGATTGCCGGGCGACCACGTGGTGGCACTGGGGACCGACGCCGAGAAGAAGTGGATGTGGATCCTCAGCGACGGCGGACTCGGCCGGTATGACGCCGGCGTCGAGGTCTACACGGACATCACGGACCCACCGGCAAGCCTCGGCATCGACTACGCAGCGATCGCGAAGGAAGGGGTTGCGAGCCTGGCGCCCGGAGATGGGGGCGCATGGCTCGGCATCAGCAAAGGCTTGTTCTTCGTCAGCGAGAAGGGCGGCTGGGTCGCCACACCGACGAAGGAACCGATCCTCGCGCTCGTTCGCGACAACGTGGGCTGGCTGTGGATGGCGACCAAGGATGGTCTGCTCGCACGCAAGCCGAGCGGCGACGTGATCAAGATTGGCGACGCGCAGGGCTGCGAGGTCGTGCATCCACGCCTCGTCGTCGAAGTCCCCGGCTTTCGCATCATGGTGGTGGGGACGGATGCGAAGGGCAGGGAGCGCATCGCGATCGGCAAGGGCACGAGCTGGATCAGCTACCGCACGATGCCCGAGCTCAAGTGGGACGCAGCGACGATGCGCGGCAACACCATCATGGTGCTCGGCGGTGGTCGCGTGTATCGCATCGCCGCGGCGAGCACCGCCGTTCGTCCACTCGCACGCGATGGCATGCGCCTCGTACCGATGACGGGGCCGACGACGAGCGAGTGGGTGATCGATCCCACCACGCTCGTCGTGCCTGCCGGGGCGACCGTGCTCGGCGCCGTCGACGATCAGCTGCTCATCGGCACGCGGGACCTCGGCACCGCGCGCTATCGCGAAGGCGACTCTCGCCCGCGCGACTGGCTCCGCCGCAAGCAGATGTTCGAGGACGCGAACTACCTGTCCGTCGCATGTACTGCGGCAAATGACTGCTGGCTCGCGACCGGCGCACGCCGCGCGTGGCACTGGAACGGCGAGCGCTTCCTGTCGGGCGGCCCCGATGATGTGGTGCTCGCGGTTGCTCGCGATCCCGCGGGCCCGATCTACGCGCTGCATCGCGCACCCGCGGAGAAGGAAGTGCACCTGTCGCGCGTCGACAACGCCGGCACCTGGACCCGCGTGCCCAAGACCACGCTCACCACACCCGGTGACGCACCCGAGGTGAGCTTCGCGCGCTTCTCGGAGAGCGGCACGCTGTGGATCGGACTGCGCTATCGCGATGGCGAGGAGCGCCGCGCGTACGGCATCGCGATCGTCGAGACCGGCACCGGCAAGGTGGCGTATCACCGCACCGAGGTTTCGGCGGCTGCGAAGAAAGAGAAGATGCTGCCGATTCCCGTCGGTGTCGTCGACGCCGACGTGCGCGGAGACACCGCCTGGTTCGCGACAAACGAAGGCATCGCTCGCCTCGTCGACGGCCAGGTGAAAGTCTGGACCGAGGCGGATGGGTTGCGCAGCGAGCTCGCTCGCGCGGTCACGATCTCGCCCGACGGCGGCGTGATCGTCGCGACCGGCGCCGGCGCTGGCGTATGGGACGGCAAGACCTGGGGCTTCCCGACGGCCCTTCGCTTCGAGATCAACGATGTCGTCGCCACGCGCAACGGCCACGTGTGGATGGCCACCGAGCGCGGCATCGCAGCGTGGGACGGCAAGAAGGTTCGCCGCGTGGATACGCGCCGCGGCCTCGCCGAGAACGTCGTTCTCGATGTCACCGTCGATCAGTTCGATCGCGTGTGGGCCCGCGGCCCCGGCAGTCTGACGCTGATCTCGCAGTAACTACTTCAGTCGATCACCGACGCCGGGCTCGGCGCCTTGGTGCGGTACGTCGCGTCGATGTGGTCCATCAGATCGAGGAGGTTCGTCTCCATCCGCGCGAGCCCACCGAGCGGTGCGTCGAGATAGAACGTGCCGCCCTCGCACTGGTCACCCGTCAGATCGACCGGCGTACCGTTGACGTTCGGCCGGCAGCGGCCGTCGACGTACACGATGATGAACTTCTGGAACCGCGACTCGATCGGGTTGGTCGCGATCATGTTGAGCGCGAACACGCTCGACAGATCGACGAGGTCCTTCGGCTCCTGTCCGTAGCCGTGCAGGAAGAAGACGACCGGGTAGCGCTTGTCGGCGTTCTCGGGCTTGTCGTAGCCCGGCGGCAGGAACAGGCCGAACGGATTGTCACGACCGGTCGTCGGCGACTTGAAGGTCAGGTCGCGGATGATCTGGCCACCGTGGAAGGTGTCGTCGGTGTCGCCTTCCGGCCAGCGCTGGTTGATCCAGCCGAACGCGGTCTGCGCGCGATAGATGATCTGGTTCGCGGTGCCGACGTGGCGACCATCGCCGTTCTCGATCTTGTCGGGCGCGGCGTCGGGATCGCCGTAGCGCAGGTAGCCGTTCTTCGGCAGGTCGGCCCACGCCACGTCGAGGAAGTCGTACGACAGGTCGCTCACGCCACCGTCGAGGATCGAGAAGTTGTCATAGACGCCAAACGGCAGGCCGTACTTCGCCATCGCTTGACCGACGGCTGCGTTCGCCGACACCGAGTTGTTGAGGAAGTCGCGGATGCCCGCGTCGAACCACAGCGACACGTGATGGCGCTGCTCCTCGGTGAGCGCCGCGAGGCGCACCATCAGGTCGCTCTCGTACCAGCGCGCGACATTCGGCGACAGGTCCCACTTGCCGTTGCCTTGGCCCCAGTCGTAGCAGCCACCGACGCCACCGCCCGGCGTCTCGCCGTGCTGACAGGTCCCTGCGATGCCGTCGAGACCGACGTCCTCGAAGTCCTCGCCGCTCTCCCAGGTGCCGTTGCCCTCGGTGCCGAGCGGGTTGCGGATCGAGTGGTAGTCGTCGCCCTTTGGATCGGGGTTGCTCGCCGCGTCGTAACCGTCTTCGGCGGTGCTCGCGACACCGTCGGTGCCGAAGTCGGCGAACGGCTCGTAGGCGTTGGTCACCACCGGCTCACCCGCATCGCGGCGGCCGTTCGCGTTGAGATCGACCGCGAGGAGCAGCTCCGCCGGGTCGGTGGCGGCGACGTTCGGATCGAACACCGCGTTGCCCAGTGCCGTACCGTCGTTGCCGTCACAGAACGTGATCACCGGGCTGGCGCCGTCGGGGTTGAACTCGCGGTCATAGAAATCGTCGAGCACGATCTCGCCGCCCGGTGCGCAGCGCGTGGCCGCATCGATCTGGAAGTACGACGGGTCGACACCGGTCGGGGCGTACGCGTGGTCCGGGTTGTAGAGCGCCGGGTTCGACAGCGCACGCGCGAGGTCACGCGACGCCTTCATATAGAGGCCGCGCTTGAGCGTGAGGCCGACGCCTTCACCGGACTGCGTGATCATGTGCTCGAAGTCGGCACCGATCTCGAACTGGCCCGCGTCCGGCGTCTTGGGACACAGCTGGCCCACGTTGCCGCGACCCGCGATCTCGTCGGATTTGGTGCAGAAGCCACCGAACAGGTGATCGCGCACCATCCCGAGCGTGTAGATCATCGACGGGCCCGGCTCGCCACCGATGTCCGCGATGCTGTCGAACTTGTCGGGGTGGCGCAGGCCGATCGCCATCGCCGCATTGCCGCCCATCGAGATGCCGGTGATTGCGCGCCAACCGAACATGCGGGTCTCGGGGACACCCGCCGTCTCGGAGATCACGACCTGATACGTGGTGAGCTCGGCCGCCTTGAACGTGGCGCGCGACGCATAGCGATCGTCGTCCTCGAGCTTGCGGTTCGAGACCATCGGGAAGAACGGCTCGCCATTGGCGCGTTTCGCGACGACGCGAACGTGCCGGCGCGCGGCGTCCTTGGGCATGCGCGCGGCCTTGTACGGCAGCGTCAGCACAAACGGCCGATCCGATGCGGTGCCGTCGGTGCCGAATGTGACCGCCGGGCCGAGCGCGGTGTAGCCCGCGGGCACGATGTCGTCGGCGCATGCGATCGAGACGGGCGATCCGGGGATCGTGGTGCCGGGACCGGCGCCGATCGATGCGCCGCGCAGGTCCGCGGCGCCGCTGTCGGTGACCGCGATCGGTCCGGTCGCGGTGAGCAGGCCGCGATTGCCGGTTCCGCACTTGAGCTCGGTGGTGGGATCGTCCCCGCATGCAGTGAGCACAGCGATGACGAACAGGTACAGGGTGCCCCTCATGTGCGCGCAGCGTACACATAGGCCGCCGAAACTCCACCAGAAAAGGATCGTGCGTGACCTCCGCCAAAAGTTGGCCCCGCAAGGTCGCGATCCGTAACGTCGGTGGAGGTGAAGGTCCTGGCCGATACGCATGTGGCGCCCCCACTGCGCCGCTGGAGCATCCGGCTCGGACTCGCAGTCGTCGTCGCGATCGCGATTGGCTACGCGCCCGGTCAGCTCCTCGATCGCGACCCGCGCGCGACCAAGCTCGAGACGCAGCTCGGTCAAGAGCGCACGAAGGCGCGCGTGCTCGCCGCCGAGAACGCTGCGCTGTTCCGCGAGGTCCAGGCGCTGCGCGCCGACGTCGGTGCGATCGAGGATCGCGCCCGCGCGGATCTCGGCATGGTCTATCCCGACGAGATCGTTCTGCGCGTCCGCCGCACCGATACACCAAAGCCGGAGCTCGCACCATGAGCGCACGCGAGTCGGGCCCCGTGGGCAAGCGCAAGATCAAGGAGCACGCGACCACCGATGTGTTCGCCCGCCACGCCACGCCCAAGCGCCGCGAGCCGAGCGACACGGGGCCGATCAGCCTGCGCAAGGCCTCGATCCCCGAGAGCGGTGGCGCGCGTCGCGAAACCGAGCTCTCGCGCCCGCCGGCCGGCACCAAGGAGAACGAAACTGTTCGCGGCAAGGCCGACGTCTCGCGCAAGACCGAGCTGCCGGCTCCCGCGCGCAAGACTCGCGGCGCTGACGACACGAAAGCCACGCGCATCGCAGATGCAGATCCGTCGATCGCGCCGCGCATCCCGAGCTCGCGCAAGAGCGATCAGTTCGCGATCCCGAAGGTCGCCAGCGACGCGCGCGCTTCGGGCCGCATCCGCACACCGCAGGCGATGCCGCGCGTGCAAGCCGAGCTGCGCTCCGGCCCGACCTCGCCTCGCAGCGGCGCCGACCCGCGCAATGCTCAATCGGTCCCGCGCACCGGCGCCGACGCGCGCACGTCCCAGGCGATTCCCCGCATGACCGCCGACGGTCGTCCGTCGCAAGCACTGCGCGGCACCGATGCGCGGCGCAAGGCCCGCGGCGACAGCGGCCCGATCGCGATGAGCCTTCCGGCACGCTGGCGTCGTGCGATGCGTCGCGCCGGCAAGGTGTCAATCGGTGCGGCCGCGGGCGCACTCGGCTGCATCGTCGTCGCAGTCGGCGGTGTCGACGGTGCCTCACTCCTCGCATCGACGGTGCCGCTTCCGCAGGCGATGGTTGCCACCGCGATTGCCGCGCTCGTCGCGATCGCCGTGATCCGCCGCGTGCAGTTCGCCGAGCCCTCGGCTCGCGCGCAGCGCGTCTCGATGTGGCTTGCCGCGGCGCAGGATCTCGCCGACCTCGAGCTCGCCCTCGCGCTCGTCGCTGGCTGTCACGTCGTGATCGCCGTGACCGGCGGCATCGCGTCGCCCGCATACCCCGCACTCTATGGCCTCGTCGCATTCGCGATGACGGTCCTCGCCCGTCCCGGCGCCCTCGCCACGCTCGGCGCCGCGGTGTTCCTCGAGGCTGCGCTGGTCGTGCGCACGGGCCTGACCGAGCCGACACTGATCGCAGGCGGTCTGCACACGGTGTTCATCACCGGCGCCGCCGCCGCACACGCACTGCTCCTCCGCGGCCTCACCACGCGCTACCGCCAGCGCCGCGCGAAGCGCCTCGACGACGAGCTCGCCGCGCTCCGCGACACCGCTCGCGACTATCGCCTGATCGCCGCCGCCCTCGGCCCCGAGAGCCGCGCCCCGCGTGCCCGCGAAGAAGAAGAGCGTCTGCTCGCCGTCGGCGGTGTCGGCATGATCGGCGACGCGATGAGCTGGGTCCTCGGCACGCTCAAGCGCTCACTCGGCGCACGCACCGTCGCGCTGCTGTGGATCGAGGATAGCGACAGCGAAGGCGTGAAGCTGATGGAGGTCTCCTCCGACGCCGACGACATCACCGAGTCGCCACGCCTCCCGAACGCGGGCGTGCTCGGCGCGGTGATCCGCGATCGCGCGCCGCTGCTCGTCGGTGCGACCAAGCCCGGACAGCTTCCCTACTACGACAGCGGCCGCGCTGGCGTTGCGCTCGTTGCCGTGCCGATCATCGAGGGCATCCACCTCCGCGGCATCCTGGCTGCCGATCGCGACGCAGCGTTCACCGAGGCTGACCGCGATCTCCTCGTCGACGCCGGTGCCCAGGTGCTTCGCGTCGTGCAGGCCGAGCAGGTGTTCCGCGCCGTCGAGCGCAGCAAGTACGAGCACGAGCGGTTCTATCAGGCGACCGCGATGCTCGGCCGCGCGCTCACGCCCGAGCAGGTCATGGAGACCGCGTTCGATGCGTGCTCCGCGATCGTCGAGTACGACGCCGCCGCGATCGCGCTTTACGACAAGGACCGCGCGAAGCACCGCATCCACGCCGTTCGCATCGGCGAGCACGGCCACGGCATCATCGACCCGGGGCTGTCGGGCTACGAGTTCAAGGACAACGCCGGTCTCGCGTCGATGGTGATCAAGAACCGCCACTATCTCCCCGCCGGTGGCGAGCCCCGCGAGGTGACCGCCCCGATCTACACGCGCAAGGTGAAGATCGACGAGGCCAAGAGCGTCATCGTGCTGCCGCTTCTATCCGCTGACGAGGCGATCGGTACGTTCACGCTCGTCGCACGCCACGAGAAGCGCTTCACCTCTGACATCCGCGAGATGCTCAGCGTGATCGCGAACCAGGTCGCCATCTCGCTGCAGAACGGTTTCCTCTACAAGAAGATGGAGACGATGGCCACGACCGACGGTCTCACCGGCCTGACGAACCATCGGACGTTCCAGTCTCGCTTCGAGGATCTGTTGCTGCGCGCCCAGCGCCACGGCCACAAGGTCGCGCTTCTGCTCTGCGACGTCGACCACTTCAAGAAGGTCAACGACAACTTCGGTCACCCGATCGGCGACGAGGTTCTCCGTCGCGTCGCCAAGGTCCTGCAGGAAGTACCGCGCAAGATCGACATCCCGGCGCGCTACGGCGGCGAGGAGTTCGCGGTGCTGCTCGACAACGTCGATGTCGAGCAGGCCAAGCAGGTCGCCGAGCGCATTCGCATCGAGATCCAGAACACCGTGGTCGAGACGGAGAAGGGTTCGCTGTCTGTTACCGAGTCGATCGGTATCGCGGTGTTCCCCCAGGATGGAACCGATCGCGCGACGCTCATCGAGCGCGCAGACCTTTCACTCTATCACGCCAAGCACAACGGCCGTAATCAGGTCGTGACCTGGGCCGAAGCGCTGGCCGCCAAGAACAAGGCCGCCAGCTAGCGGTCGCGTTCGGTGAGCGCGGGCGATCCGCCCGACTCGCCTTGAGTCCACGGGCCGCCCTGGTCTCCGCTGCCCTGGCCGATGTTCGTGCCGGGTTTGCCGTTGCGGCTGTAGATGCAGCCGACGAGCGCGATCACCATCAACACCAGGACGACACCTCGCATCACGTTCCGCATGTGGGCGATCGGAGCAAATCGCATGCACGGCGAACCTCGCGGAATCGCGGTGTCGGCTTGTGCGAGCGGTGAACACCGCGCCCCCGGCGCGCGTGCGCAAGATGCGCTATCTGCAGGTCGCACATGTAGGCGGCAGGCAATCGCACCTGATCGTGATCTACAATTTCAATCGGTGTCGTCGTCGCGCGTATCCGCAGAGGTGGGCTCTGCGGCGAGCAGCTATGAAATCCTCGCGAAGCTCGCGATGGGTGGCATGGCGGAGATCTTTCTCGCGAAGGGTGCCAGCTCCGCAGGTGTGGAGCGCTACGTCGTTCTCAAGCGCATCCTCCACGATCGATCGAAGGACGCGAATTTCATCCGCATGTTCCTGGATGAAGCGCGCCTCGCCGCGCAGCTTCAGCACCCGAACATCGCGCAGGTCTACGACATCGGTAAGCTCGGCGAGTCGTTCTTCTTCACGATGGAGTACGTGCACGGCGAGACCGTACGTAATCTCCTGCAGCGCTCCCACGCACTGCGCCGCCCGATGGCGATCGGATCCGTACTGACCGTGATCGCGGGCTCCGCGGCCGGCTTGCACCACGCTCACGACCGCAAGGGCATGGACGGCAAGCCGCTCGGCATCGTCCATCGCGACGTGTCGCCATCGAACTTGATGGTCAGCTACGAGGGCACCGTCAAGGTCGTCGACTTCGGCGTTGCGAAGGCCGCGAGTCGCGACACCGAGACTCGCTCGGGCACGGTGAAGGGCAAGATCACGTACATGTCGCCCGAGCAGTGCAAGGGCGGCGACATCGATCGCCGCAGCGACCTGTTCTCGCTCGGCATCGTGATGTGGGAAATGCTCACGACGGAGCGCCTGTTCCGGCGCGCCAGCGACTTCGAGAACATGCAGGCGATCGTTGCCGAGGATGTGCCGCCGCCGTCGTCGTTGCGACCGGAGATTCCGCCCGAGATCGATGCAATCGTGATGAAGCTGCTCGCCAAGCGCGTCAGCGATCGCTTCCAGACCGCCGACGAGGTTCACGAGGCGATCGAGAACGCCGCGGTTCGCTCCGGCTCTGCACTGTCGGCATCGAGTCTCGGTCGCTTCATGCGCGAGCTGTTCGGCCAGCGTCCCGAGCCGTGGATCGAGCTGCAGGCCAACGAACAGCATCCCGAGGCGTACACCGTCACCAGCGAGCCGGTGGTGAGCGAGCTGCAGCCCTCGTCGCAATACGCCGAGCTCGACCAACGGTTGTCGGCGATCCCCGAGCTGTCGCAGCGCCTCGCGGGACAGGGCACCAGCGCGGGACAAATGCCCCTTCGGCAGCCCGTGCAGCCGACCGTTCCGCTGCGCGTCCAGGCCGAGGATCTCGCGGTCACGATGCATCGTCAGAATCAGAACGTGGTGCCGATCTCGACCTACGGAGGCGGGCCTCCGCCGCGCGCGCCCACCAACGTGCCCTCCCATCCGACCATGCCAATGCCGGTTGCTGCACCGCCCTTGGGGATGTCGCCGATGGCGGCGAGCATGCAGTCGTACACGCCATCCGCGAGCGCGCAGCACCTGTCGGCGTCGGCATCGCATCCGTCGCATCCGGGGATGCTCGGCATGCGGCCGCACACGCCGAGCGTCACGCCGCCGAGTAGCCCGCAGTATCCGGTGCTCGGTTCCGCGTCGCACTCGCAGCCGTCGTACTCCGCGATGGCGGGCACGAACCAGGCGCCGAAGAAGTCACGCGCGCTCATCATCATCATTCCCGCAGCCGTTCTCGGCATCGTGATCGGCATCGCGCTCGCACTCGGTGGTGACAAGAAGAAGCCAGTCGACGACTCAGCGAACACCGTGGCGCTCACGCCCGGGAGCGCCGAGGGCTCGAACACCAAGGCCTCCGATCCGCCGATCGAGACCAAGCCGGTCGAGACCAAGCCGGTCGACACGCAGCCAGTCGACACCAAGCCGGTCGAGACCAAGCCGGTCGACATCAAGCCAGTCGACACGCAGCCGGCGGATACCAAGCCGATCGACACGAAGCCCGTCGACATCAAGCCGGTCGAGATCAAGAAGCCGCCCGTGATCAAGGAGCCGACGGTCGCCAAGGATGATGTCTCCGCGCTGTTCAAGGCGAACAAGTACAGCGACGTCGTCTCGCAGTGCGCGGCGTCGTCGAAGGTCGTCGCGCTCAACTCGACCGCGTGCACGCTGTCCGCCTGCAAGACCAAGGAGACGTCGAAGGCGAAGAAGTGGTTCGCGAGTGTCGGCTCGGCAAAGCGCGCCTCGGTGGTCCGCGACTGTAACGGCGTGCTACCCGCGGACAAGCCGTCGGACGCCGAGCTGTGCCGCCGCAACCCGCTCGCCTGTCAGCACTGAGCTTAGCGGAACAGCGCGCGCAGTTCAGGTGCGAAGTCGTGTCCGGGCACCACGACGTGCGCCGGTTCATCGCGTGGCAGTGGCCCCGTCTCGAGCGCCGGCGCATCCATGCCGAACACTCGCTTGAGCGCGCTGCGCGCGGCCCAGTAACCGCACATGCCGTGCACGCCGCCGCCGGGCGGCGTCGACGACGAACACAGGAAGATGTCGGGCGCGTCGGTGGTGTACGGGTCGAGGCGCGGCAGCGGCCGGGTCACCAGTTGACGCACGTCCGATAGCCCGCCGTTGATGTCGCCGCCGATGTAGTTCGGGTTGTAGCGCTCGACCTCCTGCGCATTCATCGTCGCGCGACCGAGCACGAGATCCTTGAAGCCCGGCGCGACGCGCTCGATCTGGGCCTCGATCGCTGCAGTCGCGTCCACCGTCGATCCGTGCGGCACGTGGCAGTACGCCCACGCGACGTGATGCCCCAGCGGCGCGCGCGTCGGGTCGAACAGGCTCGGCTGGACGAACAGCACGAACGGCGCCTCGGACAGCTTGCCTGCATGGACCGCGTGCTCGGCGCGCGAGACATCGTCGATCGTTCCTGCAAGGTGAACCGTCGCGGCACGTGCACACCGTGAATCACGCCACGGCACCGGCCCACGCAGCGCCCAGTCGACCTTGAACACGCCGGGCCCGTAGCGAAACTTCGACAGCTTCGCGCGGTAGTCGGCGGGCAGGCGATCGCCGGCGATCGCGAGCACCTGGCGTGGCGTCAGGTCGAACAGATAGGCGCGCGCTGGCGGCAGCTCGTCGATGCTCGTCACCGGGTGATCGAGAACGAGCTCGCCGCCATCGGCGCGAAAGCGTGCGAGTAGCGCGTCCGTGATCCCCTTCGAGCCGCCGCGAATGATCGGCCAGCCCACCGCGTGACCGGCGGAAGCCAGCACGAGACCAACTGAGGCGGTTGCCATGCGATCGAGCGGCAACATCGCGTGCGCCGCGATTCCGGCGAGCAGTGCAGGGGCGGCGTCACCGCGGAACGTCCACCGCGCGAGTCCGCGGAGCGAACGCAACGCATCGAGGCCAAACCGCGCGAGCAGCAGCGGTGCGCTCGGCAGCTTGAGCGGACCGAGGATGTTCTCGAGCAGATCGTCGAACCGGTCGACGAACGGCGTCACCAGCCGGCGATACGCGACCGCGTCGGAGCCGAGCTGCGCACAGGTATCGTCGATCGATCGCTCGAGCGTCACTGCACTGCCGTCGGGAAGCACGTGGGCAACGGGCGCCTGCGGGTGCACCCACTCGACGTCGAGATCGAGGCTGCGAAACCACGGCGATGCCAGACCGAGCGGATGCACGCTCGAGCACACGTCGTGAAGAAAGCCGGGCAGGGTGAGTGCCGAGGTGCGTGTCCCACCGCCGGGCTCTCCCTTGGCCTCGACGACGAGCGTCTCGAGACCCGCCATCGCCATCGCGACCGCAGCCGACAGACCGTTCGGACCCGAGCCGACGATCACGACATCGTAGCGTGGGCGCGACCAGCTCATGTCGACTCCGCCAGGCGGCGACGGCCGAGCACGCCCTGCACACGCCGCGCGAGCGCGGTCAGCTCGTTGCGAACGAACCGTCCGAGTGCCCAGCCCAGGAACGCAGGCGTCGGGATCTTGGGTGGCCGCTGGCCGTGAACGTCGGCAGTGAGCTGCCGCGGTGGCTCGTAGAGGTTGCCGTACGTGGACGGTGACAGCTCGTTGCTGATGTGAAACTTGGTGAGCGCATCGAACAGCAGCCGTTCCACGGCACGTGGCATCAGTGCGTGGAGCGCGAGTCCGAGCGGCAGCGCGCGCGGCACGTGGAGGGTGCGGCGTGGTCTCTCGATCAAGCGCGCGATCGCCGTCGCCACCTTCTCGGGTGATTGCATCGGGGGCAGCGCGTACGGCGCGCGCTCGATCCGGTTCGCCGCGGACTCGAAGTGCTGCGTGTCGATCGAGAACGGGAACACCGTGCACACGTGAATGTCGGGTTCCTTCGCGAGCTCGACCCGCAGCGCCTCCGACAGCCCCTTGATGCCGAACTTGCTGATCACGTAAGACGGTACGTAGGCGTGGCCAACCTCGCTCAGGACCGAGCCGACATTGATGAGCACACCGTGGCGCTGGCGGCGAAAGATCGGGACGGCGATCCGGGCGCCGAGCATCGAGCCGAACAGGTTCGTCTCGATCACACGCTGGTGCTCCTCGAACGAAGCCTCTTCGAGCGGCGCGAACAGCGTGACGCCGGCGTTGTTGATCCAGACGTCGAGCCCGCCGAGCTCCTCGACCGCGCGGGCGGCCAAGGCGTTGACCTCGGCCTCGATCGTCACATCTGTCTCGACCGCGATCGCGCTCGCTCCCAGTTTGTGACATTGGCGCGCGGTGTCCTCGAGTGCGTCACCTCGACGGGCGGCGAGGACGAGGCGCGCTCCGCGGTTGGCCAGCTCGAGCGCAATCGCGCGGCCCAGCCCACTCGAAGCGCCGGTCACGACCACGACGCGATCTCGAATACTCGGCATTCCCGGTTCGACTGCAGGTGGTATGCCCGCGCACCCCTGAGCGTCCCTCTGATACGATGACGGCCATGAGGGTGCGTGTGCTGGCCTGCGTGTTCATCGGGGTCCTGACCACGGTCGCAGCAGCACAGCCTGCGCCCAACCCGCAGGGCGCGAAGCTGTTCGAGGAAGGCCGCGCACTCGCTGCGCAGGGCAAGTTCGAGCTCGCGTGCGAGAAGTTCGAGGCGAGTCTCGCGATCGATCCGGCGATCGGCACCCAGCTGAACTTCGCCGACTGTCACGAGAATCTGAACCACTTCGCCGAGGCATGGCGGCTGTTTGACAGTGCGGCCGATGCCGAGAAGATCACCAACCCCGAGCGCGCCAAGTTCTCGCGCGGTCGCGCCGACGCCCTGCTCAACAAGCTCGGCGTCATCGTGCTCAAGCTCGCCACGCCGGACGCACCGATGCTCGCGGTCTCGATCGCTGGGCGCACGGTCAAACCGGCTCCGGTGATCAAGGAGATCGTCGATCCCGGCGAGGTCGCGATCACGGTCACCGCTCAGACCGGCCAGCCGTTCCAGCGGTCCGAGAAGATCACGGCCGGCAAGACCGTCGTCATCGACGTCCCGGCGTTCGACGCTGACATCTCGACGGGCGGCACCATCGTCACCCCGCCGAGCGAAGGCATGAGTCCGCGGAGCAAGCGCCTCATCCTCGCGTACAGCGTCGGCGGCGTCGGGGCCATCGCGCTGGTCACGGGTGTGATCCTCGGCGTCAAAGCCAAGGGCGACTACAACAAGCAGTTCGACGACGGGAACTGCATCGATGTGACCCCTGGCCCGCAGTGCCTCAACGACATGGGCTTCAACGCGCAGAATGACGCGATCTCCCTCGCCAACATCGGTACCGGCTTTGGCATCGCGGGCGCCGTCCTGCTCGGAGCCGGCGCGGCCCTGTTCTTCACGGCCCCGCGCGACGTCGTCGTGACCCCGACCGCGACTGCCAGCTCCGGTGGGATCAGCGTCGTCGGTCGGTTCTGAACCCAGACCGTTTGACGCCGCGCTCCGGCTACGGGACCCTTGACCGGTGACGGTCAAGAACTACGTCCTCGACACGAACGTCCTGCTGCATGACGCTCGTGCGATCTATGCGTTCGCCGACAACAACGTCGTGATCCCGATCTTCGTGATCGAGGAGATCGACACGTTCAAGAAGGATCAATCCGAGCTCGGTCGTAACGCGCGCCAGATCGCTCGTCTGCTTGACGAGCATCGCGGTCTGGAAGGCGGCCTCGTCAAGTCGCAGCCGATGAAGACCGGCGGCACGGTCCGCGTCGCGCTGTCGAAGACCCCGATCAAGAACCCCAGCTACGACTCGCGCTCCATGGATCAACGCATCCTCGAGATCGCGATCGAGGTTCGCGATTCCGATCCAGGAACGCAGACGTGGCTGGTCACCAAGGACGTCAACATGCGCGTCCGTGGCGACGCGCTTGGCCTGCAGACGGCCGACTTCGAGCCCAACCACGTCTCGATCGACGAGCTCTACCCGGGCAACCGCGAGCTGCTCGTCCCGACGAACGTGATCGACGAGTTCTACGCGAACAACGCCGTCGTGATCGACGCGCCGAGCCTGCACGCGAACGAGTTCCTCACGCTCAAGGACGAGAGCGGCAAGTCGGCGCTCACGCGCTGGGACAAGACGATCGGCAAGGCCGTGCCGGTGCGCAAGCTGCGCGAGGGCGTGTGGGGCATCAAGCCGCGCAACCGCGAGCAGCACTTCGCGCTCGACCTGCTGCTCAACGACGACATCAAGCTCGTGACACTGGTCGGCAAGGCCGGTACGGGCAAGACGCTGCTCGCGATCGCCGCGGGTCTACAGAAGGTCACCGAGGACCAGGTGTTCTCGAAGATGCTCGTCTCGCGCCCGGTGTTCCCGCTCGGCCGTGACATCGGTTATCTGCCCGGCACGATCGAAGAGAAGCTGAATCCGTGGATGCAGCCGATCTACGACAACCTCGAGCTGCTCCTCGGCCTCAACAAGTCCGACAAGAAGGATGGCCGCAGCTACGCCGAGCTCGTCGACCTCGGCTTCGTCGAGATCGAGCCGCTCACGTATATCCGCGGCCGCTCGCTGCCGCAGAACTACATGATCGTCGATGAAGCGCAGAACCTCACGCCGCACGAGGTCAAGACGATCGTCACGCGCGCCGGTGAAGGCACGAAGATCATCCTGACCGGTGACCCGTATCAGATCGATCACCCGTACCTCGACTCGTCGAACAACGGTCTGACGATCGTTGCCGAGCGCTTCAAGAACGAAGCGATCGCAGGTCACGTGATTCTGACCAAGGGTGAGCGCTCGCAGCTCGCCGAGCTCGCCACGCAGATCCTGTAGTGCACGCCCTCGTCGCTCTGGCGGTCCTCTGGCTCGCGGCATCGTCTGCGAGCGCGGAGCGCTGGGAGCTGACGATTCCCGAACGGCTCGAGCTCGCCGCCGGCGCCGGCGGTGCGCTGCCGATCGTGATCGCGGTCGATCGCGGTCTCAAGATCTCCAAGGACGCGGCCATCATCGTGGACCTCGCACCCGACAGCGCGATCACCGTGAAGCGCCGGCGGCTTGGCCGGACCGACGCAGTGGATCCCGACGCGGATGCCCCCCGGTTCTCGGTGGGAGTCCGCGCAGATACACCAGGGGATTTCGCGCTGCGTGTACGCCTACGGTTCTGGCTGTGCGGCAGTAAGTCCTGCCAACCCGTCGAGGCCCGGCGTAACGTCGTGATTTCCGTGACCGCCCCGGCTGCGGGGCCTACACCGAATCCTGCGACTCCGTAGATCCGGACGGCAGGTGGCGCGTCAGTACGGGCATGCTCGACCGTCAGCGCGTAGTCACCACCGGAATCACCACTGCCGCCGTCGCCACCGTGGCCCTCGCCCTCTGGCTCAAGCCGTGGCACACCGCCAGCCTCACCGATGAGCCGAAGCCGGAGCCGGTGATGGTCGACAAGGCCAAGGGCCGCACGGTCGACATCGTGTTCGCGGTCGATACGACCGGCTCGATGGGTGGTCTGCTCGATGGTGCCAAGCGCACGGTGTGGTCGATCGCAAATCAGGTGCGCGACCTCGAGAAGGACGCCGACCTCCGCGTGGGTCTCGTCGCGTACCGCGACCTCGGTGACGAGTACGTCACGCGCGACTTCTCGCTGACCGATGACCTCGATGCTGTGTTCACCGAGCTGTCGTCGTACCAGGCCGGTGGCGGTGGCGATGTGCCCGAGAACGTCGATGCCGCGCTCCATAACGCCGTGCACAAGATGAAGTGGCGCGAGGGTGCGAAGAAGATGATCTTCCTCGTCGGCGACGCGCCTCCGTCGAGCCGCGGCGAGGTCCCGCGCTTCGAGGTCACCGCGCGCGACGCGGCCCGCAAGCAGATCCGCATCAACACGATCCGCGCCGGCCAGGACGGCGAGACCGCCAGCACGTTCCAGCAGATCGCAGCGATCGGTAACGGCGCGTTCTCGACGATCCAGCAGGACGGTGGCGTGCAGCAGGTCGCGACGCCGTACGACTCGCAGATGCAGATCCTCGCCGCCGAGATCGACTCGACGACGATGTACTACGGCAGCGGTGATGGCCGTCGTGTGTACGAAGGCAAGCGCGCAGCGGTCGCCGCGGCGCCGGCCTCCGCAGCAGCTGACCGTGGCTCGTACTACGCCAAGGGCGCGGGCGGACCGTCGAAGGCGAGCGAGGACGTGGTCGCTGGTATCGCCACGGGCGCGATGGATCTCGACTCGCTCGACGAGAAGAACCTGCCGGCCGACATGCAGGACAAGTCCAAGGAAGAGCTCAAGGCCGAGATCACCCAGCGCGCGGCGAAGCGCGAGACGGCCAAGAAGCAGATGGTCGAGCTCGCCAAGAAGCGCGACGAGTACCTGAAGGCGAATGCGGGCACCAAGGCCGATGCCTTCGACGGCGTCGTGAAGACCACGCTCGAAGCCCAGCTGAAGTAGTCCAATCGGTGGGCCTGGGGTGGCCAAAGCATGCTAAGTCGCCCCGATGCAGTTTGCAGAGCTCGGCCTGATCCCGCCTATCGCGCAGGCGGTCGCAGCAGAGGGCTACGAAAAACCGACACCGATTCAGGAACGCGCGATTCCCATCGTCCTCGCGGGCCGTGACCTCCTGGGCCTCGCCCAGACCGGCACCGGCAAGACCGCAGCTTTTGCGCTGCCGATCCTGCAGCGCCTCGCTCACATCTCGCCCGGCAAGGGCCACCGCTACATCCGCTGTCTCGTGCTCACGCCCACGCGCGAGCTCGCATCGCAGATCACCGAGAGCTTCTCGACCTACGGCAAGCACCTCCCGCTCCGCACCGCCGTGATCTTCGGCGGCGTCGGCATGGATGCGCAGCGCCAGGCTCTCAAGCGCGGCATCGACATCCTCGTCGCCACGCCGGGCCGCCTGCTCGACCTGTGCGGGCAGGGCTTCGTCGATCTCAAGTCGCTCGAAGTGTTCGTGCTCGACGAAGCGGACCGCATGCTCGACATGGGGTTCATCCATGACGTGAAGCGCGTGATCGGGCTGCTACCGTCGCGCCGCCAGACCCTGTTCTTCTCGGCGACGATGCCGCCGGACGCGCAGGACCTCGCCGACCGCTTGCTCGTGAAGCCGGAGACGATCGCGGTCACGCCGCCGTCGACCACGGCCGAGAAGGTCGAGCAGGAAGTGTTCTTCGTCGAGAAGGCCGACAAGCGCGCCCTGCTCGTCGACGTACTGCGCGACAGTACGATGCGTCGCGTGCTCGTGTTCTCGCGCACCAAGCACGGCGCGAACCGCATCGCGGAGCACCTCGAGCAGGCCGGCGTCGGCGCCGAGGCCATTCACGGCAACAAGTCGCAGAACGCTCGCGAGCGCGCGCTGGCCAACTTCAAGGCCGGCAAGATCCGCGTGCTCGTCGCGACCGACATCGCGGCGCGCGGCATCGATATCGATGAGGTCACGCACGTCGTGAACTTCGATGTGCCCGAGGTCCCCGAGACCTACGTGCACCGCATCGGCCGCACCGCACGCGCCGGCGCGTCGGGCATGGCGATGACGTTCGTCGAGCACGAGGAGCGCGTCGACTGGCGCAACGTCCTCAAGCTCACGAAGCAGACCATCCCCGTCGTCGAGGGCCATCCCTACGAGTCGCGGATCCCGATGAGCGCGGCGCCTCCGCCGTCGACGAAGGGCCCGAACGGCCGCGGCGGCCGTGGTGGTGGTGGCGGTCGCGGCTTTGGTGGCGGCGGTGGTGGTCGTGGCGGCGGTCGCGGCGGTCGTCGCTGATCGTTGAGACAGCTTCGGGACCAGGTCGTCGCGAGCGACGGGCCGTGTACGAGAATCTGTAACCGGTCCGCAGCCACGAACGTATCCCGCACCATGGCTCACCTGATCGCCGGCGCGGTGCTCCTCTGCACGCTCGGGTGCGTGTCCTCCGGAACCCCGCAGGATTCCACGATTGTGGGGGACGGAACGGGCGACGTCGCCGAGTTGCCCCCGAGGGGAGACGCGGCGCTCATGGGCTGGCTCGCCGAGGGTTATTATCTCTCGTGGGCGTGCGAGCCCGAGGCCCATCCGGCCCGACCACCCGGTGCGCACGGCGCGAACCGGATCTGTAGCAACGCGGCGCTGTCGGCCTCCGAGACCGGTACGTTTCCAGTCGGCGCCGCCTCGGTCAAGGAGCTGTACTCCGGCGGCTCGCTCACCGGCTATGCAGTTGCGCGCAAGCTGACGGCTGGCGCCGAGCGGGCGAGCTGGTACTGGTACGAGCGGATCGGCACGAGTGTGGTCGCCGACAGCGCGGGCGCAGCGTTGTGCGCCGGATGCCACGAGGACGCCTCGCGCGACCACGTGTTTACGCGGGTCCGATGAGTCACAACTTCTTCTTGTGTACGTATGTCGCGTCAAGCCACGCGGCAACCAGCATGATCTCCTCGGGGCTCAGCTCTGCCTCGTTCTCGCGGATCATCCGCTCGATCATGTCGCGGGTCTCCTGGACCGTCTTCGGAGGGGCCGCCACGACATCGGTGAGCTCGTGACACTGCGAGCACACCGCCTCGTAGGTCGCCTTCGCCTTGGTGAGATCAACCGCCACCAACGGAGCAACGGGTTCGATCGGAGCACCGGACCCGGTCGGAGCTGCGGCTCCCGGATTGTCACCGGCTGGGATCACTTGCTCGACCGCCGCCTCTCGTGCGGCATCCTGCCTGGTGGTCTGCTTCACCGAGCGCTGGAGATCGGGCGTGATCGCGACGAGGTAGGCCGTCACCTCGTACATCTGGAGCTCCGTGAGCGGAGCGAACAGCGCGGGCTTGTCGGACATGCGCTCGACCGTGTTCCACCAGCCTTCCGGCGTGCGCGGTTTCGCGAGGATCGTCCGCAGATCGTGACACTTGACGCAGTTGTCGAGCAACACAGCGCGGCCGCTGAGAATTGCGTCCTCGGTCGTGAGCGTCTCGACCGACGCGCTCGCTGGCATGCCGGCCGACGGCAGCAGTCGGGCGACGCGAGCGCGGCTCTGCGCGGACATTGCGTCGCCGCCGGGCGCCGTCCTTGCGAGCGCGCGCTCCTGCAGGACGACGGGCAGCGAGAGCCCGAGCAGAATCACCGTGCCGAGCATGATCGAGATGCCGAGCACGGGCATCCACTCCTCGAAGTGACGGAAGAACCGCAGGATCGCGATCTTCAGCAGCAACAAGAAACCGATCGTGAAGCCGAGGATGATATGTGCCGTGGTGCGGGCGGGAAAC
>JBBQFU010000131.1:0-23780 GCA_038322185.1 Haliangiales bacterium
GTACCGGGATCGATCCACGCCGGCGAGCGGAGGTCGTTGAGCGCGAGGACCTGGCGGGTGCGATCCTCCGCCTCGAGGCCGCCGTACATCCGCACGCAGAGCGCGAGCAGCGAGATCGGGGTCGCGACGAGGACCGCGGTGAGGCGCGGCGTCTCCGCGAGTGCGGCGAGCGCGGCTGCGCGGATCGCGGCGCCGAGTAGGATGCTCGCACGGAACACCGCGAACAGCGCGAGGTCGTGCTCGAGCTGCTCGTCCTCGATGAAGGCCGACATGCGCGCGGACAGACCGGCGACGTCGACGATGATCTGGCGCGTCGGCACGCTATCGGCCTCGGCCCACACCCCCTGTGCGGCGATCGCGTCGTCGCCGAGCGTGCTCTCGATCCCGACCGCATCGATCTCCGCGTCGAACTCGGCAGCACGCGCGGCGATCGCGTCCTCGCCGGCGGCCGCGGTGGCGCCTGCGCCTGCAGCGCGAGGAGCCTCGGCCTCGCCGCTCTTGATGAACGTGCACGTGACACTCGCGAAGTTGCCGTCCTCGTCGATGTCGTAGGTGAAGTCCTCGACGCGCGCATAGAACGGCGGGTCGATCGGGTGCGAGAACAGCAGCTGCTCGCCGTCGTCGACCTGCGCCTTGAATGCCTGGAACCGCGCGAGGGGTGCCGTGGGCTCGCTCGGCATCTCGATGAACAGCAGATCGCAGGAGACCCGCCGCGGAGCGAGCCCGCGATCCTGCGTCGGATGGTCGTCGCCCTCGGCGAGCTCGTGCACGACGATGCTGCGCCCGTTCGTTGTTGACAGCCGAGAGCACCAGAGTCGGACGCTGCCCCAGGTGACATCGTTGAACTCGCCGACCGCCACCTACGGACTCCTCCGCGCGTGCGTCGCCTTGTTCACCGAGCGCGCATTCTGGTTGTCGCCGATCTGCACCTTCGGGTTCATGCCCGCGATCGCGGCCGCGATCATCGCGAGGCCCTTCTCGTTCGAGGCGATGACCTCCTTTTTCCAAGCCTCCTCCGCCTGCTCCTTCGTCACGCCGGCGTTGCGGAGGTACTGATCACCGGCGATCTTCGCGCCGAGGTTCTCGTAGCCACCCTCGCTCTTCGAGGAGATGTACGCGGCACGCACCGAATCCTTCGTTGTGCGTTCGTCGCGCTCGGAACCGAGGATCTTCGCGACCGCCGCGTCCCATCCGGCGGCGTTGCGCTGCAGCGCGACGTCGCCCTTCGACATGTCGCCCTTGCCGGCAGCGAGGATCGGCGACATGCCGCGCTCGACGCGGTTCGTGAACATCTGCTCGCGGAACATGTTGCCGGAGCCCGACAGCGCGCCACGGATCGACTTACCCACGCCCGACAGGGCGCCAAGGCCATCGGCGATGAACCCAAGGCCCTCGACGAGATTGCCGATGTGCTCCGCCGCGGCCTCCACACCGCGCGTGAACGCCTCGATGCGCTCGGGCGTGAACGCGTTCGCGACGCTCTCTTTCATCTGGTTGAGCGCGAGGTCGAGTCGACCGGCGCGTGAGGCGGCTCGGTTCATCGCGTACTCCTGCACCACGCCGGCCTGCGATCCCGCATCGGTGATCTGTTTGTAGAGGTCGGGGTACTTGAGGAGCGTCTCGAGGAAGTTGCGGCCCTCCTTGTTCTCGCCGAAGACCTTGCCCCACTTCCGCGGGTCGATGTTCTTCTTCCCGATGTCGGCCACGATGTCTTGCATGTTGCGCATGACGACCGTGCCGTCCTTGTTGACCTTGAAGACCTTCACGCCCTGCTGAGCGAGCTGCGACTGGCGCGCCTGCAGCATGCCCATCATCGCCTCGAGACCGGTCGCCGCCTGCGAGGCCGATCCGAACGCCTTCGCACCGACCTGGAACGCCGCGTTCATCTGCATCAGGCCTTCCTTGCCTGTGTTGAACTTCGAGAACATCGCCATCAGCGAGGGCGCCTCGGCGGCGAGCTCCTTGAGCGTGACCTTGCCGGCCTCGCCCTGCGCGATCAGGCCGCCGAACGCTTCGAGGAACTCGCTCGAGTCCATCTTCATCGAGTCCTTCATCGCGGCCGCCACGCCGACGAGGTCCTGCGTCGCGGCACCCGAGGCCTGCGCGGTCATCGCGAACACGTCGAGTGCCTTCGCCATGCCCTCGACGTCGGACGTCTTGTCGAAGTACACGCTCGCAGCCTTCGCGAGCTCGTTGCGGTTGATGCCCGTCGCGATCGACGTCGCCTTGAGGGACTCGGCGAGCGCGGCCATCTGCGCATCGCTCTGGTGCGTCGCCTGCCCGAGCCGTTGCATGTCGGACTCGAACTCGCGCACCCCCTCCGCTGCGCCGGCGATCGCGTCGATGCCCTTGCCGATCATGTCGCCGCCGAACGACGCGACCGCCCCCTTCGCGGTCGAGAAGCCGTCCTTGCCCTTGCCGAACAGCGAACCCATCCGCCGCCCAACGCCGGCGGCGAACGAGCGGAACTTCGACGACGCCTGCGAGAGCCCGGCGGCCAGCCTCGAGCTCGAAGCGGTGATCTCGACCTGTGCGCTCGTCTTCGCCATGCGTCAGTCTCTCTTTGCCTGCAGCCGGTACCGTCGCGTTGGGCCCGACTGCTCGTCTTCGGGGTCCTCGATCTTCAGGACTCCGATGGCGAGGCCGAACTCGGCGAGCTCGGTGTCGCTGCACTCAATAGCAGGCTTCCCATAGAGGCAAGCCAGGCGGACAGCTTCACGACACCGAAGGCCCTCAAGAGGCTTGGATCGTTTTTTTTTACCGCGACGCCGATCGCGATCGCGTCCTCAGCGCTGAGCTCCGTCGTGACGGGGTCGAGCCGCTCGCGGACGTCCTCGAACGCGTGCCACGCCGGGATGATCACGTCGTTGTCGGCGAGCTCGCCCCAGTCCTCGAGGCTCCCGAACGCGACATCGTGGTGGTCGGCGTCGCGCACTGACATCGCGAGCACGCGCAGGGCACGCTCGGCTTCGTACTGCGCGGCCGTCTCGATGCCGAGCTCGCCGACCTCGAGGCGGTGCATCTCGCGCCGGACTGCGGCCTCCATCTCCTGCCACGCGCGCGCGCCGGGCAACTCGATCCACACGCGGCCGAGCACGGGAAGGACGACCTCCTCGCCGCGGCGGCCGCCGGCGAGCACGCGGCGCATCGGCGCGGGTGCAGACGTCTGCACCGGCTGCGCGGCGCCGGCGAGCGTCTTACGAAGGCGGGACATCTCCACGCGCGCGGGTTATCACGCGGACTCTTGCGACGACAGGAACTTGATCTCGATCTCGTCCATGTGGTTGCCGTCCTCGTCGTCGGAGCGGTCGACCTTGGAGACCGTGCAACTAAACCACTTCTCGCGCACGCCATCGTCGTCCTGCAGCGCGAGCATGAAGATCTTCCGGTCCTTGAGGAGTTGCCGCCAGCGCACCTGGGGCGCGTCCTGGCGGTACTCGCTGAGCGTGATCGTGCCACCGCCCTCGGTGCGGATGAAGCCCGCGCCACCGCGAACCCCGAGCGCCTTTTTCACCTCGACGCCACGGTCGTCGGTCACCTTGATGTTCTGGATGCGCTGCAGCCAGATCGCACCGCCGCCCGAGCCGCCCTGCGTCGGCCCGTAGTCGAGGAATAGCTTCGAATTGGAAATCATCTCACCCATGGCGTTCTCCTTCGGTGGCTAGACCTGGACGCGGTGCACGAACGCGATCTGGTGGAGGCCGACGACGACCGTGTAGACGAGGTCGACGTTGAAGCGGCCGATCGCGATCGAGTCGGGCTCGATGTTGAGCAGCGCGAGGTCGGTGTCGACGTTGCGCAGGATGCTGAGGTCCTGCATCAGCCGGAGGATGCCCTCGATCATGTCGCGGAGCTGATCGCGCGTGTCGTTGGTGAGGAGCGTGCCGTCGGGGTTCGCGCCGGCGGCGAACCGGGCCTGGTACGCCGCGTCGAGCTGCTGCGCGATGTAGACGCCGGTGCGGCTCACCGCGAGGTCGCGGAGGACCTCGAAGGGCGTCGCGTTCTGGGTCGTCTTCGTCGTGATCAGCCGCTCGATCTTCGCGACGCCGTCGGTCACGTTGCGCGTGAACGGGTCGATGTCGGCGGTGAGCGGCGTCAGCCCGGCGGCGATCGCCGTCTCGACCTCGGTCGGGGTGTACACGGTCGCGGCTGCCGGCGGGTACAGCGGGACCTTCATCCCGTCGTAGTTCGCGTTCGGCCGCTCGCGCGAGAACACGCCGAACGCGACGGCCGTGGCCATCTCGCCCGCGGTGTTCTTGCAACCCTCCATCGACGCGATCACGACCGCCTGGTGGTTCGCTGCGGTCGCGAGCGCCGTCGCCGTCCCGATGGTGCCCGGCTCGCCGAGGAAGTAGTAGCGCCACCGCTTCTCGGCGTAGCCCCAGCGCGCCGCGAGGTCGGCGTTGATCTCGGTGATGTCCGCGGCGACGTGGTTCGCGAACACGATGCCGTCGAACGGTAGGGGCGCGAGCGCGTCGAGCGCCGCCTGGTGGTCGGTCACGCCGGCGCCGACCGCGGTGTTCGCGGGCGTGATCGTCGCGCCGGCGACCTGCTGGTCGATGGACACGGTGACGTCGACGCCGTTGACGCCCTTCGTCGGATGCGTGAGGGTGACCACCGCGCCGACGGCGGCGGAGACGAGCACGGGCAGCTCGGCTTGCCGCGTCTTGAGCGCGTCGGAGATCGCAGCCGCGACCGTGTTGGCGCTGTTGCCGGTGCGGATGCCGACCGAGAACTGGCGACCGGCGACGGTGACCAGCGCGTTGCCGTCCGCGGAGGCAGCGCCGCCGACAGTGAGCGTCTTCACGTTCGCCGTGCCACCGCCGGGCTCGGCGATCGCGACCGCGTAGAGCCGCGGTCCGAACTGCAGCATCGCGCCGGTCTTCATCGCGAGGCGGCACATCAGCGCGAGCTCACTGCTCTCGCCGAACAAGAGGTCCGACTGCTGCGAGTCGCCGATCTCGTAGACCGTGCCCGCGACGGCGGTGCCGGTCGAGCGCATCGCCCCGATGAGCGCGATGCGCAGGGGCAGCGGCACGAGGGCGCGCGCCGCGTACTGGTACGTGAACTGGTGGAACGTCTGCGGGCGACGCAGGCTCGTCGAAACGCCGGTGGTGATCATGGGCTAGCGCTCCTTTCCGGTCTCGGAGGTGTCGAAGGTCCCGCGCGCGAGACGCGACGCCTTCGCGACGGACTCCTTCGCGAGCTCCTCGTCGGAGCGCTGATCGGCGTCGACGGTGCCGTCGGGCGCGAGCTTGATGTCGGTGGGTGCCGCGGCCGCGCTCGGCGACTTCACCGGCTTCATGTCGCGATCGACGAGGACGAAGTCTCCCGCGGCGATGCGGCGCCGCGTGAACGTCGTCCACGGCAACGCGTAGAGCTTGGCGGGCGCGGCCTTGAGGAGCCCGCCGCCGGCGGCAGAGGCCTCGGAGCGAGGAACCGGCACGAGGCGCCCCTCGGGGACGGTGACGAAGACATGGGTCGGCGTGGTCATTGGTGGCTCCGATCAGGGCGGTGTGTTGGCGGTGGTGTTCTGCAGGTCGATCACGCGCTCGCCGGGATGCGCGGGATCGGGCTCGACGTCGGCGTCCACGCCGGTCGGGCGCAGCACGGTGCGTAGCTCCTCGAGCATCTGCGCGAGGCCACGGTGTGGGTTGATGGTGCGCGTGACCTCGACGGCGTAGCGCTGCACCCAGAGCGAGAAGCCGCTGTCGGTTCGCAACTCTTCCTCACGCGTCAGGCGGATCTGCTTGATGGTCGCGCTCGCACCGACGCGCTGCCCGACGAGCACCTCCTCGGCGTGCTCGAGCATGACGTCGAGTCCCGGATCAGCGACGTTGCTTGCGAGCGCGACGACGTCTGGCGACAGGCGACCGGCCTCCATGTCGCGCGGGTGGTTCGAGTAGAAGTAGACGAGCAGCTCAAGCGCGCCCTTGGAGTTGAAACCGCCCATGCCCGCCGGCGCGTTCGTGCGATCACCAAGCGCCACCGCGATCGCCGGTGCGCGCCCCTGCAAAGCCTTCCATAGCAAATCGATGCCCTCGTCGTCGGTGTAGCCGCGGAGCACGCCGCCCCATGGGATGACCGCCTGCAGGTAGCCCGCGGGACGCTTCAATCCCGCGAGCAGCGCGACGGCGCCCGTACGGATCGTCGTCCGCTGTGGCCGAGGCAGCGCGGTGTCGAAGGCGTGCGCCATTTTCAGCGGCCGATCACCTTGGCGACGTAGTCCGCGAGGATGCCGGCGACGCGCTCGACGACCGCGCCCGACGGCCACATGAATGGGCGGGCTGAGATGCGTGCGCCGCGACCCGCGACGCCGCCGTCCTGGTGGACCCCCGACCATTTCACGAGCGAGCGCCCGATCACGCGGTCGCGCTCAGCCTTCACGGCAATCGCGCCCGGCAGACGCCCCAGCAGCTTTCGAGGCCGGCGGTTGCGCCGGGATTGCGCGCGCTGACGTGTGGCCGACTTGCGAGGTGCCCAGCTTCCGTCGGGTCCCTCCTGCTTCTTCGCGTGCTCGCGCTGATCGTCGCGCAGCGGCTTCCGCGCCATGGCGAACGCCGGGCGAAGGTCGGCCGTCCTAGCCCTGCCGAATGCGCGCTCGACGCCATCGAGGTTCACGGTGGCGGTGATCAGGCGCTCGTTCACCAGAACCCCTTGAGCCGCTCGCGCGAGACGTCGCGCGTGTTCTCGCGCACGCCGTTGTCGTCGCTCACGGCCTTGTCCACGACGATCGAACTGTGCTCCGGCAGCGGGTCGGTGCCGGGAAGCACCTTGCCCGCCGCGAGGTCCTCGAGCCACTTGCGGTCGTTCTTCTCGTCCTCGACATCCTGCGCGAGCGTCATGCCGCGGTTGCGACGCAGGATCCGCACGGCCATGCGTGCCGAGAGGAGGTTGATGGTCGACGGCGTGGTGGCGTACGGGACGCGGAACCGCTTCGACGCATACGAGTTGATGAGCGCGTCGGCCTCGGCGATCGCAGAGTCGACGACGCCGGCGTCGGCGGTGGTATCACCGTCGAAGTCAGCGAGTGCGACGAGGTTGGCGTTGCCGCCAGCCGCGCGCTCGACGTCCGCATGCACCGAGTACGGCACGAGGCATTAACCCTTGTCGTTCTTGTCGGGCTTCTTCGGCTCGCCCATGCCGAGACGCGTGTCGCCGCCGCGGGCGCCATCGGTCGTCGCGCCATCGAGCGCCGTCTTGCGCGTGCTGCCGATGCGCTCGGGCGATCCCTCGCGCTTGGCGGCCTTGCGACGCGCGATCTCGGCCTCGAGCTCGTCGTCCGACTTGTCGGCCATCCCGCCCGCAGCGGCGTCGTTCTTGGACTGGTAGACCGTGAGCCCGCCGTGATCGCTGTTCGCGTCGGCGAGGATGAGCTCGGCGCCCTCGACGCTGACCATCGTCGCGCCGGCGATCTGCTTCTCCCGCAGCTCGGCGTCGTCCAGATCGACGATCTTGACCTCGGTGGGCAGGGTCGAGAACGTGAGCCCCGCACGTGTGCGGCCCGTGAGTCCGCGAGCGGTCGTCACGAAGAGCGCGCCGCCGATCTTGGGCTCGGCATGCCCGGCCTTGCGGTTGTTCTGGGCGACGACCTTGCGCTGGTGCTCTTCGGCGAGGCGTTGCGCCTCCGCGCGCTGCTGCGCGAGCTCGACGGGCGTCATCGGAAGCGGGACGTTGATCGTTACGGTCTTCATGGTTCGGATCTCCTCGAGGGACGCTTGTGACGCCTGAGCCCCGTCCGCGGGCTGCGCGGTACGGGGCACGAGCTCGCGCTCGTTGTGCTAGCTGCGGCTACGCTCCGGGGCCGCCGACGACCTCTTGCCAGAGGCCGTACGCCGCGCCGAACTCCGCCTCGATCCCATAGAGCCAGATGCCCGTACGGAACGCGAACTCGCCCTCTTCGACCGAGAGAAAGACCGGCGGCTGCTTCACGTGCACGAGGATCGACGAGCTTTCCTCGGCGATCAGGAACCACTCCGTGCCGGTGACCGTGATCAGCGTGCCGTTCACGTTGATCACGTTGGACGCGGTGAGGTACGGCGAGACGATCAGATCCGCCGTGCCGCGGTCCATGTTCGACTCGCCGTTTGCGGCGGTCTGCTGGTCGATGATCTCGCGCGCGATCTCGCGCAGCGCAGGGCCGACGACGAGCTTCATGCGTCGGCCGGCGACGTTGATCGGCGTCCCGTTCTCGTCCTTCAGCGTGAGGTACCGCGTCCAGGCGGTGTTGTAGATCGCCTGCGTGAACACGCCGTTCACGCGGTTCGACTGCGCGGTACCGCCGCCCGAGAGCATGGTGTGATCGGTGTCGATCAGGTTCTGCCCGTCGTACGTGGCGCCGAGCGCGATGCCCTGCACGCCGGCGACGAGCATGCCGATGATGAGCTCGTCGAGCGCCCATTCGTACGCGTCCGCCATGCGCGCGATCGCGGGCCGATAGAGCCCGAGCTTGTCGTTCTCGAGATCCTTCTTCGGGATCTCGACCGAGACCTCCTGCGGGGAGGTCACGATCGGGTGCGACTCGGCGCGCAGCTTGTGCAGCACCTTGTCGCCGAGCCAGGGCCGCATCTTCGGCGTCTTCGTCAGCCACACCTGGCGGTCGACGATGTTGTCGGTCTCGACGATCGTCGCGATGCTACGCCCGAATGAGCGATACGTGCCGAGCCGGTTGTGGAATGTCGTGTGGTAGCCGACGTAGGCCGACTCGAACTTCGACGCGTCGAGCGACTTGCCGCCGGGCGTGGCGTTCGCGAGCTGCGCGAGCTCCTTCGAGAGCGCGCCGATCCGGGCGAGGTGCGCCATCGAACCAGGCTTGACGCTCTTGTGGATGCGCGTGGCCTGCGCGCGAAGCGGCGGCCGACCGGACAGGACAGGGGACATTCTTTCGAGTTGCATTGCTGTTCTCCTGGAGGTCCGGGGTTAGGCCGCTGCCGGCTTGCCGCCGAGCACCGAGATGAAGACGCCCTCGGGCGCAAGCTCCTCGATGTATCCGGCGCCGATGTCGTTGGTGGTCGTCGCGGCGAGCGTGAGGGTCTGGTTGTCGAGGATCGTCGCGAGCTGACCAACGTTGGCCTTCAGGATGGTGCCGTCGTTGCCCCAGCAGAAGACGCCGCGTTGCACGGTGATCTTGCGATCACCGTTCGCGTAGCTCGCGCGATGTGCGGCACGGCCCTGCATCAGGAGGCCTGCGGTATCCGAGCCGTTGACGGCTTCGCCCGCTACGTTCGAGCAGACGATCGCCCCGGCCGGGATGTCGGGCCCGTTCGCCAGATCGAGCACGATCTGGCGCTCGATCTTGTGGGCGGGGGTGTTGCGGTCTTGGGTGGTCGCGGCCATGGCGCTAGCCCTCCTCGTTGTAGAAAGCCGTGAGGTCTTCGGTCTTGAGGCCGAGCTGCGCAGCGGTCGAGGCGAGCGCCGCCTCCTTGCCCGGACCTGCTTCGCGCGGCGTCTCCTTGTCGTCGATCTGGCGCTTGTTGAGCGGCACGACGACTTCCATGTCGTTGAGCTCGGCGCGGAGACCGGCGACGCCGTCCTCCTTCGCGATGCGTCTGAGGCGTGCCTCCTTCGTCGACGGCACGGCCTTGCCGTCCTCGGCGCGGCCCATGCGGAGCTTGCCGCTCTTGTAGGCGCCCTCGATGAGCGACTCGACCTGCACGCCGAGTACGCCCGCCTCGAGCGTGGTGATTTTGCCGGCGGCGACGGCGAGCTCGGTGCGCGCGGTGTCGCGCTCCTGCTCCGCGGCGATGCGGCCGTTGCGGAGCTCGGTGATGATCCGGACGGCGTTCTCCTCCGGCGCTTCGGCCGCGAGGCCGAGGATGGCGTTCACGTTCTTCATAGACAGTTCCTTGGGTGCGGGGTCAGCGATGGAGGGTGAGGAGGGTGAGAGGGAAAGTTCTGCGGCGAGGGCGGTACGCACGTCCTCGTTCTTGGTGCCGGTGACCGCCGGCGTGTTGACGGCGCTCGTCTCGAGGCCCTCGGTCGACTGCCACTCGTACTCGGCGACGACGGTTTTGCCGTCGAGCTCGACCTTGTCGCCGGGCCAGCAGCCGCAGCGACCCTTGCCGCGCACGTCGCTCTGGTGCGCGGTGCAGAGGATCTTGCCGCTCGGATCCCAGCCGATCGAGTACGCGTCGATCGTGCCGTCGAGGACGGAGATGACGGCGTGCGGCTTCACGAAGCGCAGCGTCTGGCGGAAGGCGGTCCAGGTGTTGATCTGCACGGCCTCGGACGCTGTGATCGTGCCCATGCGCGCCGACTGCTCCCACTTGTTGTGGTCGAGCAGCACGGGCTTGCCGACGAACGATTCCGCGATCGCGGCCAACCTCTCGGTCTTGAACCGCAGGAAGTTGCGGTTCGGCTCGCCGTCCTTCTGCCGGAACGTGATGGCCTGCACCGAGAGCTCGACGTGCTTACCCGAGCGAACGGCCTCGATGATGATCTTCTTCTGGTCGGCGTCGAGCTTGCCCGAGGCGAGGAGCTTCGCGTCGATCCCGACGACCTCGAGGAACGTCAGTTCGCCGATCTCGAACGAAGATGCGCACGCCACGGCGCGCGTGTCCAACTTCATGACGGTCCTCCGGCCGGCGCCTTGGCCGGCATCATCACGCCAGCGGCCGGCCGCGGAACGCGGAGCGAAAACTCCTCGTAGATCTGGTCGGGATCGAGCGGGACGATCTGCCCGACGATCTGCAGGGTCTTCGCGCGCTCGAGCGAGTCGCGGGTGATCTGCACGCGGACGCGCGGCGGTGCCGCGCGATCGAAGCCGTTGAAGATGCAGAACGGCGTCGCGAGGTCGCGGCGCACCGACTGCTCGAACCCACGCGCATCGGATAGCGATAGCTTGTAGGCGCGCGACTCGTGGACGCTGCCGAGGTTGTAGCTGCCGACGGAGCCACCGGTATCGGTCGCGGTCGTCGAGCCCGCGATGAGCTTGCTCATCTCGGCGTCGCAACGGTCCGCGATCTTCGGGTAGACCGTCGACGAGTCGCCGCCGCGCGCCGACTCCTTGATCACGATCTCGACGAGGTCGGAGAGCACGGCGTAACCGTCCTTCCCGATCAACCGGACCGCTTCCTCGAGCGCCACGCGCGACGTTTCGCCAGCGCCCTCGTCGTAGAAGCCGATCACGAGCGGGATGCCGAACATCTCGGCGAAGACCTGCCAGTCGCGGATCGACCAGCGCTTAAACATCGCCCACCACGCGGCGGTGCGCATGAGGCCGGCCGCCCACGGGTTGCGGTGGCGGTAGCGGTTCACGATCCAGCAGCCCGGGTCGAGCGCGACCAGGTCGCGCGCCGTGTCGCCCTTCAGGAGCCAGATCTCGCTCGCGCGGTCGGGCGCTGGCGAGGCGAAGCGACGATGCGCGGCGTGCACGAGCTCGACCGGCGAGATGTAGCCGTCGACCTCGCCCCAGACGATGTTCGTCAGCGCGAGGCCGTAGTGCGGCGCCATCAGCTGGTGCTCGAGGAGCGCCTTCATGTCGACGCGATGTCGAAGGTGGTCGTCGAGCGCGTCGGCGGCCTTGCGGCTCGCGGCGTCGTCGCGGCCCGGCTTCACCACCCAGTCGCAGCCGGCAACGGCATCGACGCGGCCGCCGATGAGCCCGCGGAGGTGGCCGTCGACCTCGATCATGTCGTCGAAGCAGTCGTACTGGCGCACCGGATAGCCGCGCTCGGCCTCGCGGTACATCCCGATCAGCCCCTCGGCGGTGAGCCCGACGGCGGGATGCGAGTTGTACGTGTCGCTCCGCGCGGGTTGCATCCGCTTGACGATCGCCGCGATCGGCGGCGTCGGCGGAATCGCTTCTTTGCCGACGACCTTGAGGGCCGCGGTCGATCGCGTCACAGCCCGCGGGTGCGAGATCCGCGACGCGCGGGCGTGATGCGCAGGTCGGACGTGCGCGCCGGCATGGCGATCACGTTGTCCACTCTGCTCGCAACCGGGTCTTGCACTGGGCGCGGGTTGCCCGATTTCGCTTCCGGACGCAAGCGCCGCGGGAAGATGCGGATGATCGGGTAGCTCACGCCGTCCCCAAGATGCGCCTGATCATCGGTGCGGCTCGGAGCGCCGTGGACCTGGCGCCACTCGCGGATCGCCTCGCAGGTCTTCGGTGCTTTCGTGGGATCGGCGAACAGCCGGCGCTCGCCCTTCGAGCAGATCATCGAGGTGAACGCGCGGATCCGATCCTGGATCGCGGGGTTCTTCTTCCGCATCTTCCGGTCGGGCGCGACGATGCGGCGATAGCCCTCGGCGCGCATGATCGACCACGAGCCGCGACCGTGCCACTCGGGTGGGACCTCGTCGGTGAGGCGTCGGCGACTGTGCTGGTACTCGGCCGTCGCATCGCACACGATGAGCGTCGACTCGGGGTCGAGCCCAGCCTCGCGCAGGCCGTCGCAGAACTCGACCTCGTCGCCGCCCTCGAGCACGGTCTCGCCGACGATCCACGCGAGCACGGTGTCGAGGGTCGGGAACACGCCGGGCGGGACGAAGAACTTGTACCAGGGGCCGCCGATGTACGGGATGCGTTGCACGTCGAGCCCGACCAGGTGGTCGATGTTGGCGCCCTCGCCGATCTGCTCGAGGAACTTCGTGGTGACGTCGATGTAGTTCGGCGGGACCGGGATCTCGTTGTAGAGCCGCAGCCAGTTGTGCGCGACGGCGTCCTTCGGGCCGCGGAACTCGCCGAAGATCTCGATCGCGGCGGTGCGCTCGTCGAGCTCGTTCGCGAGCGACAGCAGCGCGGCGCGATCGATGTGCGGGTTGTCGAGCGGGTTGAACGCGATGTAGATCGCTGCCCGTTTGCCCGCCGCGGCCGAGGCCGCGAAGTCGGCGACCCACTGCTGGTCTTTCTTCTCGACCGGCGGATTCGCGCAGACGAGGACGCAACCCGCACTGTCGACGATCGCGCCGCGCGCGACGATGAAGACGCGCTCGGCCATCTTCTGACCTTCGTTGAGCACGACGAAGTCAGCCTTGCCCTCCTTGAGGCCATCGGGATCGTGGCCGCTCTTGAGCATGAGCCGCGACCCATTGCAGAGGTCCCACCCTTCGGATGCGGTCTCGCGATCGATCCACTGCTCCGCGAGGAAGCCCTGCATGTAGCGCCGGATCTCGTCGTGCTTCTCGTGGCTCGGCGAGACGATCCAGACGATCGCGCTGGGGAACCGGATCGCGTAGGCCACCGCGAGCGCGACGGCGATCCATGTCTTGCCGCCACGCCGGCCGCCCGCGAACAGCGCCGAGTAGACGCGCGATGGGTCGCTGTCGACCTCGAAGGCCTGGCCGTCGAGCTCGGGCATCGGCGGCGGAGCTCGGCGCCGCTCGGCGTGCGCCTCCATCCAGGTTTTGAACCACTCGATCGCCCGCCGCTGGCCCGGGTGCATGCGCACGACCACGCCGACTTCGGTCTCGCCGTCGTAGTCGTCGAGGCGCCGGTCCCAGCGGTCGCCGACCGAGTACAGGATCTCGCCCTCGAGCTCGAAGTCGAGGCGCAGGTCGACGAAGCGCTCGCCGGCGAGGTCCTGCTCGCGACGCAGCTTGTAGACCGCGTCGCGGACGTTGAACGCTCTACCCACGCTTCGGCCTCGGCTCGAGCGTCGCGCCGCGTGCGCGCTTCCGTTCGATGTCCTCGCGCGACCGGCGGACGATCTCGACGCCCTCCTGGATCTCCGCGGTCGGGGTCAGTTTCGCGATCGACGCCGCGATGGTGCGCATCTCCTTGCGGCGCTCGCGCGCGCTGATGTTCTGGTCGGTGGCGACGTCGTGGAGCGCAAACAGCATCGCGTTGTGCGCCCACTTGTTCGCGAGCAGCGCGTCCGCCGGCGGCGGCCCGAGATCGGCGAGCGTCTGCGGTGGCGCGGCCGCGGGTGGGTTCCGTGCCTTGGCTGACGCGAGGTCGTGCTGCAGCTTCGTGACCTGCGCTGTCACCTTGGCGAGCGCAGCCGTCGTGTCCTTCAGCGCGTCCTCGAACTCGGCCTTCGTCTTGGGCTGCTTCGGCACCACACCCCCCTATTTCGCGAGCTCGGGCACCACACCCCCTATTTCGCGAGCTTGCTCAGCTTCATGGTGCGCCGGTACTCGGCCTTATCGTTCTCCACGACGTACCTGGCACACAGCTCACCATGCACGCGACGCGCAAACACCATCTCGCCATTGGCGGCGACTTGCCCCACGACGACGTTCATCAGGTCGGTGTCGAGCTCGAGGAGCGCACCTTCGCTGTTCTTCACGACGAAGATGGTGCGGTTGCACTTGCGACAGGTGCTCTTCTTCGACGAACCGTTCGAGCGTGCTGAGGTTACGAAGGACTGGCTCATCGCATCACCCCTGGAGGAAGGGGCATGGTGACAGGGCGGTCCCTCGCACTAGCAGGCGCGAGGACTTCGTCGTCGAACGTGTCCCGATGCAACACCTCGTTCTTGTCGAACCATGCGCAGTCGATGCGTGCGGGTTCAGGGCCGAACGGACGAACCGCCTCGATGACCATTCGAGGTGTGTTCGAGATGGTCTTGAGACGCACAACGTCTCCGATCTTCACGCGTCACCTCGCGACCCGAGAAAATATCGGGGGTCCCCCTCGACAGCCCCAGCGATCACTCGGGGAAAAAGGGCTCTAAAAACTTCCGGCCTGGGTTCACACGTCATGCGATCTCTCTCCTTGCTGGGTTACATGTTTTCTCGTCGTCGGCGGACGCGAACTCATCCGCCGCAGCGCGACGAAGAGACCGACACCGACCGAATCGATCGCGTGGTTTCTCTGAGCCTTCGGGATCGCGAGCAGCGTGCAGTGCACGCTCGCGTTGCGCTCGTGCATCACGAAGGCGCTGAGCTGCTCGAACAGCACGTCGTAGGAGCACGCACCATCGCCGGCCACCGCGTGCTGCCAGTCCTTCGGCGTGACGTCGAGCAGCGGCAAGCCGAACGCGGACGCGAGGCCGACGAGCACGCCCCACGCGAGACCAATGCCGACCTTGCCGGCGGCCGATCCTCGCGGCGCGAAGCTCATCGTCTCGGCACCGATCACGCCGATGCTGTGCGCGGTGATCAGCCGCGCGAACAGCTCGCCTTGCTCACGCGCGCGTCGCACGCGGTCGGTCGCTTTCTTCGCCTTCGAATCGGCCGGCTGCACGAGCGTCCCGAGATCGAGCACGCGCACCGGCGCGCGCGGATCGATCACCGACCAGCCGCACGTCGCGAGCCCGCCGTCGACGGCGAGGATCACCGCTTCACCGCGGCCTCGAAGTTCGACGCCGTGTACTCGCGACGCGGTACCTCCACGCATGCGCCGTCGTGCCCGTGCTTCAGCGTGCAGAACGTGCGCAGCGTACAGCCCTCGCCGTTGCGCACGATCGGCGTGCTGCACACGCTGCACTGACAGCGCGACTCGCTCACGACTTCTTTCCTTTCCGCTTGCCCTTCTTTGGCGCGGCTTCGTCGGGCACGATCACATCACCCTCGCCGTCCACCTCGACGCCGGCATCCTGTTGATCCTTCATCGCCTGCGCGATCAGGCCCGACGGCACCGAGTCCGACGCGACGCCGTTCGAGTTGCTGGGCACGCCGTCGCCGATGTCGCTCTCGGCCTCGCCGGTCTTGCGCAGCTTCACCGTCGGCGCGTCCTCGAGCTTGACCTCGATCTCCTCACCGTTCTCGTCCTGATACCGGTGAAGCTTCACCTTCTCGGACGCCATGACGAGCAGGAGCTCGATCTTCTTCGTCGTGCGTACCTTGTTCGCCTCCGCGTACTCCACGCACGCTTCTCGAAAGGCCTCGGCCGCCTTCTCGATCGCGGGAATCTCGGTGCGCTCGGTGCCCGCGATTTGAAGTTGTCGTCTCGCCATGTCTATTCCTCGTCCTTGAGCAGTTGCTGTTGTGGGTGGTTCGTCATGCTGTGCACGCGGTCCGCGGCGCGAACCCGGTCTGGATTGGCCTGGCGCCACCGACGCGAGCGCTCAGCGCTCAGCGCTCGTGGCCACTGTTCGTTCTCCATGCGATGCACGCGCGCAGGACCGCCGGCGTGGCGTCCTCCTCGCGTGCGTAGTAAAGGGCGTGCGGGTAGGGGTTATTGCTCGCCTTCACGCCCGGCGGCGGCTCGAACTGGATGCGCTTGCCGCGCGGCACGCACACGAGGCGCGCGAGGCGGTACAGCTTGATGAACCACTGCGTCGACGGATCGAAGCGCAGCAGGAAGCAGAAGCGGGTATGGCCGTAGTGCTCGAGCGCTTTGTCGACGAGCTCGTACGGTGGCTGGCCCCAGAACCGAGTGTCGACGGTCGCGCGCTTCCGTCCGCCCGCGGTGGGCAAGCGCGGCTGCTCACCAGGCACAAGGATCGCTTCGCGCCCGTGCTGCGGACTGACGAAGTACTCGCCGCGCCGCGGGCCCGCGAGGCCATCGTCGCCGCGCTCGAGCATGCACGCCGTCTCGGCGACGATTTGCGATCGCGGGTTCGAGAACGCGTCGAGGTCCCAAGGCCCGACGCGCTCCGCCCAATCCTTGGGCGTGCACCACGTGCCGCGGTCGATCTCCTTCGAGCCGCCGTTGACGTTGCTGCGCTTGCGACGGAGCTCCTTGACGAGCGCCTTTGCGCTGTCCCGCTCCTGCTCGAGCTTCGCTACCAGTGCCTGCAGATCTGCGAGATTGACCTCCTTCACGATCGCTTCCCTCCTCGTCGGGCCTCGGGCTCGTGGATGAAATTGAACGGGCGGAAGCCGCCAGGCCCGCGCGCGCTCGCGGCGCCGATGAGCTGCTGAGCTCGCGCGGACGTCATGCCGTCCGTGTTCAAGCCCAGCCGCTCGAGCAGCCGCGATTGCTTGATCGACGCGCGCCCGGCCTTCCGCCGAGCAGCGACGCCGTCGAGGATCCGCGATGCTTCGCCCTTGCTGAAGCCCGCCGGCGGCACGCTCAAGCCGGCATCCTTGAGCGCGGCGAGCTGCTTCTCGGTCGCGGGCTCGCGCCATGCGGGCGAGTCGGGATCCATCGGGGGCATGTGATCGCCGAGGAAGGGGTCGACCTCGCGCTCGCGGTAGAACACCAGCGCGACGAGCGCCAACTTCGCGCGCGACGCGGCGGCCTGCGCCTCAGCACGCGCGAGTACGTCATCCATCGCGAGCTGCGGCTCCTCGCGCAGGATCTCCTCGGCGACCGCTCGCACGTCGTCGGGCAGGTCACCGCCGGCGAGGATGTCGACCGGTCCCACCAAGCGATGCCGCGTGTTGCCGACGAAGTCCGGCACGAAGCATTCGGTCTTGCCCGGGTGGAGCCGGGTGCCGCGGCCGATCATCTGGCAATTACCGAGTACGGCGACGCGGCCTCGGCGTCGCGTGATAACGGTCCCCGCGTTCGTGGTGATGCACCACACCCGCTCGCCAGGTGCGCCGCGCTCGACGCGTAGGTTTGGACGGTCAGCCCTCGATGTTGGCACCGTGCGCGCTTGCCGGTCCTGCACGGACAAGTACACGCACCGGCCCGCCGCCTGCAGAATGATCGCCGCGAGTCCGCGTCGGATACACAGCGATTGCAGGCGCTCTGCGGTCGCGATTCTGGCCGTCGCGATCTTCCATCCCTGCCGGCGATTCTTGCAGCCGTCCCCGATGTGCATTCCGTCGAGGAGACAGCGGAGCTCACGTGATGACATTGCTTCAAAAAGCGGCGTCCACTCCTTTCCGACGAGCTTTGCAACACGCAACACGCCCCAGCCCGAGAGGTGCTTGTCCGTGCGCCGAGGACGTCCGCGAGACATCGTGAACAGCACGGTCGGTGCTGTGGGCTCAAAGTTGTTGCCCCTCCCTCGGCGGTCGATGACACGCTCGGTGAACTTCACGCCGACGGAGACCAGGACGCGCCGGATCTCGCGCAGAACAGGGCTCGATTGCGACTGCGTTATCGTGATCTGCCCGTTTCGGCCGATCGACGCATCGGTCATCACAATGCCGAGGAACCGCATCTCGTCATCGCTGGCCCCCACTCCTTGAGCGTGTTCCCAACCTGCGACGGGAATCTCCACCGCGTCCGACTGCTGCGCCATTTCGAGGGCGGTTGCGATGCGCCACGGGCTGGGGCGGTGTGCTCTCCCCTCGCGACCGCGCCACACCATCCGGTGGCCGTCAGTCACCGACAGGCTGAGCTGCGCGCCGTCGAATCTGACCCACCGCTCCTCGGCTTCGCGCGGACGATCAACTCGCCCGATGACAGGCGACCGGCGGACCTCTGCGGTCTCGGTGTCAAACTCGTACGCCTCTACGAACTCGTCATCCGGTCCCATCCATCCGTCGGGAGTCAGCACCTGCGTGTCCGCCGACAGGCAGTACAGCGCGCGGCTCTGCGTCGGCCGCACGAGCGCCACGCACTCGATGCTCGGCGCGTCGAAGCCCTCGGTTAGCAGCGCGCAGTTCACCAAGAACTGGAACGTGCCGGCGCGGAACAGCGAGATCGCGGCCTCACGCTCGGCGGGTTTGGCGCTGCCATCGATCGCGATCGCCGATGCCGGCTTGTAGCGGTTGATCATGTCGGCG
This sequence comes from Haliangiales bacterium, assembly GCA_038322185.1. Classification (GTDB taxonomy): domain Bacteria; phylum Myxococcota_A; class Polyangia; order Haliangiales; family Haliangiaceae; genus JABFXX01. Next base: position 18,514 of record JBBQFU010000131.1, read on the forward strand.
AGCGCGTGGGCATGCGCGACGTCGACTGCGAACACCAGCGTGCGCCGGCGTTGGACGAGCTCGATCAGCGGCGCGACGACGCCATGCAGCGCCTTCTCGTCCACGAACACCTGCGCGAGCTCGCCCTGGTCGAAGTCGCCGTGATGCGTCCGGACCGCCGACAGGTCGAGGCCGTCGACGAGGATGCGCCGCGCACGGATCGGTGCGAGGAAGCCATCTCGGATCGCCGCGCGGATCTCGTACGTGTACGCGACCGATTCGTAGACCTTGCCGAGCCCCGCACCGTCGGCGCGGTCGGCGGTCGCGGTCACGCCGAGCTCGCGCGCGGTCACGAAGTGATCCGCGATCGCACCGTAGCTCTTCGCGATCCGGTGGTGCGCCTCGTCGACGATGATCAGCCCGAACGCGTCGCGCGCGTACCGCTCGAGCCGCTTGCCGCGGAGCGTCTGCACCGACGCGATCACCACCGGCGCTCGCGAGCTCGCGCGTCGCTGCCCCTGCTCGATCTCGGCATGCACGCCCGCGGCGCGGAGCTTGTTATTCGCCTGTTCGAGCAGCTCTGCACGGTGAGCGAGCACGAGCACGCGCACGCCATCCGCGACCTCGCGCGCCGCGACCTCGGAGAACACGACCGTCTTGCCGCATCCGGTCGGCAGCACGAGCAGCGTGCGCTTCTTCCCGGCAGCGAACTCGCGTTCGACTGCTTCGACCGCGGCGGTCTGGTACGGGCGTAACTGGACGCCGTTCGCTGATCCCGACCTCCTCGTTCCGTCCTCTGGCTGCGGAGCTGTGGCGCAGCAGAGCTTGGATCCGGGTAACTCGAGTCCGAGCTGAATCACGGTTCGCCCTCCGAGACGGAGGCGCGGATCAGCCCCTGAAGTAGGGGATCGGCGTCGTGTACGACCGCGTCATCTGCGGTCGCCAGGCGGATCACCAGACCCTCCTTCACGAGGACCTTGTCCTTGATCATCGCGTCCACTTCCTTGTTCACGGCTTCGCGGTTCTTCTTCGTCTTCTCGGCGAGCTTCCTCTTGGACGACTGCGGTCCGTGAACGCGCAGCACATCGAGGATCGCGTCACGTGGAGAGAGCACTTTCGACGCGATCGCGTCCATCTCGGCCGTGTTCGCCTCGCGTTCGGCCGCACGGCCGACGTCTCTCCACCAGCCGCGCGGACCGTTGTAACGCGCGTCGATGTGGCACTCCTCGCCGAAGCGCGCCTTCGCGAGCGTCATCGTGCCGATGCGCTCGCGGCCCCATCGCTCGCTCTCGTCGTAGTCTTTCGTCAGCGACAGGACGATCATCGCCGCGCCGTCGTACTCGACCGCGCCAGACTCCTTGGCGACCTCGACGAGATCGTACGGGTCGAGCTTGCGCGGCGCGCCGATCATCTTGCCTTTGCCGCGACCGATGGACGACACCGCGATGATCGCGGCGCCCGTGGTCTCGCCGATATCGAGGAGCGTCGCCGATGCTTCAGACGTCGCCATGCGCAGGTCTGGCTTCGCCTGCTTTGCGGCGATCTCGTCGGCGAGCTTCTGCAGGTAGTCGACGACGAGCAGCGGCGGTCGTCCGTAGCGGCGGGTCACGTGTTCGACGCCGGCGCGCAACTCGCGCAGCGAGGGCTTGCGCATGAGAAACAGATCCGGGTAGGGCATCACGTCCTTCACGCGCTGCATCTCCACGCCGCCGCGCAGGATCGCGTTCGAGTGGACTCCGAGGCGACCGGCGGCCGTGCGCGCGATGAAGTAGCCGGGCTTCATCTCGTACGTCGCGACGATGACGGGGTGCGTTCGCGCGACGTGGGTGGCAAGCCCGGCCACCCACGACGTCTTGCCGCGTCCGGTACCCGCGGCGACGGTGTAGACCTGGGACCCGATGAGTCCCCCGAAGCCGATCGCCTCGTTGAGGGTTGGGAACGGCGTCTCGAAGATCGGCATGTGCGCGAAGCTCGCGAGGTCATCGAGCGCTTCGCTGATGGTGATCAAACGGACGTTGGGTTCCGTCGGCTTCGAGCTAGCAGGCTCGCGGTCACGATCTGCGAAGGCATCGAGCTCGGCGGTGTAGCGCTCGTCCTCGTACAGGACCTCGGGAGGCGGCTCGCGATCCGTGAGCCGATGGTTGCTGCCGTTGCTGCCGTTGCTGCCGTTGCTGCCGTTGCTGCCGTTGCTGCCGTTGCGCGTGTACGCCTCCGGCTCGAACCGCTGGCGAAGCTCGCGCCACGACTTGAAGCACGACTCGTGCTGACAGGCCGCTGCGATCATCCCGCCGTGCTTCTCGACGATGTACGCCTCGCGCCGGTTGTGGCTGTCGTTGAACGGACAGACCGGAAGCAGCCACTTGCGCCCCTCGCTCCACGGCTGCGCGATGGCGTCGGGGAGGTATTCGCCGATCCACGCGTCGAGGTCGAACCGTGGCTGGTCCGTGCGCGACGCAAAGCTGCGCTCGCGCTGCGGCCCGGATCCGTTCGTTGCCTTCGCGGAGGCGTTCGTCCGCCCCCCAAACGCCTCGAGCTGTTCGCGCGTGACGACATGCAGCGCCTCGGGGGCGCGGATGATGCGCGCGAGGCGATGGGGTCGGTCGCTGGTGTTCTCGCCCTTGCGCGTGAGCGTGCCGTAGATCTTCGAGATGCGCGCCGGGTTGAAGACCTTCTCGTCGACCTTGTGCTCGGGCGATGTGTAGCGCCGCGAAAGCTCGGCGAGCACGCGCTTCACGAGCTCGCCATCGCCTACCGGCAGATCGATCGCGTATATCAGGTGTCCGCCGTTGCCGGAGTCGGCGCGGATCGGTTCTGGCCAGCCCAGGTTAGTGAGCTCGTCGGCGATGCGGTCGGCGAGGGCAATCGATCCGACATGTTCTTCGTCGGTCGAAGAGATGCCAGTCGGCCGCACGGGGTCAACGTCGACCAACAGATGTCGGCGCGTGGGTACGTCGCGATCGCTCGTGGTGTCGCCGTTACCAGCTTGGCGCACGCGGTTCGCTGGCGCGCGAGAGAGCAACGCAGGGTTGACCGGGTTGATGGAAAAATAGACTCCATCGTCCTTACCTGATCGCTCCGCTGCTACATCGGCGAGCGCCGCCATGTCGTTGAAGTAGCCGGACATCACGAACGGCGTTGATCTCCCCTTCGAGAGCCCTCTCAGCTCAAACACGTCACCAGGTCGCGCCACGAGCGAGAGCAAACGCCGAATATCGTCACGCGAGGACTGCATCAGTCCCGTTCTTCTCGATGCGACCGGCGACACCGCGGCAATCGGGACATGGCGTGCGCATCGTGTACTCGACTCCGTTGTTCACTGCTGGGACCCGTGCTCGTCCAGGAGGTCGACGTGCTCGTCGACCGGTCTCTCCGCGATCGCGCGCAGCTTGACGTCACGCGCACACAGCACCTCGCACGCCTCGTAGAACGCCGCGTCGATGATCTCCTCGGCGCGCTCGCGCCGCCAGTCGCGCGGCTTCGAGAGGTCGAGCTCGCCGTACTGCTCGCGGCCACCCTCGAGTCGCGTGAGGATCACGTCGATCACGCGCAGTTCGTCGTGGCTGCACGCATGCAGACGCGCGGTGAGATTCCGCGCAAGCCCGCGCCGTGCGGTGTCGTCGTCGGCCACCTAGATCGCCTCGGCCTTGCGGATGAGCTTGTTCGCTGTGGTGCCGAGCTCGCGCCGCATCAGCTCCTTGAGGTCGCGCAGCTCCTCCTCTGGTGTCTTCTTCGGCGTGCCGCGGCCGCCCATCTCGAGCACGAGGTCGGCGACCTCTTCACTCTGCCGGGCGAACCACAACACCCATTCCACGAGGTCGGCGACCTCTTCACTCTGCCGGGCGAACCACAACACCCATTCCAGACGGAAGTAGGATCGGGTCTCACCCTCCGGGTTGAGGGCGGCACGCAGGAAGGACGGAGACACCGGCCGGCCGTGTCGTGCCCAGATTCCGTCGAGCGCGTTCGCCGCCTTGTCGTAGGTCAGCGTGAGCGCGACGGCGCGACACGCGGCGAGCACCTTGATCAGCAGCACGTGATCGGCCGAGGCCTCGGCTTCGAACTCGCGCTCGGTCTCGCGCGGATCGTCGACATCCATCGAAGTTTGCGCGGGCGAGCGGCGTGCGGTCACCATGTGAAAACCTCCGTGATCCCGGTGCAGTCGCGTGCAGTCCGCGGCGCATGCACCGAAACGCAGACAGCGGAATCGCTCCCGCTTACCGTTGAAAAATGGGGAATGAACCGAAGCGAAAGAGCTTCCTGCTGCACTGGGTGATCCCGGCCATCGTGCTGGGCGTGCTGCTGGGGATCGCCTACAAGCGATACGCCGACGAGACCGATCGCCTGTATGACCGGTAGGCGGTTCACGCCGCGGTCTCGTCGGTGTCGGCCTCAGCCGGCCAGACGATCGTGATCTCGATGCCGTTCCTGCGCAGGGTATCGACGAGGACCTGCGCCTCGCGCGTCCGCATCGGTTGGTGACCGGACAACTTCCGGCTGAGCTGGGAGCGGTCCATGTCGAGCCCGCTCTTCCCGAGCAGCTCCGCGACCGACCACCCCGTCTTCTCGAACGCTGCTGCGATCTGCTCGTGAAGCTGCACACCTCACTTCTACTTGTGCGCACGACACACGGTCAAGCGCCGTGCGCACACCACACGTCGATAGACAATAGAGTTGAACACTTGGCGGTGAGAAGTCCTGAGATCCCGGTTAGCGAATGGTGGCTCGCCGCCGCGCGCGAGCTGCTGGAGGAGGACAAGCGCAGCGGCCGCAACCTCACCGAGCTCGGCAAGGATCTCCAGCGGCAGATCAAGCGCGCAAAACCCTTCAGCCACAGCGTGCTCTCGCGATTCAAGGCCGGAGAAATCGGCGTAACCCTGGACCTGCACGACGCGTTAGTTCGCGAATTCGCGGAATCGCGCGAAGAAGCACTCGACTTGATGCACACGGTGTCGCGTTACCGCACCGGTCGCCCGCTGGATTCGAGACAGCCCGCTCCAGTGGTTCCGATCGGCGCGAAGTGATCCGCCTTGCGACCGCAATTGACGCGGTCGTACACGACGCCGATCCCCTACTTCAGGGGCTGATCCGGGGCGGATCCGCGCCTCCGTCTCGGAGGGCGAAAGTTACCCGGATCCGGCGGTTCCGGAACCAGCCCGGAACCAGCACGGTTCCTTTGATGTCGATGACTTATCGGCGGATCCGGTGGCGGGGCTGGATCCGGATCCAGTGGTTCCGGAACCAGTGGTCAAAAACCTGAGCAATAACGCGGTTCCAAGTGGTTCCCCTTA